>DATLQP010000001.1:0-17376 GCA_035535155.1 Propionibacteriaceae bacterium
ACATAGCCGACCCGCTCGCAGCCGTTGTCGAGCAGCCAACGGATGGCAACGGCAACGTCGTTGTAGACGCAGAAGCCGCTGGTATAACCCGGCATTGCGTGGTGGAGTCCGCCACTGATGTTGCACGCGCGCTGTGCGTCACCGGTCCAGACTCTCCGAGCCGCCTCGACACTTGCCATCGCCACCCGGGCCGCGACCTCATGCATGCCCGGAAAGACTGGGTTGTCGCTGGTCCCGAGCCCGTACTGCTGGTTGGGCTCGCCTTGCTGCACGGCCGCGATGTAGTCCCGCGAATGGATGGTTTCGAGCAGCTCAAGATCGATATCTGGCGGTGGCACGATCCGCAGCCGATCAAGGACGCCGAGCTGGCGGGCCAGGGAGATGGTGTTGGTGACCCGACCGGGCGCCATCGGGTGATGAGGCCCGAAGTCGTATTTGGTCAGCTCTTCGGAGAAGACGAGCAATCCACCGCTCATCCGGTGCCGCCGCGGATTCCTTGCTTGTTCTCTCGAGCCGCAGCAGCAAGGTCGCGACTACGATCGCGTGCCGCCTCCATGGCGCCCAAAAAAGCCGCTCGTACCTTGTGATCTTCGAGCTGGCGTACAGCCGCAGCAGTCGTGCCACCAGGTGAGGTGACACGCTCCCGTAGCACCGTGGGATGTTCGCCGGTCTCCCGCAGCAGCTTGGCCGAGCCCAACATGGTCTGCACCACGAGCTCGGTCGCGGTGTCACGCGGCAGTCCGAGATGCACTCCCGCCTCGATCATGGCCTCGACAACGAAGAACAGGTACGCCGGACCGGTACCTGAAATGGCCGTCACTGCATCCTGGTATCGCTCTGGAACCGTGATCACCCGGCCGGTCGCGGACAAGATCTCCGTCACTCGATCAAGATGATCTTGGGTGCTGTGGGATCCGGGCGAAATCGCGGCCATCCCCTCGTCGACCTGGGCCGGCGTATTCGGCATGACCCGCACCACGGCAACTCCTTCCGGCAAACGCGATTCGATGAAATCGGTGTCCACTCCAGCTGCGAGCGACACCACCAGCGCCCCAGGCTTGAGCGAGTCCGCAATCTCAGCCAGCAGGTCGCGCATGTCCTGCGGTTTGACAACCAAGATCACTGTCTCTGCCTCGGCGACCGCCTCGGTGTTCTCGAGCATCCGGATGCCGTACCGGGCAGTCAGCTCCTGCCGCCGCTCGGGCCTGCGGTCGGTGGCAACAATCTGATCGGCGTGCCAACCGGCACGGAGCAATCCCGAGAGTACGGTCTCACCCATCACACCCGCGCCAAGGATGGCCAGCGGATGCCCGCTGGAGGTCGAATTCGATGCTGTCACAGGGTTCCAGCCCGGTGTCCGGCAACCAGCTGGCTGCTCACCAGCTCAGCGATCTGCACGGCATTCAGTGCCGCTCCCTTGCGCAGGTTGTCGCCTGAGATGAACATGATCAAACCCTTGCCGGGTGGCGCAGCTTGATCGGCCCGGACTCGCCCGACGAGACTCGGATCCTGGCCGGCCGCATCGAGCGGCGTCGGCACGTCCATCAGCTGGACGCCTGGCGCGTGCGCGAGCAGCTCGGTCGCCTGTTCGGGGCTGAGATCGTCGACGAATTCCGCGTGGATCGCGAGGGAGTGTCCAGTGAAAACAGGTACGCGTACGCACGTGCCGGATACCCGAAGATCAGGAATGTGCAAGATCTTCCGCGATTCATCGCGCAGCTTCTGCTCCTCGTCGGTCTCGCCAGTGCCGTCGCCGACGATCGTGCCAGCAAGGGGAATGACGTTGTAGGCAATATTCTTGACGTACTTCTCTGGCTGAGGAAGGTCCAGCGCCTGACCGTCGAAGGTGAGCTCAGCGGCGCGATCGACGGCGGCCTTGGCCTGGGTGACGAGCTCGGCGACACCGGCGCCACCAGATCCGGATACTGCCTGATAGGTCGCGATCTGCAGGCGTACCAGACCAGCGGCTCGGTGCAGTGGGGCAAGTACGGGCATCGCGGCCATCGTTGTGCAATTCGGGTTGGCGATGATGCCCTTGGCCGGGCGAATCGCGTCCTCCGGATTGACCTCGGAGACCACCAGTGGAACGTCGGGGTCCATCCGCCATCCGGAAGAGTTGTCGATCACGATGCCCCCTGCGGCCGCCACCTTGGGCGCTGTGATCAGCGACGCAGTCTTGCCCATGGAGAAGAGCGCGAGGTCGAGACCGGCGAAGTCTGCGGTGTCGGTATCTTCGACGAGGATCTCCTCGTCACCCCACGTAAGTCGTCGACCGGCTGAACGGGCTGAAGCGAAGAACCTCAGCTCGTTGATCGGGAACCGGCGCTGCTCGAGCACGCTCCGCATGACGCCGCCCACCTGTCCAGTGGCACCAAAAACCCCAACACGCATGACCACAAGCCTAAGTCCTTGCAGTTAGCCGCCCTTTTCAATTCCAGCCAGGCCTCGACCAGGTAGGTAGGGGCCGGCCGGAGGAATGACGGATCGGCTGTCGGGATGATGTGATCCCACCCAGCCGGGGCGCTGCGCCTTCACGACGTCCGCTTGCGAGATCATCAGGGCATGTTGAGTCTCGCAACCCCAGTCGGCTTCGTGCCCAGCAGTGATCTTGATCGATCACGTCGTTTCTACGAGGAGGTGCTGGGCCTTCCGGTGATCGAGGCGGACTCGTTCGCGGTCGTATTCCAGGCCGCAGGCATCGTGGTTCGGCTCACCTACGTCGGTGATCAACTGCGGCCGCAGCCCTTCACCGTATTCGGCTGGGAAGTCTCTGATCTTCGCGCTGAGATTGCGGACCTCGTCGGGAAGGGAGTCGAGTTCCTCCGGGTGGACGGCCTGGAGCAGGACGAGACGGGAGTATGGACCGCGCCCAACGGCGGGCTGATCGCATGGTTCAAGGACCGCGACGGGAATACGCTTTCTCTCTCCAGACATCCTGAGTGATCACAAGCAGCTCAGTCTGTACGATCCTCACTCGTGCTCCGGTGGTGCCGATCACGCACTACGCGTACGGCATAGGCCACGGCGGTTACGGCGGCAATGAGGCCGATGAGCAACGCCAAGTTGGCGGCGTAATCGCGGAGCAGCAAGGCCTTCACAGGTGGCTGACTGCCGCGCAAGGCGATCATCGGCAGTGCAATGACCGTGACCACGACGATGATGATCAATGCTGCCTGGAGGTATCGGCGCCCGCGATCGGGGACCCTGCGTCGCAGCGTCCAGCCCGCGCCGACCACGGCGGGAGAGATCACGACGTCATGGATGATCAAGGCCGCTAGCAACCAGATTCCCAGCTTGATCAGACTCCCGGGCGGAATCTCGGTGAGCAACCGGAAGATGCCGAAGGCTCCGAGCAACAGGCCAGCCAGCGCCAGGATGATCCGCCACGCCTTCACGACACAATCTCGATCCGGCTGAGCCACTTGGTGTTCAACACACCCGGACGGTTCGGGGCGATCAGGCGCAGCGGGTAGCCGTGGTCGAGATCCAGTCGCTCGCCATTGAGATGGGTCGCAAGCAGAGCGGCGCCGAGTTGCGGGCCGACAACGAAGGAGTGGTTGTAGCCGACCGGCTCCAGTGACAGGACCTGGACGCGCGATTCGGCCGTGCCGCCGGCTTGCTCGACGAGCTCTAGCAGCGAAAGGCCTCGCCATTCCGCGCCGACGCTCCAGCCTTCGACGCAGTTGATCGGCAGCCGTGCGCGATGGATCGCCTTCGGCTCGAGGTCCGCCAGGGTGAGCGTGTACGACTTGGGCCCGACCACCTGAAGCGACCAGTTGGCGGAAATCGCGCTCTCGCCGACTTCGGCCTGCTCGGCCGTACGGTTGACCGGAACTCGCTGCGGGCCACGATTCCACTCGCGCGGTGCGAGGAGACCTACCGGAGCCAGCGGGGTCACCGTCTGGCCAACGGTCGTGATCACCACGACCCCGATGCCTGTGCCCGCAGCGGCCAGCAGGCCGCGGCGCGAGATGCCCGGAGTCGGCGGGTCAGCCAGCGTTCCGGCATTGCTGTGCGACTCGGGGTTTTCGTTCCACGGGACCTCGGTGAGCACATCGGCCTCCGCCACCCGGGCGCGCAAGCCGTAGACGATATCGGGGAGCTTGACGCCGACGTGCAGCAGCACCGAACCGACCAGCACGTAACCCAGAAACCGGTGGACCGGGACGAAGAACCAACCGAACCCGTACCAGTTGAGGACGTTGAGGAAACCGGTAGCGACTTGCACCAGAGCGGCGGCGACCAAGATCGCGATACTGATCCGCTCAACGGCGTGCCGGACTGATCGGAGCGGGGGAAACCGGAACACGTTGGGATACACCGACCAGAGCTTGATCAGCAGCAGCGGGATCGTGACGATGCCTGTGGCCACATGGATGCCTTGGGTCAGCCGGTAGCCCCAGACCGGCCGAGCCGGAATTGGCAACCAGCGCCACGGCTCGTATTGGTAATGGCTCAGCAGCCCGGTGAGAAAGAGCACGCCGATCGCGATCCCCAACATGCGACCGATCCGAGCGGTCACCGCGGTTGATCGGAGCGTACTGGAGAAGCTCGGCCACCATCGCGGACGGTGCTGCAGCATGATCTCCAGACTTGCCGATCCGACGCCTGTTGCAAACTCCTCGAAGGCTTCGCAGAGGTCCTGTAAGCGATGTGAAAGCGCCACAGGATGCCTCGTCCTATCTCACCCTCGCTAGGTTGTCGAACGTGGGCAGTACCTCGGACATGATCAGTTGTGACGTGTTGCTGCCTTGCCTTGACGAAGCCGAGGCACTGCCGTGGATTCTTGGCCGGATGCCAGCGGGTTTTCGGCCGCTGGTGATCGACAACGGCTCGCACGACGGTTCTCCAGAGGTGGCCGCCGATCTGGGCGCGACTGTGGTGCACGCCGTGCGCCGCGGGTACGGCGCCGCCTGTCACGCCGGTCTGGTCGCCGCCACCGCGCCGTTGGTTGCCGTTATGGATGCCGACGCCAGCTTGGATCCGGAACAGCTTCCGGAAGTCGTCGCCCCGCTGGTACGCGGTGAGGCGGAACTTGTGGTCGGGGTCCGGCGCCTGGCACACCGACGCGCACAGGCTTGGACGCTGCGGGTCGCCAATGCCGAGCTCGCACGTCGGGTGCGGCGCCGGACCGGGCTTTCGTTGCTAGACATCGGGCCCATGCGCGCCGCCTACCGAGAGGCACTACTTGAGTTGGACGTACGGGATCGGCGGTCGGGATATCCGGTCGAGACCGTCGTCCGGGCGGCCGACGCCGGTTGGCGCATTGTCGCCGTCGACACCGACTACCTTCTCCGCCGCGGCCGCTCGAAGGTCACCGGCACGCCGCTCGGAGCCTGGCGGGCCGTACGCGACATCAGCACGGTGCTGGCTCTGCCGTCGTCGAGATAGGGCCGCGTTTGGAATGATCAACTCGGGCAGAAAGATGGCGGTCGCCGCTGCGTCTGTTGGTGACCGTCGACTCGGCGATCGGACGGTCGCTCCGGCGGCCGTGGGTAGTTGGCGACCCGACATCCTCGCGGTGACGGCTGCACTGGCGCTGATCGCCGCCGCCGCTGTTGGCGGCCGAATTCTGCTCAATGATGGCCGTCGGATCGTCCTGCCGGCTCCCCCGCTGCTCGCGCATTGGGCACCGCATCTCGGTTGGGGAACCCCGCTCACCGTGCTCTGCGTACTGGTTGGGCTGCGACTCCAGCAAGCGGCCGCTGCCCTACGGTGGCGCCGGCTGCTGCTGACCGGATGGCTACTCAATCTCGCCTGGATGTGCTCACTGATCCTGGTGGACGGCCTGCAACGGGGATGGGTGGAGGTGCTTCTGGAACCGAACGAGTACCTGCACGATCTGCCCCGGATCACCGACCCGGGCGGCTTCGTCGCAACCTTCACGCACTTCATCGCCTTCGGACCCGGAGTCGACGGAACGATGGTCTGGACGACCCACGTCGCCGCGCATCCGCCGCTCGCGACCCTGCTGTTCTGGGCGCTGGACCGGATCGGACTCGGCGGCGGCTTCTGGGCGGGGGCGCTGTGCATCGTGGTCGGCTCGGCGGTGAGCGTCGCTGTGCCGGTCACCGCCCGCGAACTGGGTGCCGATGCGGCTGCCCGCCGGGCAGTGCCTTTTGCTGCTCTTTTTCCAGGTGCGGTCTGGATGGCGGTGTCGGCAGACGGACTGTTCGCCGGCGTCGCGACGAGCGGCTTGGCTTTGTTGATCATCGGCGCAGCCCGGCAACGCCTGCTTCCGGCTGGGATCGGCGGGCTCCTGCTGGGGATCGCGATCTTCCTCTCCTACGGCCTCGCGCTGTTCGGCCTGGTCGTGCTTGTGGCGTGTGCGGTAGTCGCTCGTCAGTGCGGATGGCGACAGACGCTGGCCGCTGTGTTCGTTGCCGCAAGCGGGGTGTCCGCCGTCGCGGTTGCCCATTTCGCGCTCGGGTTCAACTGGCTGGTCGGGTTGCAGGAGTTGCGGGTGCGGTACTGCCAAGGAATTGCCTCCCAGCGACCGTACGCGTACTTCGTCTGGGCGAACGTCGGCGCCTGGCTGGTCAGCTGTTCACCGCTGCTCGCGGTCGGGATCGTCCGCGGCGTACGCGTCCTCAGCCGGTGGCGCCACGACATCTGGTCGTCCGATCGGGTGGTGGCGCTGCTTGGGCTGTCTGGTGTGCTGGCCGCCCTGCTAGCCGATCTGTCCGGGCTGAGCAAGGCAGAGACGGAGCGCATTTGGCTCAGCTTTGGGGTCATCGCGTGGACAACACTCGCCCTGGTGCGCGGCCGAAGTGCGCGTTGGATGCTGCTAGCGGCCGCGGCGTGGGCGATCGGGGTCAATCACCTTCTCGATACCGGCTGGTGATCGGGCCGGCGTCCCTCGGTCCCGTCGGCACGCCCGTTGACCGGCTATGTGCCAGTCGCGCCGTGATTCGCGGTGATGCAGCAGGCAGGATGGGCGTCGTGACACAACTGGGCGCGAGAGAGCCGGTGCTGAACCGGACGCGCCTGGGTCTCGAGGTCGTGATCGTGCTCGGCCTGTCGCTCGGCCAGGCGGGGGTTTACTCGGTACTGCGCATCATCGAGCGGCTGACCCGCAATGTGCCGCTGACCCAGCAAACCTCCACTCTTAACGCCTCGGTCACCCCAGACCGCCCCTGGCTCGACTTGACGTACCAGCTCGTCGGCATCATCTTCGCCCTGATGCCGGTGCTGTTGGTGCTGTACCTGTTGAACCTGACCGATCCGCCGGCCGGCCCGACGATCGGGTTCGATCTCAACCGGCCGCGGTTCGATCTTGGCTTTGGAGCCTTGATCGCATTAGCCATTGGCATTCCGGGTCTTGGCTTGTACGCCCTCGCACGGATCATCGGAATCAATACCCAGGTACAGGCGTCCGGGCTTGGTGATCAATGGTGGACAGTGCCGATTTTGATCTTGTCGGCTGCAGAGAATGCCGTGCTGGAAGAGGTCGTGATGATCGGGTATCTATTCACCCGACTGCGGCAGCTCGGCTGGAACATGATCGCGATCGTTGCACTCAGCGCGATCGTCCGCGGCTCATACCACCTCTACCAAGGCATCGGCGGCTTCATCGGCAACCTGATCATGGGCGTCATCTTCGGTCTGATCTACCTGCGCTGGAAACGCGTCGGACCGCTGGTCGTTGCTCACACCCTGCTGGACATCACCGCCTTTGTCGGTTACGCCCTGGTGGCTCCGCGCGTCGACTGGCTGTAACTGAGGGCGAGCCCGGCCCTTGACACTGTCCTCACCAGGCGCGCCCTTGGTCGGAACGAGAGTGAGAGAACAGCCCTCAGCTCTTGGTGATCAGGCTCCGGGCGAAGAACCGGAGGTTGGAGGGACGCTCGGCGAGACGCCGGACCAGGTATCCGTACCAGTCCGTGCCGTATGGGACATAGACCCGTACGGCGTTGCCGAGGCGGGCGAGCCGCTGCTGCTCGGTGGGCCGAATGCCGTAGAGCATCTGAAACTCGAAGTCTTTCGGGCCGCGCGCATAGTCATTGGCCAGCTTCAGACCGATGTCGATCAAGGTGGGGTCGTGAGTGGCCAACATGGGGAAACCACTGCCTGCCATCAAGATCTTCATGCAGCGTACGTATGACTTGTCGACCTCTTGTCGATCTTGGAATGCCACACTCTCCGACTCTGCGTACGCGCCCTTGCAGAGCCGGACCCTCGATCCTGCATCTGCGAGATCACGGCAGTCGGCCTCGGTGCGATACAGGTAGGCCTGCAACACCGCACCAGTCCCGGGGTACTCCTTGCGCAGTGTCCGCAGGGTCTCCAGTGTCGCGTCGGTGGTGGTGTGATCTTCCATATCGAGAGTAACCGCTGTGTCGGCCATCCGCGCCGCACGACAGATCAGCTCGGCATTCTCTAGCGCGAGTTGCGGGCCATCTCGGAGGTGGAGGCCCAGGGCGCTGAGCTTGATCGACACCTCGGCCGAAGGGCTGAGGCCCGATTCCCGAAGCCTGGTGAGCAGATCGAGGTATGCGACCACGACCGTGTCTGCCTGCCCCCGCTCGGTGGTGTCCTCTGCGAGGTAGTCGATGGTGGCCAGCAGCCTCGAACCGACAAGCCGGCGGGTTACGGCCACTGCCTGGTCAGATGTCTCACCAGCGATGAACCGCTCGACCACACCAGAAGTCACCGGTGCTGTCGTCACCACATGCTTGATCCTGGAACTGCGGGATAGTCGAAGCAGCGCGCCACGCAGCATTCGCTTCCTCCCTCCGCGGAGGCCATGTCATCGAGGTGCACCTTCTGCGAATTGCCCCGACTCTAGCCTTGAGCGCATGACCATCGATCACACGGTCGTGCTACTCCCCGCGCTGGGCGTGACCGCCGCTCAAACGTCGGCCCTGCAGGCTGCCGTGGGCGAGGCAGCGCAGGTGCTGACACCTGACATCGGGGTCAGGGGCACCTCACCGGTGATCTTGGAAGAACCGGCCCTTGCCGTGCTCGACGCGATGAAAGTCGCTCACTCTCATCAGGTCGTCATCATCGGACATGGCTGGGGAAGCATGGTCGCCCTGGAGATCGCTGCCAGTCACGCTGACCGCGTCGCCGCGCTCCTGCTGAGCACCAACGCTCGGCTGGACGCGATTGCCCTCCGGTCTGTCTTTTCCGGCTTCCTCGCTCTCATGCCGGCCAGCGTCGTACAGCAGCTCGGCGGCCGGCCAGCTGATGTCGCCGCGCTGCTGGACCAGGTACGGCCGGTAGACGTCAAGTCCCTCGCGGCGCGGGCAGCGGCGCCGGCGCTGGTGATCGTTGGCGAGCGAGACATCGCCAACCGAGGACCGAGCGCTGCTCTGGCCAGATCGCTGCCGCTCGGCAACCTTCGTGTTGTGCCACAGGCCGGCCACGGCTGGCAAGCCCAGAAGCCCCATCTCGTTGTTGAGCTACTTGTCGACTTCTTGTCCAGCCCGGCCTAAGCGGGCCGTAGGTGAACTGTCGGTTCATCCCCACCAGCCCTGTTTCCGCGCCCACCGAAGCAAGATCAGCGATATGATCAACATGATCAACAGCAAGATGGCCAGCGCTACCCAATGCGTGGACTCGTTGACGATCACGTTCATGCCGAGAACAGACGACAGCGACGTGATCGGCAACGTAATCGCCGCGATAACGGCGAGGCGCTCGGCGGCAATCGTCATCTTGGTGTCCGTGCGGGCCCGGTAGAACTCAGTAACGCCCATCAGAAACAACCGCTGGGAGTCGCTGATATGGGCGACCGTCTCGTACTGGTCGAGCACATCCTTCATCAACTCCAGGCCCTCGGGGGATGCAAATCTATTCAGCTTGATTGCCCGTCGATATATCTCGCTGCCCTGCTCGGCCATGGTCTTGATCGCCAACAGTTCATGCCGAGCCGCGAACAGCTCAGTCAGAAACCTTTGCGGATCCTCGTCCGCTTCAGCCATCACCCGCTGCTCCAACAGGCCGACCTCACGCGCGATCTCGGCGACCATGTCAGCTTCCTTGCGGGCGATCGAGGAAACGATCGCGTACGTGAGGCCGAATGGCGAGGCTGGGTGCAGCCGACCGCTGTCCATCCGGGCCGCCACGGCCTCGGTCTCACGCAGCGCCGCCTCTAACGGCACCTTGGGGTTCAGCGGTCCATGCACGGTGACGAGGAAGTGTTCGCCAACGAACTGGTCCAGCTCGAGGTAGTGCACATGGCCGGCTGTGCCGATCTCAGGCGCATGTACGACGGTGAACACGTGGTCTGGATACACGTGGAGTCGGGCAACGTGATTACGGTCCCTGCTCTTGGCGATCGCCATCGGATGAAAGTGAAACTCATCCGTCAAGACCGCCTCGGCCTCTTCGCTCCACTCGGGAATGTCGAGCCAAAGAAATCCGTCGGCGCGCGTCCGCAGGGCCGGCAGCTCGGCTAGGTCACGCTCAGTTGATCCTGTCGAGTCGATCCAGCGCAGCTTCATGGCCAGTCTCCTTCCACCTTTTTTCTACACGCCTCAGCGGCGCCATCCGCTCGCAGCCTCGAAGTCCCAGCCGAGCCGACCTGCACAGCCAGCCGCGGGTCCGTCGACTGCGGGCTATAGGAAGAACGCGCTCGACAAGCAGGTACGAGTCATCCGGTGAGGTTTTCCGTCCGAATGTGGTATTGCTGAATTGCGCCCCCCGATGGCGTTCGGTCCAGCTCACAAAGGAGTGATCCATGTCAGATTCGACTATTAGTCGTCGTCGCTTCCTCGGAGGACTGGGACTGGGGGTGGCCGCTGTCAGCGCTGGCCCACTTCTCTCAGCCTGCGGCGGGGGATCCTCGGGCCTCTCGGGCGACCAGGGAGGAGGCGGAGCCTCTGCCGGGGCCAGCGGGTCAAAGCCGACGCTGAACGTCTGGTACCACCAATACGGCGAGGCCGGCACCCAGCAGGCGGTGATGCGCTACGCCAAGGAGTATCCCGATGCCACCGTGAAGGTGCAGTGGACGCCGGGTGACTACACCTCCAAGCTCAACGCCGGTCTGCTCTCCACATCGGGACCGGATGTCTTCGAGAGCAGCGTCAACATCGATCAGGTGAAGAGCGGGCAGGTCGCAGCCCTGGACGACATCATTGGCGATACCAAGAGCGACTACACCGACGCAGACATCAAGTCCTCCACCGTGGACGGCAAGATTTACCAGGTCAAGATGGTGGACGACATGGGCGTGCTCTACTACCGCAAGAGCATTCTTGATAAGGCCGGTGTGAAGCCGCCCACCACCATCGATGAGCTGATCTCGGCGTCGAAGGCGTTGAATACCAAGGATCAGAAGGGCTTGTTCATCGGCAACGACGCCGGCGTAACGCCGTCCTTCGGTGGTGGCTCCCTGCTGGGACCGATCCTGTGGACGGTGGGCAGCGACTACCTGACGGCCGACAACAAGCCCGGTTTCACCACACCGGAGGTCAAGCAGTCGTTTGCGAAGATGCGCGAGCTGTTCCTCTCCAAGTCGATCCTGCTCGGTTCCCCGACAGACTGGTGGGATCCCTCCTCGTTCACACAGGGCCTCGCGGCCATGCAATGGTGCGGGCTGTGGGCGATGCCGGGAATCCAGAAGGCCCTTAAAGACGACTTCGGCGTGGTGGCCTGGCCGGCGTTCAGCAGCTCGGTCGGCAAGCCGTCCACCTTCCTGGGCGGCTGGGGTGCCATGGTCAGCGCCAAGTCGGCGAACGTCGACGCCGCCAAGGCGTACATCAAGTGGCTGTGGATCGACAACACCAAGGACCAGGAGGACTTCAACCTCAGTTACGGCTTCCACATCCCGCCGCGCAAGTCGCTCGCCGCCGCGGCGTCCAAGTTACAATCCGGGCCGGCGGCCGACGCGCTAAAGATCTTCAACGACTACGCGGTCCCCGCCAACCCCGCCTGGACACCGAAAATGAACAGCGCGTACGCCGACGCAGCCACCGCGATTGTTCGCAAGGGCGGCGACATCGACTCGAACCTCGCCAAGGCGGAGAAGACCGTCAACGCCGAGCTCAATCGGCTGTTTGGCTGACATGTCGGCGCCGACCCTGATGGCGCCGGCCGCAAACACGGCGCCGCCTCGGCGCCGGGCCAAAGGTCGGATCGCCGGAGTCACTGGAGCGTTCTGGCTCTTCGTCGGGCCCTTCGTCGTCGGCTTAGTGATCTTCGTCTTTGTGCCGATCATCTGGTCCGTGGTCCTCAGCTTCTCCCGTGCCCAGAACACCGTGACGCCGGGCGATTGGGTCGGCTTGCAGAACTACATCGATCTACTCCAGCCGGGGCCGTTCCTGGACAGCCTCATCACGTTCACCATCTTCGCGGCGTTCATCGTGCCTCTCACGTTCGCGCTGTCCCTCGGCTTGGCGCTGCTGCTCAACGGGGTCAGGATCCTGAGGGCATTTTTCCGGTCGGTGTATTTCCTGCCCACCGCCTGCTCGTACGTGGTGGCTTCGCTGGTCTGGAAGCTATCAGTCTTCAACGGCGTTCGGTTCGGACTGGCCAACACCGTCCTCGGCTGGTTTGGCGTGGACAACATCGCCTGGCTGGCCACGACGGACCCGCCTTGGTACTGGCTGGTGATCGTGACCGTTCGGCTCTGGCTGCAGATCGGCTTCTACATGATCTTGTTCCTTGCAGGCCTACAGCGGATCTCGCCCGAGCTGTACGAGGCCGCGGCAGTGGACGGCGCCCGCAACTCGTGGCAGACCTTCCGCTACATCACCTTCCCGCAACTGCGGGCGACCTCGGTCGCAGTACTGCTGCTGCTGTTGATCAACGCCTACCAGGCGTTCGACGAGTTCTTCAACCTGCTCGGCAATTCCTCCTTTGCCCGCCCGCCGCTGGTGTACCTGTACTACACCGCACAGTTCAATCAAGACTTCGGGCACGGCACGGCCGGCGCAGTGATCTTGGCACTGTTGATCATGGTGGTGACCCTCGCGCAGGGCCGTATCTTCGGCTTCGGGAGGGCCGAATGAGCACCGCGACGCACACCCTCGCCCAACACGGGCCGGAAATGCGGCAGGACCCCGTCCAGCGGAAGCGCCGGCGGATGAGGCCAGGCGCCGTGGTGGTGGCCGTGCTGCGCTACATCGCGCTGGTTATCTCAGCAGTGCTGTTCCTGTTGCCGTTCTACCTGATCTTGCGCAATTCGGTATCCCTCGACACCGACATCACCGCTCCCGGCTGGACGCTGTTCCCCCGCCAGATCCAGTGGGCGAACTTCGCCGAGCTGTTTACCGACCCCAGCGTGAATATCCTTCGGGCGTTGGCGAACTCGGCAATCATCGCCGTGCTGCAGACCGCCGGAATGCTCCTGCTGTGCTCGATGGCCGGCTACGGGCTGGCGCGGATCCCTTACCGCTGGGCCACACCGATCTTTTACGCGATCCTCGTGACATTGATGATCCCTCCGGCGGTGACGTTCATCCCGTCGTTCATCATCGTCTCCCAGCTGCGCTGGGTGGACACCTACCAGGGGATCATCGTGCCGGTGCTGTTTAGCGGCTTCACCACATTCTTGTTCCGCCAGTACTTCCTGAACTTTCCGCGCAGCCTGGAAGAGGCGGCGCGGGTTGATGGGCTCGGGTATTTCGGCGCCTTTTGGCGGGTAGTGGTGCCCAACTCCTTGGCGTTCTTCGCGGCGATCGCGGTGATCACCTTTATCGCCAGCTGGAATGCGTTCCTGTGGCCGCTGATCATTGGCCAGGACTCGTCGATGTGGACCGTCCAGGTGGCGTTGAGCACTTTCCTCACCGCACAGACGATCAACCTGCACGAGCTGTTCCTCGCCGCGGCCGTGTCCATCGCCCCGCTGGTCTTGGTCTTCCTCTTCCTCCAGCGGTACCTGGTGCAGGGAGTTGCCGAGACCGGAATCAAGGGCTGAGCGGCACTGGTTGTCAGATCATGCCCACCGCCTCGCTCGTTCTCGATGCCGCGTACGCCATTGCTCAGGTGCCGCGGCGCCTCTTCGGCACGTTCGTCGAGCACATGGGGCGCTGCGTGTACACCGGCCTGTACGAGCCCGGGCATCCGCACGCCGATGAGACCGGCCTTCGGGAAGACGTACTCGCCCTGACTCGCGAGATTGGACCAACGGTGGTGCGCTATCCCGGCGGCAACTTCGTGTCCAGCTACCGCTGGGAGGACGGCATTGGACCCGGAGTCGAGCGGCCGACGCGACTGGATCTGGCCTGGCACTCGATCGAGACCAACCAGTTTGGGTTGCACGAGTTCGCCGACTGGGCCGACCGAGTCGGCACCGAGATCATGCTGGCTGTCAACCTCGGCACCCGCGGGCTGCAGGAAGCTTGCGACCTGATCGAGTACACCAACCATCCCGGCGGCAGCTATTGGTCCGACCGGCGCATTGCCAACGGGGCCCATGACCCGTTCGAGATCAAACTGTGGTGCCTGGGCAATGAAATGGACGGCCCGTGGCAGGTAGGACAGAAGACCGCGTACGAGTACGGCCGACTCGCCAACGAAACCGGCAAGGCGATGCGCCTCATCGACAGCGGGATCGAACTCGTCGCCTGCGGCTCATCCAACTCGAGCATGCCAACCTTCGGATCCTGGGAGTCCACGGTCCTCGAGCACTGCTATGAGACGGTCGACTACGTCTCCCTGCATAGTTACTACGAGGAGCTCGACGGTGATCCGCTGAACTTCCTGGCATCGGCAGTGGACATGGACAACTTCATCGACGCGGTAATCGCGACCAGCGATGCGGTCGGAGCCAAGCTCAAGAGTCGCAAGCGCCTCAACCTCAGCTTCGACGAGTGGAATGTCTGGTACGCCAGCCGCTTCGCCGCCGACGGCCAACAGGTCAGGGACAGGCCCTGGCTGCCGCACCCACGCCTCATCGAAGATGACTACACCATTACCGATGCCGTCGTCGTCGGGACCCTGCTCAACTCACTGCTCCGTCACGGCGACCGGGTCACCGTCGCCTGCCAGGCTCAGTTGGTCAACGTCATCGGACTGCTGCGCTCCGAGCCGGACGGCGACGCATGGAAGCAGACGATCGCCTACCCGTTCGAACAGATGCGCCGCCTGGCCCGTGGTCAGATCCTCCAGGTGATCGCTCAATCCGATCAGTACGACTCGGCCAGCTACACCGACGTACCGCTCGTGGATGCCAGCGCCACCTATGACGAAGAGACCGGCAGAGCCGCACTCTTTGTTGCGAATCGAAGCCTGACCGAGCCCACTGGACTCTCGGTCGACGTGCGCGGGGTCCGAGCGACGCGCGTCCGCGCGTCCAACACCTTGCACGCGCAGCCCGGCCAAGATCGCCACAGCAGCAATGGCGTCTCACACGATGCTGTGACCCCCCAACCGTTCGATGCCCACGCCTTCAGCGACGGCCGATTGACCGCCACCCTGCCGCCGCTGTCCTGGACCGTCTTCGACATCCAGGCGTGACCATCAGGCACGGGTCTGGATCATCAATGCTGGTGGCATGCGCGACTACTTGAAGTGGCACGACGCCTATGACGACCCTGCCTCCGATCTCTCGTGGCGGTTACGCCAGGTGCAGGCCTATATCCGTTCCGCGCTGGACCAGATCCGTGTGCAGGCCACCGTGCTGAGCCTGTGCGCGGGCGATGGCCGGGACGTCCTGCAGGTATTGGCCGAGCGCGACGACTCCTCGCGGATCCAGACCACACTGATCGAGCTGCACCCGGTCCTGGCGCAGCGAGCGCGGGAGTTCGCCGCCGCGTCACGGCTGGAGAACGTCGTCGTGCGGACTCTCGACGCCGGAAACACCGCGGCGTACGCCGGCGCGGTGCCAGCAGATCTGGTGATCATTATGGGCATCTTCGGCAACGTCAGCGACGACGACGTCCGGCGTACGATCATGACGGCGCCACAGCTCTGCCGACCAGGCGCGACGCTGTTGTGGTCACGCGCCACCAACGATGCGAACAGCTTGGTTCATGGTGTGCTCGCAGCGGCCGGCTTCGTCGAGCTTGACTACCGTGAATTTGATCAAGATGAAGGTGAGCGGGCAGCACTCGGCTCGGCCCGCTACGACGGCCCGTCCCAGCCGTTGATCACCGGACAGCAACTCTTCACATTCTTGGGATGAATTCACTGCTCGTGACAGGTCTGATTATGACTGGCAGCTGTCCCGGACTCGGGTGATCGACGGGCCCAACGTCACACACCTACGCTACCGCGTGGATGGTCCACACGAGAAATAGCTAGCGCCTGAGCTGATCTTCACACAGCGGGCAGGAGGAGGTCGCGGGACAGATCCTTGATCGTCGGGACGCCGAGCAGCGCCATGGTCAGGTCGAGCTCGGCAACAACGTTCTCGATGACCTGGCGCACCCCGTCCGCGCCATCTAGGGCCAGCCCGTAGATGTATGGCCGGCCGATCAGGCAAGCATCGGCCCCGAGCGCCAGCGCGACAAACACATCGGTCCCTGAGCGAATGCCGCTGTCCAGCAAGATCTTCGGCTGCTCTCCGACGGCCTCGCGAATGGCGACTAGTGCATCCAGAGAGGCGATGGCATTGTCGACTTGCCTGCCGCCATGGTTGGACACGATGATCGCGTCGACGCCAAGCTCAATCGCCCGGCGCGCGTCATCGGGATGAAGTATCCCTTTGAGCACGATCGGCAAGGACGTCCGATCGCGGAGCGTCGCAAGATGGTCCCAGGACAGGCCCGGGTTGGAGTAGATATCGAGAAACGCCTCTACGGCTGCCCGTGGCTCCACCGATCGCAGATTCTTGCCGAACACGCCCGGATGCTGTTGGGACATTGACACCAACGTGCGCACCGCGCCCAGACTGACCCGTGTCTTCGGGCGATCGCCGGCCGCCGCAATTCGATCCTGAACGATCTCGCGGAAGCGTGGGTCAGAGGTGTATTGCGCAATGCCGTGACCGCGCGCAAACGGTAGTGAGCCGAGGTTCAGATCTTGCGGCCGCCATCCCAGGATGGTCGTGTCCAGCGTGACGACGAGCGCCTGCGCACCGCAGCTCTCAGCGCGCTTGATCATCGAATCGACGAGCGCCTCGTCGGTGGACCAGTAGAGCTGATACCAGAACTGCGTCGAGCCCATTTCGGCAGCGGTCTCCTCCATGGGGTTGCTGCCCTGGCTGGAAATCACGTACGGCGTACCAGCTGCCGCGGCGCCTTGGGCGATGACCACGTCGCTGTTTCCCGCCACAAGAGACGCCGCGCCGATCGGTGCCAGAAGTATCGGTGAAGCCAGCGGGGTACCGAGCACCGAGGTCGTCAGGTCGCGCTCCGTCACCCCGTGCAGCATGCGAGGCACGACCCGCCACCGCTCGAAGGCGTCACGGTTGTGTTGCATGGTCCGGCCCTCGCCCGCGCCACCAGCGACGTACGCCCATGCCTGCGGGGACATGACCTTCTTCGC
>DATLQP010000002.1:0-9646 GCA_035535155.1 Propionibacteriaceae bacterium
ACGCCTCTACGTCTAGCTCGCCGAAGTGCTCGTGGATCTTGGTCGCTGCTGCTGCGCGCGGGCGACCAATGTGGCAATGCGCTCGGCTACGGTGGGCCACAGCGGTCGGGGGAGGTCGTGACCCATGCCGTCGATCACGACCAGCTCGGCTCCTGGAATCGCTGCTGCGGTCGCCTGCCCGCCGCTCACGGTAATGACCGGGTCATCAGCGCCGTGAATGACAAGGGTCGGCAGGTCGAGTCGGCGCAGGTCTTCGGTTCGGTCTGGCGTAGTCATGGCCGCCGCCAGTTGGCGTACGACGCCCTGCGGATTGAATGCGCGGTCGAAGGCACGCACCGCTCGGTCGCGCAGCTCGGTCTCGTCGGTCGGATATGCCGGCGAGCCGCCTGTGCGGTTGAAGAGCACGGCGCGGTCCATGGCGCCCTCCGGCGTGCTCACCGGGGGTAACAGGAAAAGGGCGCGCGCGGCGTCGGTCGGCCGGCCCACCTGGTCGTTCCCGGTTGTCGACATGATCGAGGTCAGGCTGCGGACCCGCTCGGGGTGCTCGATCGCCAGGATCTGCGCGATCATCCCGCCCAACGAGATCCCGACCACGTGCGCAGAGCCGAGTCCGAGGTTGTCGATGAGGCCCGCCGTGTCGGCCGCCATCTGAGCGAGCGTGTAGCAGGCTGCCGGTGCGGCACCAGCCGTCTCCGCTGATGGATCAGACGCGGGACGGTCGGCGAGATGGCTCGAGAGACCGACATCTCGATTGTCGAACCGGATGACGAACAACCCTCGATCGACCAGTTCTTCGCAGAAGGCGTCGTCCCAGGCGGTCAGCTGGGCACCCAAACCTGAGATCAGCACCACGGGAGGGTCGGTCGCCTCACCCAACGTGTTGTAGGCGACGTCGATATCATCAACCGTCGTATGCATAACCTCCGCGGAACGAAGCATTCTGGAAGGTTAGTGCGCCGAACCGCTTGGTAGCTGCGGGCTGCCGTCCAAACCAAGTGAGCTCGCTTCGCCCACGGCCTGCGGAGCGACTTTCGTCTAAGCCGTGCGGTGTCCTGTCAGCGGATCTTGGGGTGGCGTCGGGTCCGCCGACGGTGCGCACCACCCGAACCGCAATGGCGTGCGGCCCCACGAACCGAGCCGTGTCCCACGCCGAAGCGTTTGGTGGCAGCGATCGCGGCCCGCAACAACGCGACGCCCGCGCAGGTCGCGGTGGCCTGGATCCTGGCCCAGCACCCGACGATCGTGCCCATCCCCGGCACCACCAAACTCCACCGCCTACAGGAAAACACCGCCGCCGCCGACGTCGAGCTCTCCCCGGCAGACCTCGAGGAGATCACCGCGGCCGACAATCGGGTCGACATCACAGGCGACCGGTACCCGGCACACATGCAACGTTGGATCAACTGCTGATTCAATGGCCCCGGGCAGGATCTAAGTATTGACTCACCGCCGACGACGTTTGAGGGATTCGCGCCCCCGCAGATAGCCTGCCTCGCCACGCGACCGGGGCTCTTGACTTATAGGCTGCCCGGGTGCAATTCACTGTGATCACAGCAGACGAGGCCGAAACTCCGTACGACGGTACCTACAAAGTGTTGGACAACGGGGTGCTGCATGTTGACCCCGACGACGAGAGTCAGCCGATTGTCCGGCTATCCCCGGCATTCTGGCGGCAGATCAATGAGCCCCGGAAGCCTGACGATCCAGACAACGTGGGCGTCTACTAGGCACAGACGAAAGGGTTGCCCGCCAGGGCTACCTGTTGAATTAGGCCTCAACCTCGGGCTGCTGCGGTGCGGACTCGAGCAAGCCGATGTTTTCGAGCCGGTCGGCGAGCCCTGCACCGTCTGCGGCGTAGATCCAGGGCACGGGCGAATCGCTCGAGCTGGCGTGACCGCGCCAGTTGCTGCCGGCGAGCACTGCTTCCCCTGGCGTCAGCTGTCGAATGCATACTGCGCGCACGTGGTCAGGATGCTGGGCAACGAAGTCGTGGTAGATCGACTCGTCGTGCTGACCGTCATCACCGAACAACACCCACTTGATTTGGGGGAACTCCCGCGCGAACCGCTCGAGGCTGCCGCGCTTGTGCTGGCGGCCACTCCGGAACAAACGATCGGCGGTCGGCCCCCAGTCGGTGAGCAGCAGCGCACCCGCCGGATACAGATTGCGCGACAAGAACCGAGTCAAGGTGGGCGCCACATTCCACGCGCCCGTCGATAGGTAGATCAACGGCGCTCCTGGGTGGCGACTGGTGAGTCGCTCATAGAGGACTGGCATCCCAGGAGTCGTCGCCCGCGCATGCTCGTTGACGACGAAGCTGTGCCAGGCGGCCAGAAGCGGCCGCGGCAGCGCCGTCACCATGATCGTGTC
Source organism: Propionibacteriaceae bacterium (assembly GCA_035535155.1). Taxonomy (GTDB): domain Bacteria; phylum Actinomycetota; class Actinomycetes; order Propionibacteriales; family Propionibacteriaceae; genus Microlunatus. Next base: position 2,371 of record DATLQP010000002.1, read on the forward strand.
GTCAATATCAGACACGACCCCGAACGTGGTTTGTGGATCGACGATGAACACCAGTGCTGTCGCCACATCTGATCCCTCCGAGCTCAGACCGATCCGACGCCAGCCCGGCTCAAGATCAACATCAACGGTCTCGTCGATGAGGCCGCTACGGTCCGCGTGGATCTCGAACGACCGCTCGCCGATGTGAACGCTCACCTCGGCGTTTGCCACTGGCACGCTGACGAAGCTGCGCCAGCCTCGCGCCCCTGTTGGCGTGTCCTTGCGCTGCTCGGGAGACCTTTTGGCCAGTAGCACGCGGCCCAGTACGCGTACCCAGCTCGTTGAGCCGTAGCCGGTGTAGGGCGTCACCTCTGCGGTGTAACCGGCAGCTCGTGCGCGTTCCGCCCGCCAACTCTGCACGGCATGATCAACTCGAAAGGCCCGACTCATGGCGACTTGCTCCATAGCTGTGACCCTAGCGACTGTGCTCGCGCGTCAGGGAACCCCACGACGCAAGCTCACTCGCCGCCGCTGCGGCGAAGCACCTCACTGAGACGTTCGGCGGCAGCGATCACTGCGGGCGCGTGGAGTCGGCCAGGCTGCCGGGAGAGTCGTTCGATAGGTCCGGAGACGCTGACCGCGGCTATCACCTTGCCGGATGGCGACCGCACCGGGGCGGAAACCGAGGCGACGCCGGGTTCGCGTTCACCCACCGAATGACTCCAGCCGCGCCGGCGGACCGCCGCCAAGGCGACCGCAGAGAAGCGACTGCCGCGCAGTCCTCGCTGCATGCGGTCGGGCTCCTCCCACGCCAGCAACACCTGGGCGGCTGAGCCGGCGGTCATGGTCAGTTGGGTGCCAACGGGCACGCTGTCGCGCAGTCCCGACATGCGCTCTGCAGTGGCCACGCACACCCGGTAGTCACCTTGCCGGCGAAACATCTGAGCGGATTCGCCGGTGATGTCCCGCAGCCGAGCAAGCACTGGCCCGGCGGTCGCTAGCAGGCGGTCCTCACCGGCAGCTGAGGCCAGCTCGCCAAGCCGCGGGCCGAGCACAAAGCGGCCTTGCAGATCACGGCCGACCAGACGATGATGCTCCAAGGCGACAGCTAGGCGATGGGCGGTCGGGCGGGCCAGACCGGTTGCGGCCACCAGGCCAGCCAGAGTGGTCGGTCCGGTCTCCAAGGCGCCGAGCACGAGGGCAGCTTTGTCGAGGACGCCAACACCGCTAGAGTTGTCCATGCCTTGATACTGCCGTCTCGCATGCTGGAAGGCAAGTGCGAGGATTAGCTTGCCAGTCAGGAGAATCCACGGGGACGGCAGCTCGGGCGGATGTTGCGGTACGGGGGATAGGAGACATCGATCGTCATGGGCAAGACACTCAGCGAGAAGGTGTGGGACGACCACATCGTACGGACTGCCGAAGGTGAGCCCGATCTGCTTTTCATCGATCTTCACCTCATCCATGAGGTGACCAGCCCGCAGGCCTTCGACGGCTTGCGGCAGGCCGGTCGGCCCGTACGCCGTCCCGATCTGACCTTGGCGACGGAGGACCACAACACCCCGACGCTCAACATCGACCGGCCAATCGCCGACCCGGTGTCGCGCACTCAGGTCGAGACACTGCGCAAGAACGCCAGCGAGTTCGGTGTTCGCATCCACAGCCTCGGCGATCTTGATCAAGGCATCGTTCACATCATCGGGCCGCAGCTCGGCCTTACGCAGCCGGGGTTGACCGTGGTCTGCGGTGATTCCCATACCTCAACGCATGGCGCGTTCGGGGCAATCGCGTTCGGCATCGGTACCTCAGAGGTCGAGCATGTGTTGGCGACCCAGACCCTGCCGCAGGCGAGGCCGAAGACAATGGCGGTGAACGTCAACGGCGAACTGTCGGTCGGGGTGACCGCGAAGGACATCGTGCTGGCGCTTATTGCCAGGGTGGGTACCGGCGGCGGCCAAGGCTACATCGTGGAGTACCGCGGCGCCACGATCGAGGCGCTCAGCATGGAAGCCCGCATGACCATCTGCAACATGAGCATCGAATGGGGCGCCAAGGCAGGCATGATCGCGCCGGATGACACCACGTTCGCTTATCTCAAGGGTCGGCCGCACGCTCCGGACGGCGCCGACTGGGACGCCGCGGTGGCGTACTGGAACACGCTCCGCAGCGATCCCGACGCTGTCTTCGACGCAGAAGTTGATCTTGATGCAAGTCAGCTGACACCGTTCGTGACCTGGGGAACCAATCCGGGTCAGGGCGTTCCGCTGGGTGCCGAGGTGCCCGATCCGGAAATCTTCGCTGAGGAGTCAGATCGAACGGCCGCGCTAAAGGCGCTGGAGTACATGGCGCTCAAACCCGGCCAGAAGATGCGCGACATTCAGGTCGACACGGTCTTCCTGGGGTCTTGCACCAATGGCCGCATCGAGGACCTGCGCGCCGCTGCCGCGGTGATCAAGGGCCACCAGGTGGCCGACGATGTGCGGATGCTCGTGGTGCCCGGCTCGGCGCGGGTCCGCTTGCAGGCTGAGTCCGAGGGTCTCGACGTGATCTTCAAAGACGCCGGAGCCGAGTGGCGTGCCGCCGGTTGTTCCATGTGTTTGGGAATGAATCCTGATCAACTCGCTCCCGGGGAGCGCTCCGCATCGACGTCGAACCGCAACTTCGAGGGCCGCCAGGGCAAGGGTGGCCGCACCCATTTGGTATCGCCGCTGGTCGCGGCCGCCACGGCAGTGACGGGCACGCTCAGCTCACCGGCCGATCTGATAGGGAGCAGATGATCATGGACGCGTTCACGGGCCACACCGGTACCGCGCTACCGCTGCGGCGCAGCAATGTCGATACCGATCAGATCATTCCTGCGGTCTATCTCAAACGGGTTACCAAGACCGGCTTTGAAGACGGACTGTTCGCAGCCTGGCGCAGCGACCCGAACTTCGTGCTCAACCTGCCGCAGTACGCGGGCGCGACGATCTTGATCGCTGGTCCCGACTTCGGCACCGGCTCGTCCCGGGAGCACGCGGTTTGGGCGTTGCAGAACTACGGGTTCAAGGTTGTCATCGGGTCGCGTTTCGGAGATATCTTTCGTGGCAACTCGGGCAAGGCCGGACTGCTGATCGCGGTCGTTCACCAGAAGATCATCGAGGAGCTGTGGGATTTCGTCGAAGAGCATCCCGCCGCACCGATCACGGTTGATCTGGTCGAGCGACAGATCACCGCCGAGGGTTTCCAGAGCGGGTTCGAGATCGACGGCTACACCAGATGGCGGCTGCTAGAGGGCTTGGACGACATCGGATTGACGCTGCGGCATGTTGATCAGATCGACGCGTTCGAGCGCCAGCGGCCGGCGTACAAGCCCAAGACGCTGCCGGCACACGTCGCCAGCACCAGTTAGCACGGGCATTCGGCTGTGTTTTCATGAGCTGCTCGGGTACTGCCGATGCTCGGAGCTCGTAGACGTTTTCCGTTACAAGACACCAAAATGTGCATCCAAGACGATTGTCTGGTTGCGCGATCTTCCCTAGCGTTGGGCCTGCGGGCGTACCGTACGCTGCCCAAGTTCCCAGCAAGCTTGGAATCGCATCGAGAAGGGAAGCTGTGAACAAGGCTGAATTGATTCAGGCGGTGGCTGTCTACTACGACGGCAGCAAGACCGAAGCAGCCAAGGCCCTCAACGCCGTGGTGCAAACCATCACTTACAAGACTGCAGCTGGGGAGAAGGTCTCGATCACCGGGTTCGGTGTTTTCGAGAAGGTGCCTCGTTCGGCACGGATGGTGCGCAATCCGCGTACGGGCGAGCGCAAGCGCGCCAAGGCTACGGCCGTGCCACGCTTCCGAGCTGGTTCGGATCTGAAGGCCTACGTCTCGGGAGCCAAGAAGGTTCCGCGTACTACGGCCAAGAAGGCCACGACTGGCAGTCCGGCGGCCTCCAAGACGTCGGTGACTGCGAGGACGACAGTTGCGAAGGCTCCGGCCAAGAAGGCAGCGCCCGCCAAGAAGGCAGCACCAGCCAGGAAGACTGCAGCAACCAAGAAGACTGCGGCAGCGAAGAAGTCGGCAGCGAAGAAGACGGCGGCGAAGCGATCGTGACCTAACTACAGCCACGCGGACAGCACCCGACCGCCAGCCTGCACCGCGTGCAGGCGTTGGCCGTTCTGAGCATGTCGCAGCTCGACGCCCAGCGCCTCTGCTGGCAAGATCATCCGTCTTCCGGAGGCAGTGACGGCGAGTTGTTCGCCGTCGGCATTGCGCCAATCGGTCGCGGTGATCAACTCGTAGCGGCCGAGGCGACCAGTTTGATGATCGACAAGCGCGCCGGTTGCCTGACCTACGCCGAGCCCGATGGCGACGGCAAGATCGGCTTCAGTGTCGACGTCGCGGCGAGCGTCGGCAATCGGCGATCCGATCGCTTCCGCTGTCAGGCTGACGGCACCAGAGGCGTGATGGGCGGCGGCCGACCGACCCTGAAACTGCGGCTGCAGCTCTACATCGTGCGCCACCAGCATGGTGGTCCCTACTCCTGTTGCATCCGCCACGAATGACCGCGGATGCGCTCGGGATGCATCGATGACCCGCAGCACAGAGTGTGGTCGCAAGGCCGGAAGATCACCAACACACGCCACAACCGTTGACAATCCTTGGGCGCGTAGCGTCCGGGCACCATGGCTGAGAGCTGAATTCATACCAACATGACCCGACTCGCCGATCACCTCCGTGACAAGTCCGACTTGGCGCAGCCGCGCTTCCAGTGCAGGTTGATCGCTGACGACCAACACCTGGGACAGAGCCTGGGACAACGCGGACAAAGTGTCCGACGCCATGGTCCAGGCGAGCCGTCGCCGTACAGGATCGGGGACACCTAGTCGCGACTTCGCGTGCTCAGTTGGTTTCAAAGCGATCACAGCGCCAGCGCGGTACCTCACCATCATCTGAGACTGATGTCGCTGGGCACCATGACGAACTCCCCCCAAACCTGGCCGCGCACGATCTGATGATGCTGCACGATCCCGTAAGGTGAAGCCACTCATGGCACGGTAAACCAACCCTGGACGAACTGAGGTGTTGATGGCCGAGAACCCCGCCGCGAGTCGGCACACGGTGCTCAGGCCACTGGCGGAGGCGAATCACGAGCCCGCCGCTCAGACGATCTCAACTGTCATCAGGATCCTGAACGCGATCATGGAACCGCTGACCAAGCGAGACTGGCGGTATCAGGGCAAAGTGCCGCAAACCGGCGGCGTCATCTTCGTGCCGAACCATATTTCCAACGCCGATCCGCTCGCCGTTGGGCAGTTTCTCGCATTTTCGGGGCGGTGGCCTCGGTTCTTGGCAAAGTCGTCGGTGTTCAAGATCCCGATTATCGGGCGGATTATTGCCGCCTGCGGCCAGATTCCGGTTCAGCGCGGGTCGGCACAGTCGAAGGACGCGTTGGTTGCCGCGGCTCAAGCGATCGACGAAGGCCGCGCATTGGTGATCTACCCAGAGGGGACGATCACCTATGATCCCGACCTGTGGCCGATGAAGGGTAAGACGGGGACGGCACGGCTCGTATTCAGCACCGGCTGTCCGGTTGTGCCGATCGGGCAATGGGGTGCTCAGGAGCTGATGCCTGGTCGCAAGCCTCGCTTCCCCAAACTGTTTCCGCGTAAGACCTTACAAGTTGCGGCGGGTGAGGAGATTCCGCTTGATGATCTTCGTGCGCGGCCGGTCACGGCCGCGACGCTCGACGAGGCGACGACAAGAATCATGGACGCCATCACCGTCCTCGTCGCAGAGCTTCGCGATGTGACAGCTCCCGCGTATCGCTACGATCCGCGGAGCGATCTGAGGAGCGGAGAGCGACGATGAGTGCTGCCGAAGCCTTCCAGCTCCCTGCTCGGGTCGCTGTGATGGGGTCTGGCTCCTGGGGTACCGCATTTGCCCTCGTGGTCTGCGATGCAGGCAACGATGTCACGCTCTGGGCACGCCGTCCCGAGCTTGCCGACAAGATCAACTTCGAACATCGCAACACCGACTACTTTCCCGACCTGCTGCTGCCTGAGTCGTTGCACGCGGTCAGTGATCCGCAGGAGGCAATGCAGGACGCCGACTTCGTGGTGCTCGCCGTTCCCGCCCAATCGCTTCGAGGCAACCTGAGGCAGTGGCGGATTCCCGAGAACGCCATCGTGGTGAGCCTGGCGAAGGGCATCGAGCTCGGCAGCGGATTGCGGATGAGCGAGGTCATCTCCGAAGCCGGTGACATCGCTGCGGGTCGGATCGTGGCGGTCACGGGTCCCAACCTGGCTCGGGAGATCGCTGAGCGGCAGCCATCGGCGAGTGTGGTGGCGAGTGTCTCACCAGCCACAGCTGAGGCATTTCAAGCGGTGTGTCACACTGCTCGATTCCGCGCGTACACCAACACCGACGTGGTCGGCTGTGAACTTTGCGGCGCCACCAAGAACGTGATCGCGCTGGCTGTGGGCATGGGAATCGGTCTTGGTCTCGGCGCGAACGCGACAGCCTCGGTGATCACCAGGGGGCTGGCCGAAATCACTCGACTTGGCGTGGTGCTGGGGGCCGACCCGTACACATTCTCCGGGCTGGCCGGTCTCGGGGATCTGGTTGCGACGTGCTCATCCCCACTGTCCAGAAACCGGAGCTTCGGTGAGGAGCTCGGCAGGGGACGCACCGTTGCAGAGATCACCGCGTCGACGCGGCAGGTTGCCGAGGGCGTCAAGTCCTGCGCCTCGATCACCGAACTTGCTGCCAAGCATCACGTCGAATTGCCGATCGTGGAAAACGTCGCCGCTGTCATCGCGGGCGAGCTGACCCCGGCGGAGATGATCACCGCGCTGATGTCCCGCTCGGCCAAGCCCGAGCGTTACTAGCCGGACTCTGCTGCCTGGTGTGATGCGGGGGCACACAGCGCTAACCCTCTCTGGTCGAAGCCAAGGGTCACGCTGCCCCTACAACTGATCAAGAGCTCGGGCGAGATCGGCCCACAGATCCTCGACGTGCTCGATCCCGACCGACATTCGCACCAAACCCTCCGGAACCGTTGGGAGTTCCCCCGGCCAGCGCCGACGGCGCTCAAGGGTCGACTCGACGCCGCCGAGGCTGGTGGCAAACACCCATAGCGAGCAGCCGTCGACGAATGCATCCGCCGTTGTCGCATCCGCAAACTCGATGGAGATCAGCGAGCCGAAGCCCGACATGGTGCGCCGAGCGACCTCGTGACCGGGATCGCCTGGCAGTCCGGGGAACCGCACCCGTTGCACGCGCTCGTGTGCGGCCAACCGTTCGGCCAGAATCTGCGCACTGG
>DATLQP010000003.1:0-8885 GCA_035535155.1 Propionibacteriaceae bacterium
CTCGCTGGCCAGGTCGACCTCGGTGAGGAAATCCTTGGCCGCCTTGCCGATCCTTTTGTGTGGCCGGCCACGCCCATCCCGCAGGATCTTGACCGCTTCATCCACCGCAGCGTGCGCCGCCGCCAACTCTGGCCTCACGCAGGCATCGTAATTCGGAAGCCGTTCCGGCCCTTCGACAGCCGCCCCTCTACTGTCAGAACAGCATCCCCACTCAGCGAAGAGCACACGCCGACCCACGACCTATCCGGGCAGCTAGCCCTGTTATGTTCGCCGACCGCGTTCAAAAGGTGTAGTGCCTGACGATCTTGGTACCCCGAAGCAGTCGGCGAACTTGCTGCTGGCCCGCTCGAGCAATCACTTAACATCTCGCTAACAGCGATCCAAGATCAACTTTGGCCGCAGGTTCTCAACAGACCCGTCACGGACTAGCGCCGAACATCGCTGGTACGCGCCTCCAACTCGCAGAGGTGCCTCCAGTCACCTCAATGCACAGCCAGCCCGAACCGGCGACGGCTCTTGCCCCGAACCCTCACAGACAGCACTGACATTAGATGTCCACAGATTTGCGCTTCGGAGGTTACGCGGCAAGGGGTGAATGAGTCAGTCTGGTGGCCGCTGAATCTAGGAGGCAGCATGTCAACGACCACATCATCATCTCGTACGTCCAGCGTTCAGTGGCTGATCGAGAGCCGGCCGCCGAGCTTGACCTGGTCCCGGCCATCGCCCCCGCAATCGAACCAGCCACCGCTGGATTTTGCCGATCACGAACCCGATCACCTGATCGCACTACCCAATGATCGAGGCCTCCGGGTGAGCGTGGTCAAGGCACGCTGGGCCGCGCGGCAGCGAGCCGGGCTACCGGACGCTCGGGAGTGGAGCACCGCACTCGCGTTGGCTGTGATCCAAGCGTTGCTGGGCCAGCGACCCGCCGCTCAACTCAACCGATGGATGGTCGAGGAGGTGTTAGCGGCGATCAGCCTCTCCCAACGACGCAACCTGAAAATGCGTGGCCGGATCGCCGTCCCCACGGCCCTGCGCTCGGTACGCGTTCAGCATCCCGGTCCAGAGATCGCGGAAGTCTCCGCGCACGTCGCGATCGGCAAGCGATCAGTCGCCATGGCGTTTCGGCTGGAGGCGTTAGGCGATCGTTGGCTCTGCACGGCACTCGAGCTGGGCGCCCCCGGGAATCCGAGCCAATTGTTCCCCTTGCTCAATTCCGCAGCCGAGTGATCGGCTCGAGCTAGCACCGGCTAGCCCACAAGCGAAGACTGAATTGAGTACTGCGCTGCGTGGTACATGTGGCGGCCGAATTCGACAAACTGGCCGATATCGTCGTACGCGATGCGATCCACCGTCAGACATGCCGCCGGCGTCTCCTCATCCAGCAACTCCGCTTCCTCCTCCGTCATCAGCCGTGCCGAGATCTGCTGATGAGCGATCTTGAGGTTGACGCCGAGGGACCGCAGGCAGGCGTACAGGCTCTTGGTCCGTAGATCCTCTTCGGCCAGCGCGAATCGGGCCGGCAGATAGTTCGTGAGGATTGCGAGTGGCACGTCATCGGCCAGTCGTAGCCTTCTGATCTTGATGAATTCCGTCTCCGGCAGCCCAGCTGCGTCGATGGCATCGCGAACGTCTTGCTCCTCGAGGGTGCCGATGGAGAATTCCAGCAGCCGTGTACTGGGAGTCTTTCCGGCCTTGATGATGTCCTCGTTGAGGCTGCTGAGCGCTTCGGTTCGCCGAAACTGAGAACGCACGACCTGGGTCCCAACGCCGCGCTTGCGGACCAGTAGGCCCTTATTCACCAACTCCTGGATCGCCTGCCGAACAGTTGGCCGGGAGAGCCCGAGCCGGCTGGTGAGGGACAGCTCGTTCTCCAGACGATCACCAGGGGCGAGGGCCCCCGTATTGATGGCGTGCTCGATGGATTGCGCTAGCTGGTAGTAAAGCGGAACAGGGGAGTTGCGCTCGAGGGTGATATCGAGCTCGCGCACCGGAGGCGCTTCGGTCATGGGGGAAGCATAGAGGTCACAGCCCCTCGTTCTAGAGCAGGACGTTATTTTGTCCGCACAAATCTGAATCGTGAAGCGAGCGCTGCCAAAACTTTCGCAAACCCAGCTTGCTGACGGTCTGCATGGATTGCGACCTGTGCAGATCGTGAGCAAGCTAGCTGAACGTAACTTTCGGGCACGGAGCTTAAGGAGAGAACAACAACAGCAGACCGGCGCACGTGTAGCCGATCATCACCAGCAGCAGCGGCAACTGACCCCGCAGCGCGCGATCAGGCGGCAGCAATGCAACGGCCTTCTCGTGCGCGCAAATGATGCCGAAGACATGGCCCGCGACAATGGCACAGGCCTGCAGCACGGCGATCGCCGTCGGATGGTTGAAGATCGCGGAGTTCACACCCATCTCGGCCGACCCGAAGACATTCCAGCCGCGACCCAGCGGGTCGGAGAAGTTGATCGCGACTCGCTGGCCTTCCACGATGAGCAGGGTTGCGTAGTGAGCCACCACGTAACCCAGGACGATGGGCAGCAAGGAGCCCACCATCAGGCGCGGATACTCCGTCGCCGGCCGGTCGCCGTACCGTCCCATCCAGGCTGCCCCGAGACTGAAGCTTCCGAAGACGATGGTGATCATCATCAGCAGGCCGACCGTGCCCCACAGAACCGTAGGGAGCGCTGAGTCTTGTACCGTCTGAATCCACCAGCTGGTGTTGGTAAAGCTGTCGAACGCGGTACTACCGAGCAGCGCTGCCACCACGGCAGTCGACCCCGGAGGAGCCCGCCAGGCGTTCAGTCCGGCCAACGGGTTGACCAGCCTCAATTGATCACCGACCCGACGCAAGATCGACATTTGGGCGATAGTGCTCGCGTACACCTCGAACGGATCCGCAGCCCCGATCCAGCGCTGTCCGAACACGATGGCGCCGAGCACCAAGATCACTAACCAGGCGAGCGCCCAGACCCGCAGTACTGCCAGGGTGGTGCGATCCGGCTGCACCAGCTCGAGCCAGCCGAATCCAAATAGGCCGATCGCGGCCGGCCAGACGCCAATCCGAGCTGGCAGCGACAGCAGGCCTTGTTCCGGGTCGACCCGAGCCACGGCACACAGGCCGCGGTGGATCGTCCGCAACGGGTTCGTCGCTCGCCAGAACTGGCCGAGCAGCAGCGAGATCGGCACAAGGCCGACCCACATCCAGACAAAGACGAAGCCGAAGATCGGATTGGTGAGCAGATCCTGGCCGGCCGTCATCGCCAGCCCTGCCCAGGCGTAGGTGGCAAGGACCAGGGCGCGAGCGATTAGCTGAAAGACCGGACTGTCGACGACCGCAGTGAGTCCGGGCATTCCTCGGCCACCGACTCGACTGAAATGCGGCTTGCGCCACGCGAAGATCAAGATGGCGAAGGAGATCACCAGCACGAGGACGGCCCCGACCACGACAAAGGAGAAGGGCAACGGCAGGTCACGCCGCGATGCGATGCCGTGCAGTGGGATGAGCATGAAGCGGCTAGCCCGAGCTAGCGCGCATTCAAGATGACAATGATCTTCTCGAGATGGTGTGACTCCACTTCGAAGCTCCCCGGGCTGTCAATGGTGAACGATCCCTTGGCCGGCGAGCCAGCTTGCACCTGCAACTCATAGCCCGCTCCGCCAATGTGTGCGTGGATCTCGTCGTCGGTATCGCTGATCACGTTCAAGATCACCTTCTGACCTACCCGCACGTTGATCTTCTCCCCGCTAGGAATGGTCTTGCCCTTGGCGATGGCGATATTGATGGTGAGCGTGTAGTCGGGGTTCAACGAGGGGGAATTAGGTGGAATTGATGATGGCGACTCGGCCGGTGAGGAGGGCCCGCTAGGACTGCTGACCGGGGGTGGGCTCGCACTGTTCTGAGGCGCGGCGGTGGTGGTACATCCACTTCCCAACAGGCTCAAGGCGACAGCCCCGCAGATCAGCGCACCTCGTGACGTACGGGTGCTTCCGCTCATCTGCTTCGGCCTCTCTGACTTCACCTGACCACGGAACTCCTCGACCATTCGGAACGGGCGGTGCCACTATCCACCCATCCTGTACGAAGTTGGTGAAAACAACGTTCCCCAGCCGACTCGGGCCGAAACCACTTATCCCGAAAGGCAGGTGTGTAGGCGGTAGTACCGTAATGGCTCCAGGGATTCTCAGGCAGGAAGGCTCATATGCCGCAACGGCTCACACCCCTCGAGGTGTCGTTGCTGGCCCTGGACACCGTACACACGCCGGGCCATGTGGGTACCGTTGATGTCTTCGACGCCGGCCCGGATGGCTTCGACTACGAACGGCTCATTGCGCTGATCCGTGAGCGGATCGCGTTCGTGCCGCGCTATCGGCAAAGGGTGCGCGGGATTCCCGCACAGCTGGCTGGACCGGTCTGGGTCGACGACGAAAACTTCGACCTCACCTTCCACGTACGCCGTTCGGCACTGCCACGACCGGGCACGCTCGCCCAGCTGCAGGAGTTCGTCGGTCGGGTGCTGGCGCGGCGACTCGATCGATCACGACCTCTGTGGGAGATGTATCTGGTCGAGGGCCTGGAAGACAGCCGATTCGCGCTCGTGGCCAAGTCCCATCTGTGCCTGGTCGACGGGATTGACAACGTGGAAATCGGCCAGGTTTTGCTCGACTCGACGGCTCGTCCGCAGCCGATCCCGACCGTCGGGATGGACGCCGACTCCTGGCAACCTGTGCCGGAGCCGTCGTCGTTGGAGTTGTTGGCTGGTGCGCTGCTGGAAAGTGTTCAAGACCCGACGATGGCGCTGCAGAACGTCCGCGGCGCACTGGCGAGCGCGCTCGGTATGGCCGTCGCGGTTGGTGAAGCAGTGGGTGGTGTCGGCGGTGCGTTGGGCGAGCTCGCCGCTGATGCACTACGTGGCCAGCGTCGGTCTGCCGATTCGCCACTGGCCGGTGTGGTCTCGGAGCAACGCCGGGTTGCCACAGTGCTGGCATCCCTTGCTGATCTCAAGGCGGTCCGTCAGGAGCACCATCACACGATCAACGACGTAGTCCTCGCTATGATCTCTGGCGGCGTGCGCTCGTGGTTGCTGACCCGGGGCGAGTCGATCGGTTCGGGCAGCGCGCTGACTGCGCTGGTGCCCATGAGCGTCACCGAGGATGATGGCGAGCCGACCTCGCTGGGCAGCCAAGTCGCACCGCATCTGCAACGGCTGCCAATCGGCGAAGCCAATCCCTTGATGCGGCTCCACCAGGTGGCGTACGACACCCAAGCTCACAAAGACTCCGGACGAGCGGTGGCTGCCCGGTCGCTGGCCGATATCGCCGGCTTTGCTCCTACCACGCTGCACGCGCTCGGCGTCCGCACCTCGATCGAGGTCGTGCGCAAGCAGCACGATCTGGTGATCACCAACGTCCCGGGGCCGCAGGTACCGCTGTTCGCCGCGGGGGCTCGGCTGGTCGCTAGCTATCCGGTGCTCCCGCTTTCAGCGGGCCACTTGCTCTCTATCGGGGTTACCTCCTACGACGGCGAGGTCGTCTTCGGGCTGAACGCCGACCGGGACGCGATCAGTGATCTTGACGTGCTCGCCCAATGCCTGCTCGACTGCCTCGAGGAGCTGCTGGATACCACCGTCCGCGGGACAGCCGTCCGTCAGCCCACCCGCAAGGCACCAGCCGCAGCCCGCCGCGCCGCCGCCAAGAAGGCGGCCGCGCGGCAGGAGGCCGCACGGAAGGCCACCGGACAGAAGCGGGCCTCCGTACGCAATCTTGTGACGCGCGCGGCCGACCTGGGCACCAGCCCTACACCACCTCCAGCAGCGGAAAGGGAGGCAAGGCCGACGAGCCCGAAGGGGTCGACGACCCAGGCGAAATCCACGAAGTCACGACAGCTCGCACCTCAGAAGAGTGCAGCAAAGAAGAAGCAACCGGCACCGAAGACGGTCGCGGAGCAGCGAGCAGCTCAAGAGCACCCGCACCGCTGATGGCAAAAATGATCTTCGTTCCGATGACCCGGGACGAGGCCTGGGCCCTCAATTCGGGGACTGGAACAGACCGCTATCTCGGGTGCGCGGCAACGCCCGGTTTGACTGCTTCGATGGACAGCGACACGGTCGTTGAAGAGGTCGAGTACGTCGCGCTGAGCAATGCCGGGGTGCTGGCTCTCGTGCTGAAGCCGAATCTTGCGCGCCTGGTCGTGGCCGCGGAAGTGCACGACGAACAGGTCAGCGATCTGAGCCAACCGCACGGTGAGGTGGAAATCAGCGGGCTGACCTGGGCTCAGGTGCACGCACTGTTCGCCGACGAGCCAGCCGCGCTGCAGGCGGTGAAGGTGGCAGGCCAGGCTGTGGCGGGGAAGAGCGTTGCGACCGCACTGGCCGAACCTGAGGTTGCGGCGGTACTCGAGGACTACGACTTGTTATGGTTCGCGCCTGAAGAGCTTGATCAACTTCCGCTCTGACCGGCTGGGTGCCCGGGGCCACGCGCCCTTCGCGAGTCGCGTCGCGAAGCGGCTGTCAGACGCATCAGGCAGACTAGGAACATGCCTCGCTCAATCTGGAAGGGCGCTATCTCCTTCGGGCTGGTCACGATTCCGGTGAAGCTCTTCTCGGCGACCGAGGAGAAGGACATCAGTTTTCGCCAGGTGCACCCCGAAGATGGCGGCCGAATCAAATACAAGCGTGTCTGCGAGAAGTGCGGGAAGGAGATTCCCTACGCCGAGATTGCGAAGGGCTATGAGCTGCCGGACGGCCGTATGGTGATCTTGGCAGCTGAGGACTTCGATGCCCTACCGCTCGCGACGACCAAGGCGGTCGAGGTCGTGCAGTTCGTGGCCGAGGAGGACGTCGATCCCACCTACTTCAACAAGACCTATTTCCTCCAGGCCGACGGCCCCGGCGTCAAACCGTATGTGCTGCTGCGCGATGCGTTGATCAAGAGTGGCCAGAGTGCCGTGGTCAAGGTCGCCCTGCGTTCCCGGGAAGCCTTGGCGCTGATCCGCCCCAAAGACGGTGTCTTGGTGATGCACACGATGCTCTGGCCGGATGAGCTTCGGGACGGGTCCTTCGCCGCTCCGCCCGAAGACGTCACGGTGTCCGATGCAGAGGTTACGATGGCGCAGTCCTTCATCGATGCGCTGGCTGGGGACTTCAACCCAGAGGACTTCACAGACTCCTATCGCGAGGCGCTGGAAACGCTGGTACAGAGCAAGGCCGAAGGTGTGCCGCTGGCCGAGGAGCCGGAGGCGCCCAAGGAGGCGGAGGTAGTCGATTTGGTGGCAGCGCTGCGTGCTTCGGTCGAGGCTGCCAAGAAGCGTCGGCAGGAGGCTGAGACCGCCAAGGCCATGTAGGCCTCAATCCGACGCGCCCATTCTGCACCGCGCCCGCGATCAGTTGATCTTCTTCGGAACTGACCGCTGGTGCCTTCTCCACGACCTTGGTCGTCGTGCGAACCACGACCGGCCGCGAGACCTTCCGGGTGACCTCCGTATGGCTGATTCGCAAGCAGGCGCTACCGCTGCGCGCGCTCTTCGACAGAGACGGCGGCCAACGCTTGCGCATCGTCACCTGTGGAGGGCCCCTACATCCGCTCCCAAGGCGGATATGGAGACAACCTTGTCGTCACCGCGCTCCCACACGGGAGCACGCCTCCGGAGCGGTCGGCGCCTCGGCCGTCGCCCGGTAAGGTTCAGGGGTGACCGACGGTGACCCAGCGGACACCGAGATGAGACCACGAAGGGTCGACTGGCGCAACGCTAGCGACGCGGATCTCGCGGCAGGCTTTGCCGATGGGGATGACTCTTGCCTGGAGGAAAGCTTCAGACGGTGGGGTTCGTTGATCTATACCGTCGCGTACCGGGCACTCAATAGCTCGAGCGAAGCCGAAGACATCACTCAGCAAGTGTTTGTCGGCGCCTGGCAGGGGCGCGGGAGCTACCGGGAGTCGAAAGGGAGTCTCCCGGGTTGGCTACTGGGCATTGCCCGGCACCGCATCGCGGATCGGCAGCGAGGGCGTGCCCGGGACCTGCGGGTGGTGCGGGCGGTCACCAGCGACGCGAACGTCAAAGTCGAGTCCGAACCACTCGTCACGCTGATCGACCGACTGGTACTCGTCGAGGAGATCCAGCGATTGCCGCATCCGCGCGGCACCATCCTCCGAATGGCTTTCTGGGAGGGACAGAGCTACTCCCAGATTGCCGCGCGGCTTCACTTGCCTCTAGGCACCGTCAAGAGTCACTCCCGGCGAGCTCTTCGGCAGTTACGTGCCCGGCTCGAGGAGGTGACGTCGTGGTCCACGTAAACAGCGCATTGCTCGCCGGTCATTCCCTGGGCCAG
This sequence comes from Propionibacteriaceae bacterium, assembly GCA_035535155.1. GTDB lineage: Bacteria > Actinomycetota > Actinomycetes > Propionibacteriales > Propionibacteriaceae > Microlunatus. Next base: position 8,322 of record DATLQP010000003.1, read on the forward strand.
GACGATGCTTTGGTGGCTGCAGAGCGGGAACATCTTGCCGGCTGTGCTCACTGTCGAGCAGAACTCGACGAATACCGACGCGTTGTCACGCTCAGCCAAGAACCTGAGGGCGCTGAGGCTCCGGTCCCACCACTGGATCGAATCTGGCGGTCGATTCAAGCCGAGCTCACACCCAACTCCGCCGTCGAGCGAACGGCCGACGCGAAAGCCCCGGTCGTCGATCCGGCAGCCACGCCAACCGCAAGCACCGAGGCGGCGAGCGAGGAGTTGGCGAGCGAGGAGCCGGCGAGCGGGGAGACTGGTGCTGGGAGCGGCGAACCGATCGCCGGCCGTAAGAGGAAGTGGTGGCCGATCGTCGCGGCGGCCGCAGCGCTCGGACTCGTCGTTGGCGTCGGAGCCACGGTGATCGTCAACCGCAACGATGTCCAGGTTGCAGCCAGTACGCCGCTCACCGCGTTGCCTGGTCAAACAGGGCACGGCACGGCGGAACTGCTGGGCGCCCGCAACGATCCTGAGCTCAGGGTGAGCGTTGCCGGTCCGCTGCCAACTGATCGCTATCGTGAG
>DATLQP010000004.1:0-5616 GCA_035535155.1 Propionibacteriaceae bacterium
CCAATCCGGTTCAGGATGATCTTGTGGCGCGCGGCTAGCAGCTGGATGCTGCTGATGCCTGGGATGACGGTAAGTTCGAGATCTATTCCACACTTGCTGATCGACTGCACGATGCGGATGGTGGAGTCATAGAAGGCCGGATCGCCCCACACGAGGAAACCGACGGTGTCACCGTCGCCGACTTCGGCGGCGATGATCTCCGCGTACCGCTGCGCTCGTGCCTCGTGCCACGCCGCGACGCCAGTCTGATAGTCCGCCGCATCGCGCTCTCGGTCGGGTCCGCGGTCCGGATCCGGAACCTCGACGAAGCGGTAATGATCATGTCTGATCAGAGCTCGGCATATCTCTTCGCGCAGCGTGACCAGGTCATGCTTGGCAACCCCCTTGTCGGCCGCGAGAAAAACGTCAACTCGGTTCAGCGCCGCTACAGCTTCGCGGGTCAGATGCTCGGGGTTCCCGCTGCCGATCCCGATCACCAGCGCTTGAATCGTCATAGCCGTGCCGCCACTCGGGTACCGGCCAGCAGCAGCCCAAGATCAACGTGTTGCTCGACGGCGTCCGCTACGGTGTTGATCATGGTTTCCCGACGCGCACCATAGGTGGGCGCACCAAGATCAGCACCCCAGTCAGACCGAACGGCCGCAGCAATCTCGGCGAGCCAGGCTCGCCGGAAGTCGTCGTTCTCCAATGCGCCGTGCCACATCGTGCCCCACACCTGACCTCGCCGGCAGCCGTCCAGGAACGGCTCCGCTTCGCCCTCGATCTCCGCCACACCATGGTGAATCTCGTACGCCCCAACGCCATGTCCTCGCCACGTGCCGAGCGGCCGCCCGAGCACCTTGTCCGCGTCAAAGCTGATCTTCGCCGGAAGTAGCCCGAGTCCTTCGACCATGCCTCGCCTCGACTCGATCGAGTCGTCGATCGCTAGCGCCAGCATCTGATACCCGCCGCAAATCCCTAGCACGGGCGCATCGCGGTGAGCGCGGGCCTCGATCACCTCGGCGAGCCCTGTTCCGCGCAACCAATCAAGGTCGCTGACCGTAGCGCGACTGCCGGGTAGCACCGCAAGATCCGCCCCCGCAACTGCCTGCGGATCGGTTGTGACGAGCACGTCGAGACCAGGCTCAGCCGCCAAAGCCTCCACATCTGTGGCATTGGACATCCGTGGCAATCGCACGACCGCTACCCGAAGCACCTCCCGGGACGCAGTGACAGCGCCTGTCTGGCGCCGCCATGCAGCTACGTCGAGGGTGTCCTCAGCGTCCAGCCAGACGTCGGGGAGCCAGGGCACCACCCCAGCAAAAGGCACACCTGTCCGGCGGGTGAGTTCGTCCAGCCCGGGCTGCAACACGCTGACATCGCCGCGAAATTTGTTGATCAAGAAAGCCTTCACCAGTCGCCGATCGTCGGAATCGAGCAGCGCCACTGTCCCGTACAGCGCGGCAAAGACGCCGCCGCGATCGATGTCGCCCACTACGACGACGGGCAGGTCCTTGGCCTGAGCCAGGCCAAGATTCACATAGTCGCCGCCACGCAAGTTGATCTCTGCAGGCGATCCGGCACCCTCGCAGATGATTACCTCGAACCGCCCTGCGAGCTCGTCGTACGCCGCAAAGGCTGCCGCGGCCAAGTGAGCGCGCCCATTGACGTACTCCCCGGATTCCAAGATCCCGGCAGACCTGCCGCGCAGCACGATGTGCGATCGATGATCAGAGCCAGGCTTCAAAAGCACCGGATTCATCGCCGATTCGGGAGCAACGCCCGCAGCTTGCGCCTGCAGATATTGAGCACGGCCGATTTCGGCTCCATCGTCGCAGACACCTGAATTGTTCGACATGTTCTGCGCCTTGAACGGCGCGACCGCAATGCCCCGACGTGCCAGGGCCCGGCACAACCCGGTCACCACCAGCGACTTTCCGGCGTCGGATGACGTGCCTGCGATCAAGACGCCGCATGACGCCCCGACTTCGCTCCCCACCGGCGCAGTGTACGGCGTGTCCGCAGAACGGTCAGACCCTTGCCGGATCGGCAGCATCTGTGTTTGGCTATGCCTTTGCCGTTATCAAATCGTGACCAACTCGGGGGTCGTCGTACGCGATGGAGGCACCGTGACCGGCAGAGCACTTCGAATCGCCTCGGTGAGCGCCGCGGCGGTTGTCAGCGCAGCCGTTGCGGGAGCCGCTCTCTACGGAGGCGCGGCGATGAGTAATCCTGGCGCACCGAGTGACGACCGACTCATCGCTCTTCCAGCGGCTCCATCGGCGTACTCCACGGACACTCCATCGGAAACACCGGCGGCGACTCCATCCACGTCCCCTAGCGCTGCGGTTCGGACGCACGCGGCTCGCCCGCATACCTCCGCTCAAAAGTGCAACATCCACCAAAGGGGCAGCGCCTGTTATCGCCCGTTGAAGTCGCACGCCCCCGCCACTTCGGTTGCGCGATCGTCCCACAGTCCCAGCACACCGACGCCCGCGAAGCGGCGATCGACTCCTCAGCAGACTTCTCACGCCAAGCCAAGCCCTAGCAAGAAGCCATCACCAGCGGCAAGGTCGGCGGCGTCGAAGACAGCACCGTCGCCGAAGACCGCCAGCGGCGCTTCCGGGTACGACGCGCGCTCCGATTGGGCTAACGCCGTACTCGACGAGCTCAACGCGGAGCGCGCGGCCCACGGGCTCTCGGCTTTGAAGCTGAACAGCAAACTGAGCGACTCCGCCCATACCCACAATCTGGCTATGGCGAAAGCCGACACCCTGAGTCACAAGTTGAGCGGCGAGCGCGACTTAGGTTCGAGGGCATCGGCCGCCGGATACCACTGGAGCATGGTCGGGGAGAACATCGCCTACAACAGCAGCCGTTCGGAGTCCGGCGTACTGGCCGTGCAGAAGGCGATGTACAACGAGAAGCCGCCCAACGATGGCCACCGCGAGAACATCTTGAACAAGAAGTTCGTCGACGTCGGGATCGATGTGATCAACGACTCCGTACACGGGAAGGTCTGGTTGGTCACCGACTTCGGTCGGCCTTGACTCCAAGCTCAGCGGGAGTTGCCGACAAGACGCTGGGGACGCTGCACCAGAGCGATACCGGCCAAGATCAAGCCGCCGCCCACCAGCTGTATTGGCGCGGGACGCTGACCCAGCAGCACGAACGCAAAGATCACCGCGAAGATCACCTCGGTCAGCGACGCGAACGAGGCTACTGAGCTGCCAAGCCGGCGCACCGCAACGATGCCGGTCGGGTACGCGAGCACTGCGCTAATCAAGATCAACAACACGGCCGGGAGCCACCAGCCAACGTTGTGGTTCGCCAAGATCGTGATGCCGGAGTGTGCAGCGAGCGGCAAGATGCCGACCGCCGAAGCTATCAACAACAGGCCCGCTCCGATACCCGTCCCAGCCGTGGTCAGCAGCAACGGATGGACAGCTGCTTCGCTCCCGGTGTCCTCACTGAGCAAGAAGTACGCGGTGAGGCACAACGCGGCGCCTAGACCCCAGGCGACGCCGATCGGATTGAGTGTCAACCCGCCTCGAAGGTCGAGCACCAAGGCCAAACCGACGATCGACAAGCCGGCGCCGGCAAGCACCGGGAAGGCTGGTCGGCGCTGGGTCCGAGCCCAGTGCCAGCCGATCAGCATGACCGGCGCCAGGTACTCCAGGAGTAGCGCGACACCGACCGAAAGGTATTGCACCGCACTGAAGTAGCAGAGTTGAGCCACAGCGATTGCGACGACTCCGTACGCCAGGATGCGCACCGTCTGGCGTCCGGTCGGCAGACCGATCCGTCGGAGCAGAAACAGCGTAGGTCCGAGGAGGAGCAGGAAAGCACCTCCCGCGCGTATTACGACGACGGCAGTGGGCGACCAACCGAGATCCAGCAGCGAGCGAGCGAGTGAGCCGGAGAGCCCGAAGGATGCAGCCGAAGTGACCGCTAGGGCAAGTCCGCTGGCGTAGCTTCGATTGACGATGGTCCGGGTGGTGGCTTCCTGTGTTGTGGTGGTCACAGCCAGCCTCCTTAACGTCCAGCTCGCAGCTGTAATGGGCAAAATCGAGTAGACTCATGACACTAGTACACGAGCATGTCAGGAGTCAAGATGCTTTTTGGTCATGACACCGAGGTTTCACTCGGGGAAACTGCGGCGCTGGTCAACACCGTGGAACTCGACGGCGACACCCTGGTGACGCTCGCTGATCTGGACGAATTCCTGGCCCAGCACCCCTACTCGGGCGTCATTCGCCGGACTCCGGAAGAGCTCGAATCCGTACGCGCGCTGCGTCCGCGACTGCGCAAGTTTTGGACGGTCAAGGACCGCGACGAGGTAGTGGCCATGATCAACGAGATTTTGGACGAGGCTGATGCCCGTCCGTATCTGTCGCGCCATGACCAGTGGGACTGGCACTTGCACGTCACCGGTCCCGACGCGCCACTCGCCGATCGGATCGCGGCACAGGCGGCGATGGCCTTTGTTGATCTGATCCGAGCCGATGCATTGGGCAGGCTGCGGATATGTGCAGCCGAGGACTGCGAGGATGTCGTGATCGACCTCTCGAAGAACTCCTCGAAGCGCTACTGCGACACGGGCAACTGCGGCAACCGGACCAATGTCGCGGCCTACCGGGCGCGGAGACGCGGGCAAAGCGCATGAAGCCCGGGACTGTCAGAGTGCCGTTGAGGCCGTCGCGCCGTGCCGCCGTGCCGCCGTTCGCCGTGATGAGCATCCTGAACCGCGTCGCCGCGTTGCGCGCCCAAGGCCGTGAGATCATCTCGCTCTGTGCCGGCGAACCGTCGCAAGGCGCGCCATCCGATGTCCGGCGCCGCGCAGCGGAACTGATGATCAATCACACGCCGCTGGGCTACACCGAAACCTTCGGAATCAAGCCTTTGCGGCGCGAGATCGCAGCGCACTACCGGCGTTGGTATTCCCTGGACATCGATGAAGACCAAATCGCGTTGACCACCGGATCTTCGGGAGCATTCCTACTCAGCTTCCTGGCTGCTTTTGATCATGGCGATCGGGTGGCGTTGACCCGGCCGGGCTATCCCGCGTACCGAAATATCCTTGTCTCGCTGGGATGTCAGGTGCTCGAGCTGCCCTGCGGCCCGGCCGAACGCTTCCAGCCCTCAGTTGACATGCTTGACCAGGCACATGCGGCCGCGCCGCTGGCGGGCCTGGTTGTCGCCTCTCCTGCCAATCCCACCGGAACCATGATCGCGCCTGACCATCTTGCGCAACTCGCGGGCTGGTGTCGTGATCATGAAGTACGACTTGTCAGCGACGAGATCTACCACGGCATCACCGACCAGGCCGTCGCAGCCAGCTGCGCCTGGGAGCATGACCGCGAGGCCATCGTCATTTCCTCGTTCTCCAAATATTGGGGAATGACAGGCTGGCGGCTCGGTTGGAGCCTGGTGCCGCGCGATCTGGTGTCCGCGTTTGATGCCCTGGCCGGCAACTTCGCCCTGTGTCCGCCAGCGCCCGCCCAGCATGCAGCGATTGCCGCCTTCACCGATGAGTCTTATCGCGAGGCCGATGCCGCGGTCGAAGCTTTTGCCGATGCGCGAGCGATTGTGCTGGATGCGATCGATGATCTTGGTTGGACGGGGGTTGCCCCGGCC
>DATLQP010000005.1:0-3302 GCA_035535155.1 Propionibacteriaceae bacterium
TCATTGATCATCGGTCGGTCAGCCAGCAGCGCGAGTCCAGGCTGGCTTGGTTCGCCAGCAACGACGACTGATCCGGCCGGTACGAGCTGGTGAGCAGCAAGCGCTAGCTCTGCCCTCGCCGAATCGTCAGGCCCGACGACAGCTACCTGGACCGGTCCGCGCGCCGCCGTCTGGCTGATCGCGTCGGCAAGCAGCCACCCGGCAAACCGGGGCGCCCGACGAATCAGCTCGGCGCCGCTGGCAGCCGCTCGGTCGGCTCGGGTTGCGTAGCGGTCCTCGCCCGTCAGCTCCGCCATCGCCCGCAAGGCATGGACGGTGCTGCTCAGCCCGGACGGGGTGGCATTATCAGTCGGATCCTGCGGCCGGGCATAGAGCTGTTCGGCATCTGCAGCAGTGTCGAAGAAGCCGCGGCCGCCGTCGTCGAACTGCTCCATGATCACCTCGAGCAGTTGCTCGGCACGGGCCAGCCAGTCGGGAGCCGCGTGGGCAGCCGCCAGCCGTACCGCCGCCAGGGCGAGCGCCGCATAGTCCTCCAAGATGCCCGCAGCCGCGCCTACCACGCCATCGCGAGAGGTACGGCGGAGTCGGCCGTCTCGCCAGTGGACCCGCCACAGGTACTCCGCAGCATCCGTCGCCACTGCCAGCCAGTCAGCACGGCTGAAGATCACGGCGGCCTGGGTGACCGCATCCACGAGCCAGCCGTTCCAGGCAGCAACAACCTTGTCGTCCCGTCCGGGGCGGGAGCGTTGATCACGCGCTATCCGGAGTCGCTCTCGAACGTCGGCAAGCCGAAGCTGATCATGGTCGGACGGCAGCTGAAGGGTCGAGGCGCCATCCTCGAAGGTGCCTGCCGCGGTCACCGAGAAGACCTCGGCCGCCCAGCTCGCGTCGTCCTCGCCGAGCGCGGCTCGGAGTTGATCACGGTCCCATACGTAGTAGGCGCCCTCGTGCAGCTCACCATGATCATTTTTTGAGTCCGCATCGAGGCTTGCAGCGAAAGCACCTCGTTCGGTGCGCATTTCGCGCAGCAGCCATGCCACTGTCTCGGTCACGAGGCGCTCGGCCAGCGGGTTGCGGGTGCGGCGCCACCAGTGCGTGTATGCGCCGAGGAGCAACGCGTTGTCGTACAACATCTTTTCGAAGTGCGGCACGACCCAGCCGGCGTCAACGCTGTAACGGGCGAAGCCGCCGCCGATCTGGTCATACATCCCACATCGGGCCATCGCATCGAGAGTCCGTCCAGCCATCAGCATCGCCGGTTCTCCACCGTCTCGAAGCAATGCCTCGAGCACCATTGAAGGCGGGAACTTGGGCGCTTGCCCGAAGCCGCCGTACGTCGGGTCGAATTCCCCGCGCAGCGTGAGCAGCGCCTTCTCGCAGTCCTCTGCAGCGAGGGGCTCCGTGCCGCCAAGCGTCGGCTGGGCGGATAGCTGGCGGACGATCTCGGAGGCACTGACCAAAAGGTCTGATCGCCGATCCCGCCAAGCCCCGCTGATGGCATCCAAGACCTGCGCGAAGGACGGCAGTCCATGTCGCGGCGTTGGCGGAAAGTACGTCCCGGCGTAGAAGGGCTTCCGGTCCGGAGTGAGGAAAACGCTCATTGGCCAACCGCCTTGGCCGGTCAGCGCCTGGGTGGCTTGCATGTAGACCGCATCGACATCGGGACGTTCCTCACGGTCCACCTTGATCGCCACGAAGTGGTCGTTGATCATGGATGCGGTTTGCTGATCTTCAAAAGATTCATGGGCCATGACGTGGCACCAGTGGCACGCCGCGTACCCGACGGAGAGGAACACCGGTACCTGCCGGTCGGCGGCCTCGGCGAATGCAGCGTCGGACCACGGCCACCAATGCACCGGGTTCTCAGCATGCTGGAGCAGGTATGGGCTGGTCGCCGAAGCGAGGCGGTTGCGACCATTCATCCTTTTACGCCGCTGGCGTCAATCCGAGGTACCGGGCAGGCGCTCTCGCGCCGACTCCTCTGCCGGGTTTGTAGCGTCGTCGTTATCGGTCGCGCCGTTCTCTGCGTTGTCCGCGACGTCGTCTGGCGTGCGTATCTTCCGAAATTGCTTGCGCATGCTGAAGTACAGAAACACCATGGCTGCTGCCAGCAGCAGTGTGATGAACAGCGGCGTCAAACCCGGCCTGACGATGTTCGGGTCTACGTCGAGGACGATCATGCTCAAACTCTACTCGCCGGCGGCGGCGATCCCGGCGAACAAGTCGTCTTCGGGGATGCTGGTATCAACCAGGCTCCCCGCCAGCTCCCACTCCTCGGTTGGCCAGGTTGACCGATGCACCTCAAGCGGCACAGCGAACCACGGGCCGTCTGGGTCGACCTGCGTCGCGTGCGCAAGCAGCGCGCGATCACGGACAGTGAAGTACTCGGCACAGGCAATCCGCGTCGTAATCCGCGCCGCGTGCCCGGGATCCTCAGGCCACCCATCGAGGCGCTCCGCGTACGGTGACTCGAGGCCGCGGGCGAGCATCGCCTGATGCAACGCCACCGTACGCTCTCGATTGAACGTGAACGAGTAATACAGCTTCAGCGGTTGCCAGACAGCGCCACGTTCGGGGTAGGCGTCAGAATCGCCTGCTGCGGCGAAGGCGGCGACGCTGACCTTGTGACACATGATGTGGTCCGGGTGCGGATAACCGCCGTTCTCGTCATAGGTGGTCATCACGTGCGGACGAAAGGAGCGGATCACCTCAACCAAGGGCGCGAGCGCCTCAGCGATGTCTGTGCGGGCGAAGCAACCCTCGGGCAACGGCTGATCATCGCCATCGGGTAGACCCGAGTCCACGAAGCCGAGCCACACCTGTCTGATTCCGAGGACCTCCCGCGCGCGGGCCATCTCCTGTCGCCGAATGTCGGCGATGTTGGCCAAGATATCTGGGCGATCCATCGCTGGGTTGAGGATCGACCCGCGCTCACCGCCAGTGCAGGTGGCGACAACGACCTCCACACCCTCAGCCACGTACTTCGCGGTCGTCGCCGCGCCCTTACTCGACTCGTCGTCGGGGTGGGCATGCACGTGCAGCAGCCTGAGCCGTTCGCCCTGAGCGTCGACACGGATCGCGGGACGCAGCATGATCGTCATGCTGCCACCCAGTACGTCGCGGCAACTGATGGCTTCCGTTGGGCGAGACGCCTTTCTTTTGGCCTTGCTGCTCGCGCAATCGCGCTTTTGAACCCGCCGCCGTCGTCGTCGCTCGCAGAGGAAGACCGCCTCTGCTCGCTTCTCTTCCGTGCTGCGGCGCGCGACTATCCGACGCTCGCAGCATCTCGAGGAGATCCTGTA
>DATLQP010000006.1:0-8416 GCA_035535155.1 Propionibacteriaceae bacterium
GTCGGACTTGTTCATGCCGCGGTGCTTGCGGAACATCTCCGCGATCTGCCAGCCGACGGAAAAGACCGGGTTGAGTGCGGACAGCGCGTCCTGAAAGACCATGGAGATCTCCGGCCCACGCACCCGCCGCCGCTCATCCTCACTCAGCTTGAGGATGTCTTGCCCGCAGTAGCGGACCTCACCACCGGTGATGAAAGCAGGTGGAGAGTCGAGGATGCCCATGATCGCCTGCGCGGTCACTGATTTCCCTGATCCGGACTCACCGAGGACGGCCAGTGTCTCGCCCTCATGGAGATCGAAGGAGACGCCATTGATGGCCTTCGCGACTCCGTCGCGAGTGCGGAACTCCACCTGCAACTGGTCGACCTCGAGCAGCAGACCGTCGACGGATTTCCAGACGCCACGGGTGTCGAGGAGCTCGACGTTGGGCGCTCCGCCGGTTCCCGCTGACAACGTCATCGCAACCTCCTCAGCGCATTCTCGGATCGAGGGCGTCGCGGACTACGTCGCCCATCATGATGAACGCCAGCACGGTCAGCGACAAGGCGACGCTGGGGAAGAACAGCATGTGCGGCGCCGCTCTGATCATGCCGATACCCGAGGCCTCAGAGATCTGGATGCCCCAGGAGATGGCGGGCGGCTGTAGTCCGATGCCTAGGAAGGACAGGGTGGCCTCGACGGAGATGTAGACGCCGAGATTGATGGTGGAGACCACGATGACCGAAGCCAGCGAGTTGGGCAGGATGTGGGAGCTGATGATCCGTGTCGGAGACGCGCCGAGTGCCCGGGCGGCCTGGACGTAGTCGTTCGGCTTGACCTGCAGCACGCTGCCGCGCATCAGCCGCATGATCAACGGCCAACCCAGGACGCCGAGCACTAAGGCCACTTTCCCCACCTGCACCAGAAATGGTGTCGTCAGCGGGTCGTTGGGGAAGATGTAGAGAAACAGAATCCCGCCCAGCAGCAGCGGGATGCCGAGGAAGACCTCGCCAATGCGACTGAGCACCGAATCCATCCAGCCGGCTCGGTACCCGGCGATGATGCCTACGAACGAGCCCAGCACAGCCACGAACAGCGTAGCGAACACGCCGACCAGGATCGATGCTCGGGCACCGTAGACGGTGCGGGCGTAGACGTCGTAGCCCTGGTTGTCCCGACCGAACCAGGCGTCGGGCGAGGGCGCCTCCCGCGCCTTGGACAGGTCGGCGAGGTTCGGGTCGACGTTCGTGAACAACTGGGGGAACGCGGCCATAATGAGGAAAAACATGATCAACGCTGCCGAGATCCAAAACATCGGCCGGTGGCGGAGCTCCTCCCAGGCGTCGGTACCGAGCGACCGGGCCTTCTCGCCCTTTGCAGGGGCGCTCAGCGGCGCCTCTGGTCCCCCGGTCGCGTCGGTGGTGAGCGGAACGAACGAGGTGGTGTCTAGCCCGGAGTCGCGGGTGGTGTCAGTCATGAGAGATCCTCGGATCCAGGAAGCCGTACAAGATGTCGACGATGAGGTTGACCAACAGGTAAATGAGCACCAGGCAGACGATGGTGCCGACCACCGATGCGCCGTCCTTCTGCGTGATGCTGCGGTAGAGGAAGTTGCCGATCCCGTTCACGTTGAATATCCGCTCGGTGACGAGAGCTCCGCCCATCAGCGCGCCGATGTCGATGCCGATGAAGGTGATGACCGGGATGAGGGAGTTACGCAGCGTGTGCACGCCCACTGTGCGCGCGTTGCTCAGGCCCTTCGCCTTCGCGGTACGAACGTAATCGGCACGCAGGTTATCGGACAGGTTGGCCCGCATCAGCCGGGCGATGTAGGCCAGCGAGGCCGAGGCCAGCACGAAGGCGGGCATGATGAGCTGGTAGGTGGTGCCCTGGGTGGCGGTGACCGGGAACCAGCCCAGGCGGACCCCGAAGATCAGCTGGGAGAAGCTCCCGATCACGAAGATCGGGATCGAGATCAAGAACAGCGTGCTTACCGTGACCAGGTTGTCGATGAACTTCCCTCGCCGGATGCCGGCGAGCACGCCGGCGGTGATGCCGATCACGGACTCGATGATCACCGCCATCGTGCCGAGCTTGAGCGTGACCGGCCACCGGGCCGCCAGTTCGTCGATGACCTTGTTGCCGAAAAAGTTCGTGCCCAGGTCACCCTGAACCAGGTTGCCCATGTAGAGCAGGTACTGAACGATCAACGGCTTGTCGAGGTTGTAATCGGCCCTGAACTTGGCGATATAGCCGGCCGGGCAGGCACGCTCGCCGCAGCGGCCAATCGTCGGATCCCCGAGGGCGAAAACCGCGACGTAGATGATGAACGTCACACCGATGATGACCGGGATCATCTGCAGCAGCCGGCGGATGATGTACTTGCCCACCCCGACCCCCTCTCGTAAAAGGTTTCGGAAGAGACTTCTGGACGAAACATAGCGTTGGCCCGCCGGAATTGCTCCGGCGGGCCAACGCTTTCAGCTATGTTTCACGTGCTGGTCTTTCACTTCACCTTGATCGCCTCGAAATCGAGAACACCGAAGGCGTTGACCTTCACGTCAGTGACCTTGTCCGACCAGACCGACGTGGTGTTCTGGTTCCACAGCGGCGCGGTGGGGAAGTCCTTGCCCAGCAGAGCTTCGGCCTGTTGATACAACCCGTTGGCCTCATCGGCCGTCTTCGCAGCGGCCGCCTGGCTGGTCAGCTTCGTGAACTCCGGGCTGTCGTACTTCGACCAGTTGGAGTCTGCCCCCTTGGCGTAGATCGGCACCAGGAAGTTCTCGATCGACGGGTAGTCCATCTGCCAGGCGCTGCGGAAGATGCCCTTGATCTCGTTGGCGTCGATCTTCTTGTTGAAGGTGGCGAAGTCGACCGTGGGCACAGCAGTGCACTCAATGCTGAGCGTGTTCTTGATCGAGTTGCAGACCGCCTCCGACCAGGCCTTGTTCGGCGCATCGGCATTGTAGGTCATCGTGAGCGTGCCCTTGTAGCCGCCGGCGGCGTCGAATGCGGCCTTCGCGGCGTCCTTGTCGAAGACGCAGGAATCACCGCAGGCACCGGCCTTGTAGCCATCGACCACCGGCGAGACCCAGCCGGTAGCCGGCGTGACCGTGTTGTTAAAAATCTGTTTGGTGATCAGATCGCGGTCTATGGCACGCGAGATGGCCTTGCGCAGGTCGGGGTTGTCCTTCAGCTGTGGATCATTAGGAGAGAACGTAATCCAGCTGTTCCGCCCCGCCTCGCGCTGGGAGTTCCGGTCAGGGAAGTCGCTCTTGTATGCGTCGCCAATGAACTGATCTTGGGGAATGTTGCTGTCGTCGATGTAGTCGAGGCTGCCGGCCACGGCGTCGGCATAGGCCGCTCCGGGGTCTTGATAGATCCGGAAGGTCAGCTTATCCACGTTCGGCTTGGTGGCGCCGGAGTAGTCGGGGAACTTCGACAGCACGTACTCGGTGTTGCTGATTGAGTCCATCTTGAACGGCCCTGCGCCGATCGGCTTCTTTTCGAAGGCCTTCGGGTCGGCGAAGAAGGAGTCCGGCAGCGGAGCGAAGGCGGAGTAGCCGAGCCGGACCGGCAGGTTCGAGACCGGCTCGGTGGCCTGGATCGTGAAGGTCGTGTCGTCGACGACCTTTAGCCCAGACATGGTCTTGGCCTTGGGCTTCCCCTTGCAATCCGCGTCGGGGCACTGCACGTCGGCGTAGCCGACGACTGGGGCATAGAAGTAGCTGCCGGCCTGGCCGTTAGGGCCGTAGGCGGTGTAGTTCCAGGCATCGACGAAGTTCTTGGCCTTGACGTCGGTGCCGTCTTGGAACTTGTACGGCTTCAGCTTGACGGTGAACAGCTTGTTGTCGGAGGTCTCGATGGATTCGGCGATGTCGTTCTCCGGGGCGGCGTTCTCGGTGTTGTACCGAACCAGCTTCGACGTCATGGCGTCGATGATGTCGCCGCCGCAGGTCTCGCTCGTCCCCCCCGGAATGAGCGGGTTCTCCGGCGTACACCCGGCAACGACGATCTCGCCGCCGCCGGCCTGGCCACCCGCCTGGCTGCTACCCGGCCCGGGCTGTGAACCGCCACCGCCACACGCCGTCGCAACGAGAGCGATCGACGTAATTGCTGCAAGCGCCATCCCGCCAGTTCTTCCACGCATCGATGTCCTCCTCCGATATGCGCCCGGGTTGTGGCGCGCCGCCTGACGTGGGAAGCCTAGGGACTTCCCTGTTGGAACCGAAACAGTTCTAAGTCATTAAACCCATACCCACAAGACTTGTCGTCTATCGGGGTGCGACACGCAACATGATTGTGATCTGACTTTCTTGAGCGGCTATACCTACGCCTTCGGGGTATAGGGCCCATGCAGTAACGCCGCGGCTAGCCTTAGCGCGTCGGCACTTGGGTCCCGACGAGGCCGATGACAGTTGACATGGACTCCGCGATCCTCTGCGGATCCTGAATCTTCCCTGACGACCACCGAGCCGCTTCGTCGAGAACATGAAATGGGGCATCCGATGAGCACACAAGGCATGATCAACGACGGCAGCACGGACCGGTCAGTTGATCAAGGCAACCCAGCTGAGCACCTCTGGATGCACTTCACGCGGATGTCCACTTACGCCACCAAGCCGGTGCCGATCATCGAACGCGGCGAGGGCGCCTACATCTGGGATACCAGCGGACGAAAGTATCTTGATGGCCTTTCGGGTTTGTTTGCCGTGCAGGTTGGCCACGGACGGGTCGAGCTGGCCGAGGTGGCGGCGGCCCAGGCGAGCAAACTCGCTTACTTTCCGATCTGGTCCTACGCACATCCGACCGCGATCGAGCTTGCCGATCGGCTGGCGGCTGAAGCACCCGGCGACCTCAACAAGATCTTCTTTTCCTGCGGCGGCGGCGAATCCGTGGAAACAGCATGGAAAGTGGCCAAGCAGTACTTCAAGCTCATCGGTAAGCCGTCCAAGACCAAGGTGATCTCGCGCGCCGTCGCGTACCACGGGACACCTCACGGTGCGCTGTCGATCACTGGGGTGCCGGGCTTCAGGCTGCCCTTCGAGCCGCTCGTGCCGGGCGGCGTCCGGGTGCCCAACACGAACTTCTACCGGGCACCCGATGAGGTTGCTGGGAGTGAGAAGCAGTTCGGGCTCTGGGCGGCAAACCGGGTCGAGGAGGCGGTCCTCAATGAGGGCCCGGACAGCGTAGCGGCCGTATTCATCGAACCGGTGCAGAACGCCGGTGGCTGCATTCCAGCTCCAGCAGGGTATTTCGAGCGGTTGCGCGAGATCTGTGACACCTACGAGCTGTTGCTCGTCTCGGATGAGGTGATCTGCGCGTACGGCCGGCTGGGCACGATGTTCGGTGCGCAGAAGTACGGCTACCAGCCCGACATCATCACCAGTGCTAAGGGCTTGACCTCGGGTTATTCACCGCTGGGCGCGGCGATTATTTCTGACCGCATCTTCGAGCCGTTTGCGCACGGTAAGACTGCCTTCCCACACGGCTATACCTTCGGCGGCCATCCGGTGTCGTGCGCTGTCGGCCTCGCCAACCTGGACATCTTCGAGCGCGAGGACCTGCTCGGGAATGTGCTTCGCCAGGAGAACAGCTTCCGCCAGACACTGGAGCGCCTATACGACCTGCCGATCGTCGGTGATGTTCGCGGTGACGGCTATTTCTATGCAATCGAGCTGGTAAAGGACAAGGCGACCAAGGAAACCTTCGATACCGACGAGGTAGAGCGGGTGTTGCGCGGCTACGTCTCGGGCGCATTGTTCGAGAACGGCCTCTACTGCCGGACCGACGACCGCGGCGAGCCGGTCGTGCAGGTCGCTCCCCCGCTGATCTGCGGCCAGGCCGAGTTCGACGAGATGGAGCAGATCCTGCGCTATGTGCTCAGCGAGGCCTGGACCAAGATTTAGCCGCTGAGCTCAGCGAGGTGGCGCGATCTTTTAACGCGGGGTCTCGAAGGTTGCGAAGCCGCTGAATCACAGTGGCGCCGTGATCGCTGACTCAGCTAAGCGGAAACGATGCACCTATCCGTCTGAGGTCGGGACGGGTCGTGATCCCTTCGAGAGCGCGGCAATCTCCCAGCGCATCGCGCTGGTGACGGCGATCAATGCGCACTCGGCGGGGAAGAGCTACACGTTGAATCGGAACTCGACAACATCCCCGTCGGCCATCACGTAGTCCTTGCCTTCCAACCGAACTCTTCCCCGGCTGCGAGCAGTCTGCAGTGATCCGGCCGCCACAAGATCATCAAAGGAAACGACTTCAGCTCTGATGAAGCCTTTCTGGAAGTCGCTGTGGATGACACCAGCCGCCTCGGGTGCGGTCGCACCCTTCCGGATCGTCCACGCTCGTGATTCCTTCGGACCGGCTGTCAGGAAGGTTTGCAGGCCGAGGGTGTCGAAGCCGACGCGGGCCAAGACATCCAGACCCGGCTCCGTGATGCCCATCTCGAGGAGAAAATCCCGCGCTTCTTCAGCGTCCATCTCGACCAGTTCGGACTCGATCTTGGCGTCGAGGAAGATCGCCTCAGCAGGCGCCACAAGTGCCCGCAGCCGTTGCTTCAGCGGTTCGTTAGTCAACTCGTCGGAGTCGCAGTTGAAGACGTAGAGAAATGGCTTGGCGGTAAGGAGAAAGAGTTCGCGCAACGGACCGCGCTCGAGGCCGGCGGCGAAGATCGTACGTCCACCATCGAGCACCTGCTGCGCTTGCTTGACGGCTTCCAGCGCGCCCGACTTGTCCTTGTTGATCTTGGCTTCCTTCTCCAGCCGAGGCAGTACCTTCTCGATGGTCTGCAGGTCAGCCAAGATCAACTCAGTTTCGATGGTCTCGATGTCGTTCGCCGGATTCACAGCGCCGTCCACGTGGGTGACTTCGGGGTCCTCGAACACCCGTGTCACCTGACAGATGGCGTCTGCTTCGCGGATGTGGGACAGGAAAGCATTGCCCATCCCCTCGCCTTTGCTCGCGCCGCGAACGATGCCAGCGATATCGACGAAGCTGACGGTCGCCGGCACCGTACGGTCGGAATTGAAGAGGTCTGCGAGGACCACCAGGCGTGGGTCGGGCACACCGACAACCCCGACGTTCGGGTCGATTGTGGCGAACGGGTAGCTGGCAGCCAGCACGTTGTTCCGCGTCAGCGCGTTGAAGAGCGTCGACTTACCCGCATTCGGAAGCCCAACAATGCCGATCGTAAGTGCCACGGGCGACAAGCCTAAGACCTACGACGAGCCTCCAGAACCGGCGACGTGAGGGATCCCGTGAGAACTCCTGAACTCTGCGAGACTGTCCAGCCGCCGCGACCTAGCCCTTTCTCCAGCTACTCGCTGGCCAGGAAGGCTTCCATGGCGCGGCTCAAAGCGATGGGGTCTTCGGTTCCGGCCAGTTCGCGGGCCGAGTGCATAGAAAGCAGCGGGATTCCGACGTCGATGGTGGCAATCCCGAGGCGAGTGGCCGTCAGCGGTCCGATCGTGGATCCGCAGGGCACGGCATTGTTGGACACGAATTCCTGGATGGGGACGTCGGCCGCCCGGCAGATTCGCCGCCACAGAGCGGCACCTTTGCTGTCAGTCGCATAGCGCTGGTTCGCATTGACCTTGAGCAGCGGACCTGAGTTCAGCAGCGGCTGGTTCATCGGATCGTGCCGACCGGGATAGTTCGGATGGATCGCGTGACCGGTGTCTGCCGAGAGGCAGACCGACCGTGCCAGCGACCGGTGCTGCTCATCCCGCGTCGCGCCTAGACCGGCGGAGATACGGGTCAGGACATCGGCGAGCAACGGGCCAGATGCCCCGCTCCGTGTGGCGCTCCCCAACTCCTCATGATCAAAGGCCGCGATCATCTGGATAGCTCCGCTGTCGGCAGAGTTGATCATGGCGACGAGGCTGGCATGCATGCTGCTGAGGTTGTCCAGTCGTCCGGAGGCGAAAAACTCCTGACGCGGGCCGAAGATCGCCGGGGCTGCGGTGTCGTACGCCCGAAGGTCGTAGCCATCAATATCGCCCGCTGCACAGCCGGCAGCCTCCGCGACATGATCAAGAATGCGAATGGCCGGATGCCCGACACTCCACACCGGCGCGGTATGCACCTGCTTGTCGAGCCTGAGGCCCTCATCGTTCACGCTGCGATCAAGATGAATGGCCAGCTGAGGAATGCGCATGATCGCTTCGGTGCGAACCAGCACGGTGCTCGCATCGCTGAGTACCAGACGACCTGCCAGACCAAGCTCGCGATCCAGCCACGAGTTGAGCAGTGGAGCACCGTAGATCTCAACGCCCAGTTGCTGCCAGCCATACCCACCTGTGTCGGCTCTTGGCTTGAGTGTGAAGCCGGTCGCATCGGTGTGTGAGCCAAGAATCCGGAACGGCATCAATGATCTTGCGGCTTCGGGGATCCGCCAGGCAATGAGTGCGCCGTCGCGTACCACATAGTGCCCACC
>DATLQP010000007.1:0-17487 GCA_035535155.1 Propionibacteriaceae bacterium
CAAGGGCGCCGGCCTGGGCAAGGACGTCATGTTGATCACTGACGGCCGGTTCTCGGGGGGTACCACCGGCCTGTGCGTCGGCCACATTGCGCCGGAAGCCGCGGACGGCGGCCCGATCGCTTTTCTGCAAGACGGCGACGAAATCGTCCTGGATGTGGCGAATGGCCTGCTGGACGTGAGTCTTGATGCGGCCGATCTGCAACGCCGGCGGGGCGCGTGGGCTCCGACGCCTCGACCGGTGCCACGCGGGGTGCTGGCCAAGTACGTCAAGCTGGTCCGGTCCGCGAATGTCGGCGCCATCTGTGGTTGATCGGGCATGTGCCTGAGCGCGTCGTGTCGCCGCCTCTCGCTACGGTCGAGGCGTGGGGGTAGCAATCGACGCTGAGGAGCGGCGGGTACGGCTGGCCGAACGGCACCTGCTGCTACCGAGTACCCGGATCGACGACCTTCCGCAGATCGCCGACGACCTGGTCGCCTTGCACTCCTCCGATCCGGTCACCGTGTTCTTGTCGGCCATGGCGCGGATGGCACATCCCTCGCTCGAGGCGGTCGAGAAGGCGCTCTACACCGATCGCAGCCTGATCAGGCACCACGGCATGCGCCGGACTCTGTGGGTGGCGACCCCGCCGGTCGCGCGCCTGATGCATGCTGCGGCGACTCGCGATCTGATTGCCCCTGAGCGCCGCCGTACCTGCACGCTCCTCGCCGCGGCTGGCGTCCAAAGCCCCGAACAATGGCTTGCCGAGGCGGAGGTACAGGTGCTTGCGGATCTCCGAAAGCATGGTCCGAGCACAGCGCGGGAGATCGGCCAGCGGCTGGAGCCGCTGCGGCAGCGGCTCCAGCTTGCGCCGGGCAAGTCGTACGCCGCTGCACAGTCAGCCCACACCCGGGTGCTCTACATACTTGGCTTCGCCGGCCAGATGTTGCGGGGTCGGCCGAGCAGCTGGATCAACGGTGCCTACCGGTACGCCGACGCCGAGTCCTGGCTGCCAGGCGGACTCGGCGAGCTCGACCCGACGCAGGCGGCCGCCGAGCTAGCTGGCCGCTGGCTACGGCGGTTCGGACCGGCGACGACGGCAGACCTGCAGTGGTGGATGGGCTGGACAGTCGCCAGGACGAAGCAGTCGCTCGCCGATTGCGGAGCGGTGCAGATTGACCTGGATGGCGTCGCTGGCTGGCTGGCCGAGGACGACCCGCCGGTCGGGCCAGTTGAGCCGTGGGTGGCCGTGCTACCGGGTCTAGATCCGACCATCATGGGCTGGAAGCAGCGCGACTGGTACCTGCCCAGTACCTCCCTGGAGGTTTTCGACAGCGTCGGCAACGGCGGCCCCAGCTTGTGGGTTGATGGGCGCGTGGTCGGAGCGTGGGCGCAGACCAAGGATGGGACCATCCACACCCATTACTTCGAGCGGGTCGCGGCTCCCCGGCGACGTGAAATCGATCAACGTATCGATGAGATGAAGTCGTGGATCGGCAACACCCGATTCACCATCCGATTCCTCGGCGACATCCATGCCCGACTGCTGGGAACCAGGACTGTGCGAGGGCCGGCCTCCACCCGCACCACCTGACACACGTGCCACGTCGAGGAGCCATGGCCTGGTGGCAGGCGGCCGCGGGTTAACGAACACCTACGCTGGCCGGATGAGGGCGCGAGCAGGTTCAGCCGCCTTGGCTGTGGTTCTGCTCGCCGGCTGCCAAGCATCGGGCGAGGAGCCCCAGCCCTCGCCGTCTGCTGCGTCTTCTCTTGAACCGAGGACCAGTCCCGCCGAGCGGTCGCCCCTCGCACCAACACCCTCGCCCCAGTACCTGATGCCGCTGGCATTCGTAGTCCATGCCACCCGACCCGCAGCCGATGTCCCGATGGCCGATGCACGCCGCGTTCTCGCGTCGGGAGCGAGTCGCTGGTCAGCCATTGGGCAATCAGGCGGACGAATGCGAGTACTCAGCACCGAGAACCACCGGGCCAGCGATGTGCTGAGGGCGGTTCGGGCGAGCCCGAACGTGCTCGGCATCGTCCCGGCCGACGCGATCGACGCCAGAGTCCGGGTGCTGACGGTCGGCGGCCGTCATCCGCTCCGGGATCCGCAGCGCTATCCGCTGCAGACCCACTCGGTACGACCGGTTCCGGAGGTCACCACCCTCGCCGCCGTCGGTGACATCATGCTCGGGCGCCGGGTCGGCGACCGTCATCGCGCCGACCCTGGCGCACCACTGAAACCTCTCGCCAAGCGGTTGGCTGCGGCCGAGATCACGGTCGGCAACTTCGAGTCGACTCTGTCCACTGCCGGGTCACCCACCCAGGGCGGCGACTCCTTCGCCGCCAGCCCACGGGTCGCATCCGGGTTGCGAGCCGCCGGGTTCGACCTGCTCTCCTTGGCAAACAATCACCTCGGCGACTACGGCGACCGCGCTTTGCGCCAGACCCTTAGCCGTTTCAGGTCGACCAAGATCGACACCGTCGGAGCGGGACGCAATCTGAGCGCCGCCCGGCGGCCGGTTGTTCTCGACCGAGATGGCGTACGGGTCGGATTCCTGGCTGTCGACTCGATCGGGGAGTCGCCGGCCGCCACCCGCACCCGAGCGGGAACGAATCGGCTGAACATGCCACCGCGTACCGGGCCACTGGACCGCTCTGCCTTGGGACGCATCAGCTCCGACATCCGGCAACTGAACAAACGCGTCGACGTCGTGGTCGTGATGACGCATTGGGGCACCCAGTACACCCATCGTCCCGAACCCAGCCAACGGCTGGCGGCGCGCGCCCTCGCCGACGCCGGCGCAGATCTGGTGATCGGCGGGCATCCGCATTGGGTCCAAGGTTGGGAAATGGCCGGCTCGACCGTTGTGGTCCATTCGCTCGGCAACTTCATCTTCGACATGGACTTCCAGACCAAGACCCGTGAGGGAGTCTTTCTGGAGATCGTGTTGTGGGGTGACACGGTCAAGGCCGTCGAACCCGTCCCGTACCTGATCGATGACACCTTCAGCCCACTGCCCGTCCGCGGAGACCGCGCCCAAGGCATTCTCGACGACATCTGGGACACGAGCCGCGGTCCGTTTGCGCCGACGTCGTGAGCGCTGGGCTAATTCAGCGTCAGCAGCCACGCCCACATCGTCCGGCCCACCCGATCAAGCTGGCGCCGGTCCACGACCCGCGGCACGTCGCCCCGGGAGTGGTAACCCGAGTACGGAATGCCGCCCAGCCGGATGGCGGCAACGCCCGCCTTGGCGTACGGCCAGTGGTCGCTGGTGCGGTTGGTGCACGCTCGCGTGACGATCTCAGCTCGACGGGCCGTCTCTCGGATCGCAGCGCGGAGCCGGTTACCTTCCTCGGTCGCGCTGCAAACCGGTACGTAGCCAGCCCGTACCCCCACCCGATCCAGCGCCACCATCGCCTGGATTGCGCGCCGCTCGGAGCGGCTCAGGTCAGCCACGAATTGCCGCGAGCCGAAGTGATGCAGCGCGTCACCGCTGCCGCGAGGCTCCTCGGCACCGAAAGCGATGAACTGCACCGGAAGCGCTGCCGGCTGCTGGCTCACCATCGCAGCCAGCTGCAGCATGATGGCAATGCCGGACGCGTTGTCCTCGGCGCCGGGTGCGACCGGCACCGTGTCCAGGTGGGCGCCGACCACGACGTACGGCTTGCGCGCGTCGAAGTCCATCGGTTCGGCGATCACATTGACCGAGGTACCGCGGCGTACGGGCGTGCCCCAGGAGTTTCCCGCCGGCACCCGTACTGTTGTGCGCCGCACCTCGTAGCCGAGGCGCTCGAAACGTGTTTCGACGAAGGAGGCGGCGGTAGCGAAGTTCCTCGATGTTGCCTCGCGCGGGCCAATGTCAGAGGCCAGGTGGACGACATCGCGCAGCGCCGCGCGCGCATTCATGGTGGGTCGTGACGTAGGAGTTGGCGCCGGCGGCCGGACTGCCCTCCGGGTTCGTGATGGGGCGGCTGGACTAGCCGTGGTTGCGGATGGCGTACTCGGAGTCGCGGATTCGGAGACGCCCGTCGCTGGGCTAGGTGGTGTCAGAGAGCAGCCAGCGATAAAGACGACGAGGCAGAGCGTGGCAGCGGCACGACCCATTGCCCGACCTTACGTCGCTGAGAACCACGCCTTTACTAGGGCATCCGAAGGTCCATCCGGATTGCAAGACCCGCGTCACGCTTGATTGGACTCCCACGCAGGGGCGGCTATTGTTACGGCGTGCGCATCACAGGAACCATTCTCCTCGTACGACAGCGTGTCGGCTGAGCACAGCTCAACTTCCCGACACGCTCCCTCGTCTGCAGCCAGCGGCGGGGGTTTTTTGTTGGCACGGAGACCTGCGGGCGTAACATCCACAACGGAAATCCCCCCACAACGGAAATCTGAGGGGGGATCATCAGGGCAAGGAGAACCGAGATGTCTGACAACGACAGAGCAGACGAGCTGACCGGAGCACAGTCTCTCGTCAGGTCGCTCGAGCACGTAGGCGCAGACATTGTATTCGGGATTCCGGGAGGGGCGATCCTTCCCGCGTACGACCCGCTCTACGATTCCGAGACGGTCCGCCACATCTTGGTTCGGCACGAGCAAGGCGCCGGTCACGCGGCCGAAGGCTATGCAATGGTGACGGGGAAGGTCGGCGTGTGCATGGCGACGTCTGGTCCCGGGGCCACGAATCTCGTGACGCCGATCGCGGACGCGCACATGGACTCCGTGCCGATCGTGGCGATCACCGGTCAAGTCGGCAGCGCGGCCATCGGCACCGACGCCTTCCAGGAAGCCGATATCCGTGGCATCACCATGCCGATCACCAAGCACAGCTATCTGGTCACCAAGCCCGCAGATATCCCTTCGGCGATAGCATCGGCATTCCACATTGCCGGGACGGGACGTCCGGGACCGGTGCTTGTCGACATCACCAAAGATGCTCTGCAGGCGAAGACGCAATTCGAGTGGCCGGCACAGCTGGATCTTCCCGGCTACCGTCCAGTGACCAGGCCACACGGCAAGCAGATGCGTGAGGCCTGTCGGCTGATCACCGAGTCACGCCGACCGGTGCTTTACGTCGGCGGCGGGGTCGTGAAAGCCCGTGCCTGGTCAGAGCTCAAGGAGCTCACCGAATTGACCGGCATTCCGGTGGTCACGACCTTGATGGCCCGCGGGGTGTTTCCCGACAGCCATCCGCTGAACATGGGCATGCCTGGCATGCACGGTACGGTCGCCGCAGTCGGGGCACTGCAGCGTAGCGACTTGTTGATTGCGCTTGGTACGCGATTCGACGACCGGGTCACCGGTCAGCTGTCCAGCTTCGCGCCGTTGGCGAAGGTGATCCATGCCGACATCGACCCGGCTGAGATCTCAAAGAACCGGGTTGCCGATGTTCCCATTGTGGGCGACTGCAAAGAAGTGATCGCGCAACTGACCAGCCTGCTCAGGCGGGAGCGTCCGCTCGCGATCGACGAATGGGTCAACTACCTGCAAGACCTGAAGCGACGCTACCCGACCGGCTACGACGAGCCCGAAGACGGCAGCCTGTCGCCGCAGTATGTGATCAAGCGGATCGGTGAGATCACCGGCCCGGACGCCTACTATGCGGCGGGTGTCGGGCAGCACCAGATGTGGGCCTCGCACTACCTGCCGTGGGAACTGCCCGGGCGCTGGCTCAACTCAGGGGGTCTCGGCACGATGGGGTACTGCGTGCCGGCCGCAATGGGTGCCAAGGTCGGCGTACCCGACAAGATCGTCTGGGGAATCGACGGCGACGGCTGCTTCCAGATGACCAACCAGGAGCTCGCGACCTGTGCCCTAGAAGGGATTCCGATCAAGATCGCAGTGATCAACAATCAGAGTCTCGGCATGGTCCGGCAATGGCAGACGCTGTTCTACCAGGGTCGCTACTCCAACACCGACCTGAAGACCAACCGAATCCCTGATTTCCCGAAGTTGGCCGAGGCCATGGGGTGCGTGGGGCTGCGGGCAGAGACCTCCACCGATGTCGATGCGGTGATCGAGAAGGCAAACTCGATCAACGACGTGCCAGTCGTGGTGGACTTCGTCGTCCACAAGGACGCGATGGTCTGGCCGATGGTGGCCGCTGGCACCAGCAACGACGAGCTCAAGGTTGCTCGCGACCTGGCGCCGGCTTGGGATCAAGAGGAGCTGTGATGGCCGGGACTGCGAATACCCATATCTTGAGCGTGCTTGTGCAGAACAAGCCGGGAGTCCTGGCACGCATTGCTGGCCTGATTTCCCGCCGTGGCTACAACATCGAGTCGCTCGCGGTCGGACCAACCGAATCGCCGGAGATGTCGCGCATGACTCTCCAGGTGAACGTCGAGGACGTCGTTCTGGAACAGATCACCAAGCAACTCAACAAGTTGATCGAGGTGCTCAAGATCGTCGAGCTGGAGGACAGCGCGGTACGGCGTGAGCTTGTGCTGGTCAAGGTCAGTGCGACCGCTGAGACCCGCAGCCAGCTCATTGAGATCATCGGGCTCTTCGGCGGCAAGGCGGTCGACCTCACCGGGGAGATCATTACCGTCGAGGCGACTGGCAGCCCGGCCAAGCTGGCAGCGCTGCTCGAGCTGCTCGAGCCGTACGGGATTCGTGAGCTCGTCCAGTCCGGCCTTGTTGCCCTGGGACGCGGCAATCGATCACTCACTGGTCGCAACCAGCGGATGGAACGGCTCAAGGCCGTACCCTCCGGTTGAACTTGCTTCCGAGCCTTCAGAATGCGCCTGAGCCGGTCAAAGGGCCCCTTCCAGA
This sequence comes from Propionibacteriaceae bacterium, assembly GCA_035535155.1. Taxonomy (GTDB): domain Bacteria; phylum Actinomycetota; class Actinomycetes; order Propionibacteriales; family Propionibacteriaceae; genus Microlunatus. Next base: position 6,753 of record DATLQP010000007.1, read on the forward strand.
CCACCGCCGGCGTGCGCTAACTTTCACCAGCACCCACCTATTCAAGGGAGAACACGAAGTGCCTGCAGAGATGTTCTACGACGCAGCGGCCGACCTGTCGCTGATCCAGGGGCGCAATGTCGCCGTGCTTGGGTTCGGCAGTCAGGGACACGCCCACGCCCTATCGCTGCGCGATTCCGGCGTCGACGTACGCGTCGGGCTACCCGAAGGCAGCAAGAGCCGGGACAAGGCCGATGCTCAGGGTCTTCGGGTCCTCGCGCCGTACGAGGCGTGCGAGGAGGCCGATCTGATCATGGTGCTGACGCCAGACCCGGCACAGCGCAAGGTCTACGCCGCAGCGATCGAGCCGAACCTGGTGCCAGGCGATGCGCTGTTCTTCAGTCATGGCTTCAACATTCGCTACAGCTACATCAAGCCACCCGAGGGTGTTGACGTCGCGCTGGTGGCGCCCAAGGGGCCCGGTCACTTGGTGCGCCGGGAATACTCCGAAGGTCGTGGTGTTCCGGTTCTCGTTGCGGTCGAGCAAGACGCCTCTGGCAAGGCCTGGGATCTGGCGCTCTCGTACGCGAAGGCAATTGGTGGGCTGCGTGCTGGTGGCATCAAGACAACTTTCACCGAGGAAACCGAGACCGATCTGTTTGGCGAGCAGGCTGTCCTGTGCGGCGGAGCTTCGGCGCTGGTACAGGCGGGTTTCGAGACGCTCACCGCGGCCGGTTATCAGCCGGAGGTGGCCTACTTCGAATGCCTGCACGAGCTCAAGCTGATCGTGGACCTGATGTATGAGGGCGGCATCGCCAAGCAGCGCTGGAGTGTCTCTGACACGGCCGAGTATGGCGACTACGTCTCTGGGCCGCGGATCATCGACGAGCATGTCCGAGAGAACATGAAGGGCGTGCTCGCCGACATTCAAGACGGCTCGTTCGCCGCTCGCTTCATCGGTGATCAAGATGCTGGGGCGCCGGAGTTCACAGCATTCCGGGAAGCAGGGGAAAAGCACCCGATCGAGGCGGTCGGTCGCGAGCTGCGCGAGCTCATGTCGTGGGTCAAGAGCCACGATGACGACTACGTCGAAGGCACCGCCGCCCGCTGATGTTCCTTCGTTGAGGTGTGTGGCTCGCGCCGTGACGCCCGGCTCGCACCGGCGGGGGTTGTTGACAGTCTGTTCGATCGTGTCCGTTCCCCACTGGCCGGATTTCACGCATCTTAGCCCCGCCAATACGAACCGAGCGCCCCCGCGCTCGCTTCCCATGAACACAGCGTTGGGCGGCGGTGTCTGCCGTGGGAGCCGCGGTTTAGCGGGACTTGATCACCATGCCGATGACGCGTGAGCCGTCGATCCGCACGGCCGTGCCGATCATGTAGAGCCGCCCGCTCGGTTCATCGGACTCGTCGAGAGCGTCCTCGTTCGCCATCACGCAGGTGTGGCGCATTCCTTTGGTGCTGATAGGCGCGGGATGCTCCTTGATGCACCGGCCGAATGCCTGGTTCAGGTCGGTCAAAGCCTGCTCCGATGACGCCGACGGCACATCGATCACCGCTTCGATCTGGTAATCGTGAGTGGAGCGGTAGCGTCCAGCAACGACTGAACTGTCATCGGGAAGGTCGACGTCGCCGAAGTATTCGACGTCGGCAAGCGTCATAGGGGAGCAGGTGTAGCCGGTGAGATCGTTCTTGCAGGTCGAGCCGCGATCGGTGGTGAAGCTGAAATAGGGCACGCCCCACCCACCGGCGTACTGGGTGAGGATCGCGAAAGCGATGGCGACGGAGCCGAACATCAACAGCGTGCCAGCAAGCACCCGCAGGGTCCTGTGCGGCTGGACAGTGCCAGGCCGAGGGCGTCTCCTCGCCATAGGCCAAGGGTGCCCGAGCCATGTAGTTGTCGTATATAAACCGCTGGCATCGATTTGATCACAAATCCGACAGCGCGTTGGGCGGGCTACCTCTTGACGGCGATGACCACCGACGTGTCGTCGGCGACCATCACGTCAACGCTGGTGAAGCGGTCGTCAGACAGCCAATCCAGACGCACGGTGTCCACTCGGCCGGCCTCCAGCGGCGGCCACGTCGGGCACGGGGTGAAGTCGTCCAAGACGATCATGCCCCCTTCCTGCAGCAGCTCCACGATCCGTTCCCGCGGCCAGCCTTTCGCGCTGGCGGCGTCCATGAAGATCAACGAGAACGGGGCGTGCTCGGCGAGGCTGCTCCAGTCGGCATGCATCACGTCGATGTCGTCACCGGCGAACATGTCCATGACTCCGTGCGCCAACTCCGGGTCGAGCTCGGCAGTGATCACCCGGGTATCCTTTGGCGCTCCGCTACGCAACCAGGCCGCGCCCACGCCGCATCCGGTGCCGCATTCCGCGATCGTTCCGGTACGGGTTGCTGCCAGAGCAGCAAGTAATCGGCCGGTCTCAGTACGCGATGCTTGCATGTAGCCGCGCTCCAACGACATGCGAAGTGCCCTGATCACCAGCTCAGGCAGCTCGGGAGGGGCACTCACTTCAACAGTTTGTCAGCAATGATCAACGGGGTCCCTCGTTCCAGGATGTGGAATGGATGAGCTAAATAGATGGGCACAAGATAGTCGGACGTCCTACTATTTTCTTGGTTTAGTACTGACCGGACCGGAAGTTCCCCTCGACAAGCTCAGGACACCCCATGTACGACATGTATCCGGAGGCATGGACGGTCGCCGCCGATCGTTCGCATCAGGTGCACGCCGACCATCCCCGTCGACGCGCCCGCAAGGAACACTCGGTCGTACCTGCGATTCTCCAGGCCCGGGCCCACCAGACCGGGCGCGCCAACTGAGCTTGCTCCTACGCGTCGTTGCAGTGCGGCAGCCCGCCCGCTACGGCGAGCCATCGCGAAATGATCTAGACCGCCGCTGCAATGGCGTCACCAATTTCGCTCGTCTTTCGGATCCGATCTGGGGTACGTGCCGCGATGTCGGCGACGACCGCTCGTTCGATCCGCGTCGCCTCCTCGGAGAGTCCACAATGATCCAGCAGCAGTGCCACCGAGAGGATGGTCGCCGTGGGGTCCGCGATGCCCTTGCCCGCGATATCGGGCGCCGACCCGTGGACGGGCTCGAACATCGAGGGGAAGCGACGGTCCGGGTTGATGTTGCCGCTCGCGGCCAGGCCGATGCCTCCGGTGACCGCCGCAGCAAGATCAGTAAGGATGTCGCCGAAGAGGTTGTCGGTCACGATGACATCGAAACGCGCCGGGTCGGTGACGAGGAAGATCGTCGCAGCATCAACATGCAGATAGTCGGTTGCGACCCCGGGATACTCGGCCGCGACCGCGTTGAACACTCGGTTCCAGAGCCCGCCCGCATTGACCAGCACGTTGTGCTTGTGAACCAACGTGATCTTGCCGTGGCGGCTGGTTGCGCGTTCGAACGCGTCGCGAATGACTCGCTCCACCCCGTACGCGGTGTTCACGCTTACCTCCGTCGCGATCTCGTGCGGGGTCCCGAGGCGCACCCGGCCGCCATTGCCGCAATACAGGCCTTCGGTTCCTTCTCTAACCACCACGAAGTCGATGTCCTTGCCGGTGATCACATGCTCGGCAAGTGGCGTCGCTACGTTGGGATACAGCCGGCTCGGCCGGAGATTCACGTAGTGCTCAAAGGCAAAGCGCAGCTTCAACAGCAGGCCGCGTTCCAGCAATCCGCTCGGCACGTCCGTCGCGCCGGGAGCGGCGCCCACGGCGCCGAACAAGATCACGTCCGTGCTGGCGAGCTCGTCCACAACGGAGTCCGGCAGCACCTCGCCCGTACGCAGCCAGCGGTCTGCGCCGAGGTCGTAACTGGTCGGTGTGAAGACGCCAGCTCCCGTCACGGCATCGAGCACCTTGAGTCCTTCGGAGACCACCTCGGGACCAATCCCATCCCCGCCGATCACTGCCAGGTTGAACGGTCCGGCTGGCTGCGGCCTGGCATCGGAATCGAGATCGGGCTCCGGGGCAGTGCGTACGTGTGTCACCGGCGCATAGTAGCCGCCGCAGAATTACTGCAGGGATCAGATCTCGATGTTGAAGGACAGCTGGCGGTAGCGTGACCGCCAGGAGCACAGGTGCGGACTCGACGCCCGCACCACGACCGAAAGTGACAGATGTGAGCCTTCATTTCGAACTCCGGGCCAACCCGATGCCGCGCAGCCAGAGCGAACGCGCCGCGATATTGGCCAACCCCGGATTTGGGATGCACTTCACCGATCACATGGCAGTAGCAACCTGGACTGCTTCCGATGGCTGGCACGACTCGGCGATCGTCCCGTACGGGCCTTTCTCGCTCGACCCGGCGACCTCCGTGCTGCACTATGCCCAGCAGGTCTTCGAGGGGCTCAAGGCATACCGGCACCCCGATGGCACGATCTGGACCTTCCGTTCCGGCAGGAACGCCGAACGAATGGTGCGCTCGGCTGAACGGCTGGCGCTTCCGATGCTGCCTGCCGAAGACTTCATTTGCAGTATTGATGAACTCGTCGCTGCCGATACCGCCTGGGTCCCTACGGCTTCTGAGCAAAGCTTGTACCTACGGCCGTTCATGTTCGCAACGGAAGCGTTTCTGGGCGTACGGCCCGCCAAGCGGGTGACCTACTGCTGCATCGCCAGTCCCGCTGGCAGCTACTTCGCTTCCGGGGTGAAGCCGGTCAACATCTGGATCTCGACGGTGTATTCCCGTGCTGCCCCTGGTGGCACCGGCGCCGCGAAATGCGGCGGCAATTACGCGGCGAGCTTGATCGCCCAGCAGGAGGCGGCCAGCCAGGGATGTGAACAAGTGATGTTTGCCGATGCCGCCGAGCACTTTTGGCTGGAGGAGCTGGGCGGCATGAACGTCTACCTGATCACGACCGAGAATGAACTGATTACCCCGGAACTCACCGGATCGATCCTCGAAGGCGTGACCAGGGACTCGATCTTGACGCTGGCAGCCGAGTTCGGGCTGACCCCGGTCGAGCGCCGAATTGCGATCACCGAACTGCTCGACGGCGTGAAATCCGGAGAGGTGACCGAACTGTTTGCCTGCGGCACTGCCGCGGGGATTACGCCGATCGGCACCCTCAAGAATGTCGACGGCAGCCACCGGGTCGGCTCGGGCGAGAGTGGGGAGACAACCCTGGCACTTCGACAGAAGCTGCTGGACATCCAATACGGACGCACGGCCGATACCCACGGCTGGCTCCGCCGCATCCTCTAACCGCCGACGGGTCAGAACCCAGATGCGCCTTGGCACCTCTACGTTCCGCCACCCGGCGGAGCGGCTGGCAATTTTTCACGATCTAGGGAACACTGTGGGCATGCGATTCCTGGCGGTGATTATTTGTTAGCGCGCTGAGCACCGTTCAGCGCGCGCAACCTCCTGTCCATCCACGGGAGGTTTTTTCATGCCAGGACAAAACCAACCTTCCAACACGAGGATCTGAGAAATGTTCGCCCAGCCCAAGCCCAAGCCGGCCGAGTTCCACGTCTTCGACACCACGTTGCGCGACGGTTCGCAGCAGGAGGGCCTCAACCTCTCGGTGCCGGACAAGCTCACCATTGCGGCGTTGCTCGACGAGCTGGGCGTCGGCTTCATCGAGGGCGGCTGGCCGGGCGCCAATCCGAACGACACGTCCTTCTTCGCAGCCATGGCCGATGGAGCGGTGCGGTTGCAGAACGCTGAGCTGGTGGCATTCGGTTTCACCCGACGGGTCGGGATGAGGGCCGCGGACGACCCAATGACCGCCGCCGTTCGGGACTCGCGTGCGCCCGTCGCCTGCATTGTGGCCAAGAGTCATGACCGGCATGTCGAGCAAGCCCTCCGCACCACGCTCGCCGAGAACCTGGCGATGATCACCGACACAGTGCAGCACCTGCGAGCGGAGGGTCAGCGGGTATTCGTCGACTGCGAACACTTCTTCGACGGATATCGGGAGAATCCCGCGTACGCGTTGGAGGCCGTGCGCGCCGCAGCAGAGGGTGGTGCTGAGGTCGTCGTGCTCTGTGACACGAACGGCGGCATGCTTCCGCCGTGGATCGGGGAGATCGTCACCGCCGCGAGCCAGATCGGTGTTCCGCTAGGCATCCATACCCACAACGATTCCGGCTGTGCCGTCGCCAACGCCCTCGCAGGAGTGGACGCCGGCGTCATGCACGTGCAGGGCACAGTCAACGGTTACGGGGAGCGCACCGGCAATGCCGAACTGCTCTCAGTGATCGCCAATCTCGAACTCAAATACGGTTGGCCGCTGCTTCCGGCCGGCTCGCTGCGCGAGGCAACCCGTCTCGCGCATGCCATCGCAGAGGTGACGAACGTCCCACCAAGCGCTCGTCAGCCTTATGTTGGCCTGTCGTCCTTCGCCCATAAGGCAGGACTGCACGCCAGCGCGATCAAAGTGGATCCCAACCTCTACCAGCACATCGACCCTGCCCTGGTCGGCAATGACATGCGGATGCTCGTGTCCGACATGGCGGGTCGGGCGAACATCCAGATCAAGGGTGAGGAGTTGGGATTCGACCTGTCCGACCGCGAACTTGCGGCTCGGATCACTGACCGGGTGAAAGACGCCGAAGCAGCCGGGTACACCTATGAGGCCGCGGATGCGAGCTTTGAGCTGCTGCTGCGGCGCGAGCTCGGGCAGCTGCCGGAGTACTTCATGGTGCATTCCTGGCGCGTCTTCACCCAGTCAACACATGGTCAAGAGACCGATACCGAATGCACCGTGCGGCTAACGGCCAAGGGTCAGAGCCAGCGCGTGGTAGGGGAGGGCAACGGTCCTGTCAACGCCCTCGATCACGCCGTACGGAACGCGCTTCTCCCGGCATATCCGACGGTCGACAAGTTCGAGCTGATGGACTACAAAGTGCGGATCCTTGATCAGGGTCATGGCACCGACGCGACCGTACGGGTGCTCATCGAGACCACCGACGGGCTTAGTGCCTGGACGACGGTCGGCGTCGGTCAGAACATCATCGAGGCCTCGTGGGAAGCGCTCTGCGACGCGTACCTCTACGGTCTGATCCACGCCGACGACGAGGTCTCCGCACCGCAGAGCAGCGGGTCGCCGGTGCGGCTCGGCGCTTAGGATTCAGGTGCGGCCAGCGCCTGGATGACGGCGGCGGCTTACCCGACTCGATCGAGGATGAGCGGCCGCGGCTCTGGTGCCGTGTCACCAATGGCGTACGCGCCCTGCAGTGACTCCCGGGCCCGAGAAAAGCGTTCGGGCGTATCCGTGTGCAAGGTGATCAACGGCTGACCCGCCCGTACGCGCCCCCCGGGCTTGGCATGCAGTACAACTCCGGCTCCTGGTTGCACAGCATGCTCCTTGCGAGCACGGCCGGCTCCCAGCCGCCAGGCCGCCTCGCCCACTGCCAGCGCGTCCAAGGACTGGAGCACCCCATCCCGCTCCGCTGTGATCACGTCGGTTTCGCGTGCCGTGGGCAGTTCCGCGTCAGGATCGCCACCCTGCGCCTTGATCATGGAACGCCAGACGTCCATGGCCGCGCCAGACTCCAGCAGTTCTGCCGGGTCATGCTCATCCCGTCCAACGGCGGTGATCATTTCACGGGCGAGGGAGATGGTCAGCTCAACCACGTCGGGAGGGCCGCCGCCGGCCAGCACCTCGACTGATTCTGAAACCTCCAAAGCGTTTCCCGCAGTCAACCCAAGCGGAGTCGACATGTCGGTCAGCAGCGCGATGGTGATCACCCCAGCGGCTTCGCCGATCTCGACCATCGTTTGTGCGAGCTCATTGGCAGACTCGAGCGTCTTCATGAAGGCGCCCGACCCAGCTTTGACGTCCAGCACGAGAGCGTCGCAGCTTGTCGCAAGTTTCTTGCTCATGATCGAAGACGCAATCAAAGGGATTGACTCGACGGTTCCCGTGACGTCCCGGAGCGCGTAAAGCTTCTTGTCAGCGGGCACCAGCCCGGGCCCAGCCGCGCAGACTACGGCACCAACATCGCTCAGTTGACGCCGCATCTCCTCGTTGGTCAGAGAGGCCCGCCAGCCGGGAATAGATTCCAACTTGTCCAGCGTCCCACCGGTGTGGCCGAGCCCGCGACCAGAGACTTGCGGTACCGCCACTCCGCAGGCGGCAACCAGCGGCGCTAGCGACAGCGTGATCTTGTCGCCCACCCCGCCCGTGGAATGCTTGTCGACCTTCGGCCTGGCGACATCAGGGAAGTCCAGGCGCTCACCGGAGTTGATCATGGCCTGGGTCCAGCGGGTCAGCTCGCGGCTGCTCAGCCCACGAAACAACACCGCCATGGCGAGTGCTGACATCTGCTCGTCAGCGATCTCATCAGCGGTGTACGCGGCGATCAGCCAGTCAATCTGATCATCGCTCAGCTCACCGCCGTCGCGCTTGGTGCGGATCAGATCAACGGCATGGAACGGACCATCGGATGGGCTCGGGGCCGGTGCCATGCCGGATAGGCTAGCCCGGTGCGCATTGCCCGATTCGCCGCCGGTGGAGACCCGCAGTACGGCATCGTCGAACTTGCGGAGGACGGTGGGGACCATCCCGACACCGTGTCGGTGCTGACCGGCGATCCGATGGCTATGTCGGTCAAGCTGACGGGGGAGCGCAAGGTTCTTGCTGATGTTCGTCTATTGGCACCGGTCATCCCACGAAGCAAGATCGTCGCTGCCGGCCGCAACTATGCCGTGCATGCGGCCGAGATGGGCGAGGAGGTGCCGCAAACTCCGCTCACCTTTTTCAAGCCGAACACCTCGGTGATCGGGCCGGGGGAACCCATCATCTATCCCGCGGCCAGCCGTGAGGTGAGCTACGAGGGTGAGCTTGCCGTGGTGATAGGCCGTATCTGCAAGGAAGTGCCGGTTGCTCGGGTACCCGAGGTGATCTTCGGCTACACCGTCGCTAACGACGTCACCGCTCGTGATCTGCAGCGCACAGATGGGCAATGGGCGCGCGCCAAGGGCTATGACACGTTCTGTCCGCTCGGGCCCTGGATCACCACTCACCAGCAACTGGATGAAGTTGCCGCTCTCGCGATTCGTACCACCCTGGACGGGGAACAGCGTCAGGACGGCAATACCAAGGACATGATCTTCACCGTCCCCGAACTCGTCGCCTACATCTCTTCCTACACCACGCTGCTGCCTGGTGATGTGATCTTGACCGGCACCCCCTCCGGTGTCGGCCCTATGCTGCCGGGGCAAGTGGTGAGTGTCGAGATCGAGGGAATCGGTACCCTCACCAATCCGGTCGCGAGTGCGCGACCGGAGGCAGCAGCGGGCGAGGCGGAACAGTGACCGACGGCGCTTCGGCCCGGGACGACTCAGCGGTGCTCAGCGGGTTAGCTCGTGATCAAGTGCGGGTCCGGTTTCCTCCGTCCCCGACTGGCAACCTGCACGTCGGCAACGTACGCAGTGCGCTGTTCAACTGGGTCTTCGCCAGGCACTACGGCGGAACCTTCGTCTTGCGGGTGGAGGATACCGACGCCGGACGCAATCTCGAGGAGTCATATCAGGGTCTCTACGACTCGCTCAGCTGGCTCGGCCTGAGCTGGGACGAGGGCCCGCTGGTCGGCGGCCCGTACGGTCCCTATGTCCAAACCGAGCGCGGAGAGATCTATCGAGAGGTGGTCGGCAAGCTGCTCACGGCCAAGCTGGCCTATCGATGCTTCTGCACGAGGGAAGAGATCGAGGCTCGAGAAGCGCTCCGGCCAGCCGGCTCACCATCAGGCTACGACGGATTCTGCCGCACTCTCAGCGAGCAGCGGATCGCAGAACTGGAAGCGATGTCGGTTCCATCGGTGGTACGAATGCGGGTTCCCGACGCAGATATCGCCTTCGACGACTTGGTACGCGGGCACGTGCGGTTTGCCGCCGCACACGTGCCCGACTACGTCATCGTGCGCAGTAATGGCGAACCGCTCTACACCCTCGTCAACCCGTTGGACGACTCGTTGATGGAGATCACTCATGTGCTCCGGGGCGAGGATCTGCTGCCGTCAACCCCGCGCCAAATCGTGCTTTACGACGCGCTCTCCCAGATTGGGGTCGGCAGCCAACGCACTCCGGCTTTCGGCCATCTGCCGACCGTCTTGGGTGAGGGCAACCGGCGGCTGTCCAAGAGGGACAAGGGATCTGGTCTTGCCGAATACCAGCAGAACGGCTACCTGCCGGAAGCGCTGCTGAACTACCTCGCCCTGCTCGGCTGGGCCATCGCCGAGGACCGCGACGTCTTCGCCATTGCCGAAATGGTCGAGGCCTTCGACATCCGACGAGTGAACGCCAACCCCGCCCGTTTTGACGCTAGGAAGTGCGAGGCCATCAACGCCGCGCACATTCGCCTGTTGCCGCCGGATGAGCTGACCGAGAACCTCATCCCCTTCTTCGCTGCGGCTGGTCTGATCAGCGAGCCGGCGCGACCAGAAGAGCGAGGACGACTTGCAGCGGCTACGCCACTGATCCAGGAGCGCATCAACACACTTTCCGAAGCGGTGGGTTTGCTGGCCTTCCTCTTCCTGGCCGATGACAAGATCACCATCGCGGCCGACGCTGGGTTGTCGGCGGAGTCCATACCGACGCTGCGGGCGGCGTACGACGCACTGACTGCTGTGCCGGAGTTTGATCATGCCAGCGTCGAGGCGACATTGCGTACGGCGCTGGTCGAGGACCTGGGACTAAAGCCGCGGCTCGCATTCGGTCCAGTGCGGGCAGCAATCACAGGCAGCCGAATCTCGCCGCCGCTCTTCGAGTCCATCGAGCTGCTCGGCC
>DATLQP010000008.1:0-4319 GCA_035535155.1 Propionibacteriaceae bacterium
ACTCATCTGCCGCTGGTCGAGTAGGAAGCTAGGCGTCGATCGTGTAGTTGATCGCGATAGATCCGAGCGGGGTCGAGTCCACACTGACGAGGTGCAAGGAACGCGGCTCGGGGAGTTCGCGGAATAGTCGCTTGCCCGTGCCGAGGAGCAGCGGGTGCACGAACAGGCGGAGCCCGTCGACGAGGTGTAGCTGCATCAGCTCGTGGACCAGGACCCCGCTGCCGAGAATGGTGATCCCGCCCTCGGCATCTGCTTTGAGCTTTCGAACGCTGGTCTCGAGGTCACCGCCGAGCACCTCTGCACCTTCCCAGTCGAGTGAGGTGAGCGTGCGCGTCGCGACGAACTTCGGAGTCGCGTTCATGTGCGCGGCGATCGGATTGGTGTCCGGCTGTCCGGGCCAGAATGCGGCCATCTTCTGATAGGTCTTCCGGCCGAACAGGTACGCCGAGGTCCCGCCCAGGTTGTCGGAGGGGTCGATGCCCTCTGTGAACCGGGTCCCCCAGCCACCATGCGTGAATCCGCCATCGGTGTCTTCGTCCGGCGAGCCCAACCCCTGCATGACACCGTCGACGGTCAGGAATTCGACTGCGTTCAACGTGCGCATCTTGGTCTCCTTTCGCCGTCCGATCGTGACAGCTCCGCAGCGGCGGCGGCTTGAAGAAAATCGACCGGACGATACTGCTGGTGTGGCAACACACACGATTGACCTGATCCGGGGTGCCAGCCATCCCGCGCTCGCTGGCCTGGTCGCAGGAGTGGTCGGCATCAGCGAGAGCGCTCCGGGTGAAGTCGTCCGGCGCCAACCGGCCGGGGGCCTGCTCCCGCTCGTGCTCTCCTGGGGCGGTCCGCTGGACATCGTGTCGCTGTCCGCCGGGCAGGGTGCCGGCACCTACCGCTCATTCGTTGCCGGGTTCATGCCCGGTCACGTGACTACCCGGTTCGAGGAGGGACAGGATTGCGTTCAGGTCTACCTGACGCCGCTCGGCGTGCAGCGCATCATCGGCGTGCCGGGTCGCGAGCTCGCTTGCCGGGTCGTCAGTGTCGATGAGGTCGTACCGGGGCTGGGTGACAGTTTCGCCGACCGGCTCGGATCCGCGCCGTCGTGGCGAGAGCGGTTCGGGCTGGTGGCCGATGCCCTTCTTGAGCTGGCCTCACATGGACGCGAACCTGACGACTTCGTGGACTGGATGTGGGGCCAGGTCGAGGCCAGCGGTGGGAGAGTCCGCGTGAGCGACCTCGTCGATCGAAGCGGCTGGAGCCACCGGCATGTGACGACCCGGTTCTCCGAACAGGTCGGGATTACCCCGAAGGCGGCGGTGGGAGTCGTGCGGTTCGTCAACGCCTGCGCCGACCTCGGCCGGCTGCCGGTGGCCGAGGTCGCAGCCCGGCACGGATACGCCGATCAGAGTCACCTGACCCGCGAGGTCGTGCGGTATGCCGGAGAGTCTCCGATGGCCCTCGTTGCCGCACGACGACCCACCGCGTACACCGCCCTCGACGCCGCCCAAGAGCCCACGACTTGACCGCCGGTGCAAGACGCGAATCGAGCGTCCGCTCTTGCCGCGATGCGCGCGCATCGCCCAAGCCATCCCGTAGGAGGAACGGGAAACGGTCAGCGGGACGAGCCGCTTGAGCCGGCCCGTCGCAGGATCTCGTTCATCTCTTCGTCGGAGGTCCAATCAAAGCCCGGCGGCGGCTGCCGGCTCCACGGCATGTCCGAGCGATAGACCTCAACCAAGCGAGTTGTGCCGTCCGCGTCCGGGACTGGGAAGATCTGCCCAGCGTCGAGCTCGGCCACGACCTCCATTGTGGTTTGGGTGATTGTGGTGAATCGATGCGGAATGTCAGTCGGAATGATGATGACGTCTCCTGCGAGGCACCGTCGGATCTCGGAGCCGACAGTCACCTCGACCTCTCCCGACAGGATGTGCAGGATTTCCTCGCCGTGGTGCAGGTGCAGCGGGCCACCCTCGCTGGCGCCGAGCTGGCCAGCTGCAAGCACGATGCGGCGCAATCCGTTGTCGCGCCCGGCAATTGTGTCGAAGCCGATTGCCGGCGTCCGATACTTGGCGAAGTAGGTCACGGCGAAAGCGTATGAAACAAGGTCGAAGGTCGCAGAACCTACGGAACAACAAGGCGTATCCGTAAGCGGACCGGCTAGCGGGCACTGTGAGCGGGCCGTCAGCGCCCACCATCGCTCCTCCGACTGAACAGCCGATCCATACTGTGGTGCCGGTCGGAAATCACTGACTGAGCTGGCGCCGATACACCAATTCGGTCGCGGTCCATGAGTCGCGTGATCTCGTCGACCATCACTCCGGTCGGGTCGTGGCATGGCCGATGTTCGTCCCGTCCTGACCGCTGGTGGGCCCGGCCTCAACGTTTCTACCGCTAGCTCTACGGCGACTTCCGGAGCTGCGCAGGATTGCGGCACCTTGACCGTGATGCAGGCGCAAGGACACTATGAATGTGTTCCCTTGATCGTTTTGATGCCGCGCCAACACTGCGCTCGTCGAAAGCGGTTCTCTCATGCGACCTATGTCGACTGCTGATAACACGAGCCCGTGGAGTCGGAGTAGTCGTCCTCGCGGAACCGTGAAGGCACGACATGCGCCTCACGGACACCGCGCCCGATCCAGTCGCGACAAGCAGGCGCTGCTCCAATCTCCGGAGTCCTGATGTCGATTCGATCTTCCAGCCCGGCGCAGTCGCGCACGTCGAGCCTGGTGCAACGGCACCCGTTGGCGTGCTTCTTCGTGCTGACCTACCTAGCCGCATGGTGCCTCTGGGCCCCGCTCGTCCTCCTTCGGGGCACCCTGCCCGCGGCGGTCGCATTCATCCTGGTCTTGTTGGGCGGCTGGGTGCCTTCAACGGTCGCCATCGTGCTGGTCGCCATCATGCACGGCAGGCGTGGCGTACGAAGACTTCTCGGTCGTCTGGTTAAGTGGCGCGTCGGGCTCCGCTGGTACGCGGTCGTGCTGATCCTGCCGCTGCTAGTTCCCCTCGGGCTCGGCTTGAGCATCCTGTTCGGCGGCCCAGCCCCAACCGTCGACTCTTCCATCATCGCCGTACTGGTCGGGTTCGTCTTCTCGATCTTCCCTGGGAGTGCGGTTGGGGAGGAGCTCGGCTGGCGGGGATTTGCTCTGCCGCATCTGCAGGACAGTCGCAGCGCTCTGGCTGCGGCACTGATTCTGGGGCCGATCTGGGGATCGTGGCACTTTCCGCTCTTTATGATCGGCAGCGAGTCGCGTCCGCTCATCCTCTTCCCGGCTTTTATGCTTTCGGCCATCGCCCTATCGGTGTTGCTTACCTGGATCTACAACAGCACCGCAGGAAGCCTGCTCCTGGTGGTTCTGCTCCACGCCACTGCCAACCTGCCCATCACCGTTCTGCTCGGACCCCTCGCAATCGACGCGGTCCAGCCGTACTGGATCTTCACCGCCCTGCTGATCATCACCGCAGCAGTTGTCGTCGGGTTTACTGGCCCTGCAAATCTCTCCCGCACCCAGCGCAAGCAGACCTCCGAAGACATCCGACCGGTTCCCAACCCGGTGCCCGCCACATGACCCCTCCCACAAGCTCACCGCGTGCGGCAACCTCTCAAGGGGGTCACCGCGTGCGGCAACCTCTCAAGCGGGCTGCAGTGACCGGCAGCGATGGGAGTTGCGTACCGCCGTCGCCTTGCCTGCCAGATGCCGAGGTGGCACGGCCGGAGGCAGTTCAAATCGGGCTGCAAAATGGCAACGATCAGCACCTCATGAAGACCGGGGCTACAACAGCGCGACAGGGGCTCGACCGGCGTCGCGCCGCCACCCCAGTCGCCAGAGATTGCGCCGACCGGAAGGCGCAGCACCTCACCCGCCGCGGAGACTCCCACGCCGTTGATACCCGCGCCGCAAAACCACGGCGATCCGGTTGGTCGAGCCTGTATCCCTTGCTGTTGCCACCATCGATCTCAAGCACCGCGCGGCTCCTGTGACCTGTACCCTGCAACGAAATCCTCGTTCACCAGCTCGCTCAGGTCCAACAAGAACAGGCAGTCGCTCGATAGCAAGGATCCTTCAGCCTCGCTGAAGTCGGTCGACGGACTTGTGCATGATCGGCGCGAGCGCCGCCATCAGGGCGAGGTAGTCCTCGTAGGTCTGGCGATAGATGTCGGTTCGGGTCGTGTCGTGGCTGAGAATCTGGGTCTGGGGCGCATACAGGGAGGCACCTTCGTCGAGGTCGCGGACCAAGCCCGCGCCGGTCGCCCCGATCACTGCGCATGCTCGCAGCGTCAGGTTGTCGCCGACGACGATCTCGACTTCACGGCCCAGCAC
>DATLQP010000009.1:0-2201 GCA_035535155.1 Propionibacteriaceae bacterium
ACAAGCACGAACGGCGTGCTCGTGAGTCGCTGACCCAGCGGGTTGTCGCCAAGGACGGTCCTCAGCGTCTGAGCCGACAGCGATCGTGGCGAGACGGCGCGGATTGAGCCGCCGTAATCGTTGAGGTCGACGATGCTGACGCCAATATCCAGCGCGCGCTCGAGGTCGGCACACAGGCGCTGTGCGACCTTGGTCTCGAAGGGCGGAAACAGCACATGCTCGTACGGCGGGCGACCACCGTCCACGTCCCTGGCGATGGGGCCGGCCATCCGATAGAACGCTCCGTGCATCCCTAGTGGCCGGGTCACGGCACTGCCGATCGACGCCACAATGATTCGCCGGTAGCCGACTGTGCGGACGACGTACTCCATCTTCTCCGCGACGCTCAAACCCTTTGAATCGGTACGCGGGCGAACGTGACGAGCCAGGAATTGAGCCAGCCGCCCGGGCCGCATGGTGCTGATGTCGACTGTCCGCCCGGTCAGCAGAATGGCCACCTTCTCGCTGATGGCAATCGTGTCCCCAGGTCGGGCGATGTCGAGGTGCTCCTTGAGGGCTAGCGTCAGATCGTCGGTCTCGGTGAGCCACCGCGTACGAAGCGGAAGTCGCAGATACTCAACACCTGAGGCATTGACCTTGGTCCACACCTGCGCGGTGGTGTCTAGGTCTTTGTCGGCCTCCGGCCGCATGGCGAAGCTCATGTCGACTCCTGCTGAATGTTGATGGAGTGAAGCATGTGACAGATGTGATCACTTTTGATGATAAACCGCCTGGAGACGGCTGAAAGTCCCCCGAGAAATCGGCGTGTCGTGCGGGACGACCGCGGATGGTCGTGATCAGAAACGCCATCACAGTAACTGATCCGGAGGTCCTTTCGTTGCGACTTCGGAAAAAATGGTTTGGCGATCGTTTTGCTGTGACGGCGGCAGCTAATCCCGTCGCGAAGATTCGAGTCGCGTGTGGCACGGCGTCATGCGGACTGACATGATCGGATCGTGGCGTCAGAACCGCGAATGGTTTCGCTGGGCTTCGGCAAGTTCGTCCGATCAGACCGCATCTTTGCCTTGGAGCCGCTGGTCGGGGACGAACGAGGAGACGGCCACCGGACGAGGGTGTGGATCGAGGGAGTCAAAGATCCCATCGTTGCCGCGCGGACCGAAGTGACGATCCTGCGCGACATGGGTCAGGAGGCGGCCGCGACGGAGGCGCCGCTCATCGATGAGGCCCTGGATCTGGCATCGCGACTGGCGGCCGCTGCGGAGGCGGGCCGGGTTGATTTGAATGATCTTGGCCGCCGGGCTCGGCATCTCCTCGCTTCGACGACCACCCAAGACCGACTCGTGTGATCACTCTGCTCTGCTGAACTTCTTGATCATGCTCCGCCGTCTGCGCTACGCCTCAGATCGCTGGCCTTGATCCACATCTGGCGGCCGTCGGGTCCGCGTACCCGCCCCCACCATTCGCCGCGCTCGCGTACCCAATAGTCAAGACTCCCAGCCGTCGCCCACGTTGCCGTTTCCACCTCGATGGATGGGCGGACTTCCCGCCGCTCGTCGGATCCTCGCTGCCCGTACTGGTTGTAGACGACGTCCATATCCATCGCCATCTGACATGCCTCATCCTCGCCAAGATCGACGGCGCGCCAGCCCATCACGCCCCCGTCGTAGACGCCCCACCGCCCGCTGCCGATGTGCCGCGCCTCGAACCTCATCCACCTATTAGAACATGGATACTATTAATTGGGCTGCTGCCCGCAACCTACGTTCAGGTAGGCTGCGGCAAGCTGAGTCAGAGGTTGACCGAGGCGGTGCTACATGTCCATGCCGCCGTTGACGCCCCACACCTGACCGGTGACGTAGGACGACTCATCTGCGGCGAGGAATCCCACGATGCGGGCAACTTCTTCAGGACGCCCGAAGCGGCGCAGCGGGATCTGAGCCTTGAGCTTGTCCAGCACCTTTTCCGGCACCGCTGAGACCATCTCAGTCCAGGTGTAGCCCGGCGTGACGGTGTTGACGGTGATACCGACGCTGTCATCGTCGAGCTTTCCCGAGCGTTCCAGGAGGAAGGCGGCTTCCCGCGCGAACGTCTTGGTCAGCCCGAAGAGCCCGGACTTGGACGCCGCGTAATTGGCCTGTCCGATATTGCCGATTTCGCCGATGATCGAGCTGACATTGATGATCCGGCCGCTGCCGCGCTCC
>DATLQP010000010.1:0-2634 GCA_035535155.1 Propionibacteriaceae bacterium
CGGCGCCGCCCGCGTAGGCCCAATAGGTATCCACCTCCAAAACCACCTCTGGCGCAAGCCGATCCGCGAGTACCTCAAGCGCGTGAACGCCGCTGATCTTGGATTCCAGCTCAAAATGATGGTTGTGGTAGCCGACTCGCAAACCGTAGTCGGCCGCCTTGCTTGCTGCCGCATTGAGCTCGGATGCAACCTCGCTGACGCCTGTTTCGGTCTGCCAGCGGGCCGGGTCGACGTAGGGCTCGATGACAGTTTGGATGCCGAGGTCGGCTGCCAGCGCACAGACAGCATCCTGATCTTCACCCAGCAGGTGAACATGCGCCGTTGGTGCGCTCAGGCCATTTCGGTCAAGGCCACCACGCAATTCGTCTGCGAAATTGAGCACAGCGAACGGCTCGACTTGAGTGAACCCGAACGATGCGAGCTTGCCCAAGGTGCCATCGAAATCTTGGGCTAGTGCCTCGCGAACTGTGTACAGCTGAACGGACAGCTCAGACATGACAACCTCCTGGTAGCTATGTGATCACATTACGTGGGTTCGTCGAGGAGCTGGCGAGCAAGTAGGGTGCCGCCGGCGGTGGCAATCGGGAAGATGACCGCCCCGGCCAGCGGGATGGCTAGTAAGAGAAACGTCGGGACTGCGAAGCCGAGGACTCGAAGGCGCCGCCTCCGCATCGCAGCACGGCGATCCGCAAGCTTGAGCATTCCGCGCCGTTCGAAGGCCGAGCCGACGAGCTCGATTCCCACCATCCAGCCGCCGAAGATGGCCGAGATCACCGGGACGACCGTCTGTCCTACGACAGGCACGAATCCCGTCGCAAAGAGCACAAGCGCTCCGATGGCCGAGATCGCGATCAGCGCGAGGGCCTGACGCAGGGCGCGGAAGATTCCACGTGCCACGCTCTCGTTGAGTTCTGGAACCTCACCGAACTCGCCTTCGACCGACTCCGACAGCTTGTCGTACAGCGGCGATCCGAGGGCGAGGGTCAGTGTGGTGAACGAGATCACCATGAGCAGCACGGCACCGCTGAGCAGTGCGGCACCGACGATGACGCGAATCGTGGTAGCCAGCCCTCGAGCCCAGCCGTCCGCGAACGGCGTCAGCCAGTCGACGGCCGGGTCAAGTTGGGTGATGAGCACAACGAGCAGCGCCGTAAAGATCAACGACGTGATCGCCGGCGGGATCGCTCCGAGCAGGAAGAGTCGGGGCCGCTGGCTGATCAGACGCAGACCCTTGGTGAGTAGGGCAGCGCCTCCCGCGAACTCTCCAACGGCGCCTGCCATCAGCCGGGCCCGCTGCCCTGGTCCTGCGCGTTGGTTCGAACCGCCGCGCCCTTGGCTTCGGCGGCCTGCCGAAGCTGATCTTGGAAGTCGATCATCCGCTGCCGCAAGCGCGGATCGCCGGCGGCAAGGATGCGTACGGCCAGCAGGCCAGCGTTCCGCGCATTGCCGATGGCAACGGCGGCCACAGGTACCCCAGCGGGCATCTGCACGATTGACAACAGGGAATCCATGCCGTCGAGATATTTCAGCGGCACTGGCACGCCGATAACGGGTAGCGGCGTAACAGATGCCAGCATGCCTGGCAGGTGCGCCGCACCCCCGGCGCCGGCAATGATGACTTCGAGTCCCCGGGCATGGGCCGTGCGCCCATAGGCGATCATCGCGTCGGGCATCCGATGCGCCGAGACCACATCGGCCTCGAAAGGCACATCGAAGTCACGCAGCGCGAGGCCTGCGGCGCCCATCACCGGCCAGTCCGAATCGGAACCCATCACAATCCCGACTCGGGGCTGGGACATCTCGTCAGGCCCAAGGTCATCAAGCATTGGGGTCTCCCATCAGGTACGCCGCAGCGTGCCGGGCGCGGTCACGTGTCTGGACAAGATCATCTCCGAGGGTGGTGACATGGCCCACCTTCCGGCCGGGCCGCACCTGCTTGCCGTACAACTGCACCCGCAGCCGCGGGTCGCGGGCAAAACAGTGCAGCAAAGCCGACGGAAGATCGTCGACCTTCCCACCGAAGACATTGGCCATCACTGTCCAGGCCTGCGTGCTGCTCGGATCACCGAGCGGTAGATCGAGCACCGCACGCAGGTGGTTCTCGAATTGGGACGTGACAGCACCGTCGATCGTCCAGTGCCCCGTGTTGTGCGGCCGCATGGCAAGCTCGTTGACTACGACTGACCCATCTACGCGTTGCATGAGCTCGACCGCGAGCACTCCGACGACATCCAGCTCATGAGCGATCTCCAGCGCCAGCTGCTGTGCCGCGATCGCATGATCATCATCGAGTTCCGGCGCGGGCGTGATCGTCTCGACACAGATGCCGTTCCGTTGCACAGATTCCGAGATGGGGTACGCAGCAGCCTGCCCGGAAGGCGAGCGCACGACAAGGGCACTCAGCTCACGCGCGAAGTCCACGAACTCCTCGCCGATGATCTGGACGCCATCACTCAGCTGCGTAAATGGCTCGCCAGCGTCGCTAGCAGAGTCGAGGCGCCACACCCCCTTGCCGTCGTACCCGCCGCGGGACGTCTTCGCCACGATCGGCCAGCCCTGCTCATCGCCGAAGGCGGCCAGCGCCGCCGCATCGGGTACCACGCGACTGATGGGGCAGGGCGCCCCCAAGGCGGT
>DATLQP010000011.1:0-4604 GCA_035535155.1 Propionibacteriaceae bacterium
TTCCGCTGGCTCTGGTTCGGAGTATTTCTCAGCTACTTCGGCACCTGGATGCAGACCGTCGGTGCGCAATGGCTGCTGGTAGACGCTCCCAATGCTGCCACTTTGGTCTCCCTGGTCCAGGCCGCGAACACCCTTCCCGTCATGCTGTTGGCGCTCCCAGGAGGAGTGCTGGCCGACTCCTTCGATCGGCGCTGGCTGCTGTTTACGGTTCAGGTCTACTTCTTCTGCGTTGGGATCTCACTGACGGTCCTGACGGCTCTCGGATTCATGCCGCCGTCTCTGCTGCTTGCCTTGACCTTTGCTCTTGCGATCGGCGCGGCCGTGCAGCTCCCTACCTGGCAGAGCACGATTCCTGAGCTGGTGCCGAGGAGCCAGCTGCGCGCGGCGACCAGACTGGAAGCCGTCAGCATCAACGTGGCCCGTTCGGCCGGCCCGGCGCTGGCCGGATTAGTGATCGCAGGCTTCGGTGTGGCAGCCGTCTTCGCACTGAACGCGCTCTCGGTGGTCTTCCTCGCTGTCGCCTTGCTCTTGTGGCGTCGCCGGCCAGGGTCCGAAGGTCAGCGAGAGCGATTCGTACCAGCACTCCGCGCAGGCGGGCGCTATGTCGCGCATAGCCCGGTGGTACGCCGCCTGCTACTCAGAGCGATGCTCTTCGTGGCGCCAGGCATGGCCCTGTGGGCGCTGCTGCCGTTGATCGCCAGTCGACAATTGGGACTGGGATCTGCCGGATTTGGCGCCCTGTTCGGCGCGTTGGGAGCCGGCGCGATTGTCGCCGTTCTCGTCCTCGGCCGGCTGAGAAGCCGGCTTTCCACCAACGGCCTGCTCACGCCCGCCGGAATGATCTTCTCGGCAGCTTTGGTGATCATCGTGCTCGTCCCGAATTTCCTTGCGGCGCTTGTCACTCTGGTCTTCGCCGGTCTGGCCTGGACGGCCGTGATCTCCACGCTGAACGCCGAACTGCAGCTGTTCTTGCCGGTGTGGGTTCGGGCTCGCGGCCTCGCCATCTACATGATCACCTTTACCGGCTCGATGACCGTCGGATCGCTGATCTGGGGGTTGACAGCACAGGGCCTCGGCCTCCGGCTGACGTTCTTCATTGCGGCCGCAGTGATGTTGGCAGGGGTTGTGGCTGGACTCTTTTGGCGAGTGCCGGAGCTCGGCCACCTCGACCGTGGGCCGGCCATCTATTGGCCGGAGCCGCGGCTGGCCTTGGATCCCGAGCCAGACAGCGGCCCTGTGCTGGTGACCGTCGAGTACACAATCGCCGCGGACCGTGAGCAGGCATTCCTGGAGGCCATGAACCACCTCGGTCAGTCTCGGCGCCGAACGGGCGCTACTCGCTGGGAGCTCTATCGGGATGGGGACCAGCCAAACCGATTCCTCGAACTCTTCAGCGTGCCGTCGTGGCAGGAGCACGTGCGCCAGCACGAAGGCCGCCTGACGGGCACGGACCAAGACATCGAGGAGGCCGCGCTGGCATTCTCTGACCCGCCGCCCCGGGCAGAGCACCTACTACCCCCATAGCGCCCTTCGACAGACTCAGGACGCGGGTCCCTTGCGAGCGGTGATCTTGCTCAGCCAGCCGAGAGTGGTCGGTCTGCTCGTCACTCCGGTAAAGCCGGCGGCATTGACGAGCCGGTGCGCCCTCTCGGCCATGTGATCGGGAGCGGATGGGCGCAGCCACCGTAGCCGCAGATGCGGCCCGTGTCCCTGATCGAACTCGGCGATCAACAGCCTGCCGTCAGGCCTGAGTACCCGATACATCTCCTGGACAGCGGTCTGTTGATCATCTTCGGCGACGTGGTGTAGGGCAAGTGTGCAGGCGACGGCGTCGAATGTGGCATTGGGAAAGGGGAGTCTTTGCGCGAAAGCTGCCTGAAAGGCAATCGGAAGATCCTGCTTGCGAGCTCGAGAGGTTGCACGCTTGATCATCTCGTCCGCCGCATCAATGCCGGTGACGGATCCGGTGGGTGCCACCCGCTCGGCGAAGATCATCGCCAGGCGGCCGGTGCCGCATCCGACATCGAGAACCCGATCACCGGTCCGCAATCCAAGATCGTCGGCGAACATCTTGCGCAGCCGGCTCCCGCGTCGGCCGAGCAAACCGTTCGCCAGGTCGTACGCCCGGGCCCAGTGAATGAGGCGGTCATGGCTGTGGTTCATGAGATACGGGGTTCGCTCAAAAGTGGGAAATTACGTGATTTTGCTGATGTTGAGCCTATCGGTGGCTCCTATGGTGCGGTCTAGGAGCAGCACCACATCAGGAGGACCCATGGCGATCGACGAAGCCAAACTCAATCATTTGCTGCCGCTGAGGAGGGCAGTGCGATGAACGAGGCGGACTGGAAGGGCCCACTCGGCGAGGCCTTCGAGGAAGCGCTGGCATATCTGGAAGGGCTGCCATCGCGCCGCGTCGCCAGTTATATCGAGCTCTCGACGCTCCGAAAGGCACTCGGTGGGCCCGTACCGGACCGGCCAATGGAGCCACGGGAGGTCGTTGCTGATCTGGTGGCTGCCGCGGATCCCGGAGTAGTGGCATCCGGCAGCGGCCGCTTCTTCGGTTTCGTCATCGGGGGTGCCAACCCCGCGGCGTTGGCGGCCGACTGGCTGACATCGGCCTGGGACCAAAACGCCGGCCTCTATGTGCTCGGGCCGGCCGCGAGTGTCGTGGAGGAGGTAGCGGGGGAGTGGCTGGCAGAGCTGTTCGGCTTGCCCGTGGGGATGTCAGTCGGCTATGTGACCGGTGCGCAGATGGCCAATTTCACCGGGCTGGCTGCCGCTCTGCACGAGGTCCTGAGGCGGGCCGGCTGGGACCTTGCCACCGGAGGTCTGTGGGGAGCACCTCGGGTACGGGTTCTCGCGGGCGCGGGTCGCCACGGCACGATCGACCGGGCGCTTCGGTTCCTCGGCGTAGGCACGTCAGCCATCGTGGAGGTCGACGCCGACAGACAGGGCCGGATGCAACCCGCGGCACTGGCCGCAGCGCTCCAGCAAGGCAGCGGACCGGCGATCGTATGTGCCCAAGTGGGCAATGTGAATAGTGGTGCCATCGACCCCGTTGGAGAGATCTGCACGATCGCGCACGAGCATGACGCCTGGGTGCATGTCGATGGCGCGTTCGGGCTGTGGGCCGGTGCAAGTCCGAGGTTGCGGCCGTTGGTCGCCGGGGTCGAGCTGGCCGATTCGTGGGCTACCGACGCCCACAAGTGGCTAAACGTCCCGTACGACTCCGGGTTGATCTTCTGCGCGCATCCCGACGCGCATCGAGCTGCAATGGGGATCCGAGCCGGATATCTCATGCACAGCGCCGGCGACGAACGCGACGCCTTGGACTATGGGCCGGAGCATTCTCGGCGGGCCCGGGGATTTGCGATCTACGCGGCTATCCGCGCGTTGGGCCGGGAAGGTATTGCAGATCTCGTGGAGCGTTGCGCTGCGTTCGCGAGCCGCTTTGCAGAACGGCTGGCTGCTGCCGATGGAGTCGAAGTGCTCAATGATGTGGTCCTCAACCAAGTATTGGTGCGCTTTCTGGCCGCCGACGGTGATCATGACGCCCACACCCGCCGGGTGATCGAGCGCGTTCAGCACGACGGCACCTGCTGGATGAGCGGCACCACCTGGCAGGGCCAGGCCGCCATGCGTATCTCGGTCTCGAACTGGTCGACAGATCAGGCGGACGTGGATCGCGCCGTAGCGGCGATCCTGCGTTGCGCCGGAGAATGAGGCGTGGGCGAGGCGCTAATCGGCAGAGAGCTCGAGCAGGAGCAGCTGAACACCTGGGTGGATGAGGCTTCCGCTGGCCAGGGCTCGGTGGTGCTGCTCGCTGGCGAGGCCGGCGTCGGCAAGACCACATTGGCCCATCACACGTTGGCCAACTCGGGCCTCCGCGTTCTGGAGGGCTTGGCTGTTCAAGGTGGCACATCGCCGTTCGGCCCGATTGTCGAGGCATTGCGGTCCTACCTCCGGACCACGGGCGAGGTGCCAGTCACCGCCGGACCGCTTGCCGCGCACCTGGCCTTGCTGTTGCCAGAGCTCGGTCCACCACCCCCAGCTGGCGATCGCGCGACGCTCTTCGAGGCCATCCGCCAGGCCTTGGCGGCCATCTCCAAAGGCCGCCCCACGGCGATCTTTCTGGACGATCTCCAGTGGGCGGACGACGCCACTCCGGAGCTGGTCGGCGCGCTGGCGCGTTCGGTGGACACCGAACCGCTGCTGCTGCTGGCCGCGTTCCGCAGCGATGAGCTGCCGCGTGGGCACGCGATCCGGCGGCTGCGCAGCGAGCTGCGCCGAGCGGGCCGATTACGGCAGATCACCATCGAACCGCTTGGTGCCGAGCCGAGCGCAGCGCTGCTCGAGCGAACCCTGGGGACCGTCGCGCCGCCGTTGCGCAGGGCGGTGTTCGACCGAACCGACGGGGTTCCCTTCTTCGTACGCGAGCTGGGTTCGGCACTCGCGGCCAGCGGCCGCCTCGTACCGGGCGCATCAGGGCTGGAGTTGCTCAAGGGCGAAGACGTCCCACTGCCGGACAGCGTTCGGGACGCGGTGCTGCTGCGGGCGGCCGGCCTCTCGAACGCAGCTCGCGAGGCTGTCACCACTGCCGCCGT
>DATLQP010000012.1:0-2832 GCA_035535155.1 Propionibacteriaceae bacterium
CCGGCCCTCAATCGATTGCCGGATAGATCAGCACCGTTGACCAGGCCTCGCAAGCGCGGCCTGCGCCAACATCTCCGAGGCCCTCGTTCGATCGCGCTTTCACAGACACCTGTTTGACATCGACGTCCAGAGCCTGGGCGAGGTTACGACGCATCCCGTCAAGGTGCGGTCGCAACTTCGTGGTTCCCAGCACCACGAACGAGTCAACGTTGGCGATCTCGTAACCTTCCGCCCTCACCAGCTGCACGAGGTGCCTAACGAAGTCCAGGCTCCGTGCATCCTGTGCCTCGGGGTCATCCTCCGGGAAGTGCGTCCCTAGGTCGCCGTCAGCGATCGCGCCGGCTAGAGCGTCAACCAGCGCATGACTCAGCACGTCTCCATCCGAGTGCGTGTCGAACCCGACCGCCGATGGCACGTGCACGCCGCCGAGCACCAGGGCGTGACCCTCGACCAGGCTGTGCACGTCGTGCCCCGATCCGACTCGGAACGGCATCCGCATCACTCAACCGTAGACCGCACTCCGCGCCGCAGGTCGCCTGCACTGCTGATTCCGGCTCCCCTAGATAGGCGAAGCTGACCTCCGGTCGATCTATCCACGGCGGCCCTGATCATGCTTCGTCTGAGTGACGATCTGCGTGAGCAAGTCATGCGTTCAGGATCACGCCGCGGTCAATAAACCGCGGCGCCACCATCGCAACGTCGCCTGGCTCAGCAGTGTCAATCAGCCTGTGGAACCGACGTTTCGAGCGGTTAGGCAAAATCGGCCGAGGTCATGCCGGCCGGATGTCCAGGTGGCCACTGCACGAGCTCGATCCGGTAGCCGTCGGGGTCGGTCAGCCATGACGTCCGCATCCCCGGCCCGGGCTCCCCCGGCGGCTCTGCATCGACGCCCCTGACCGCGAGCTCGGCGATCGTGGCGTCGAGATCGTCCACCTGGACGACGAGGTGGTTGACGGCGCCGACGTCCTCAACCGGTCTCGCGGGGTCGTGCACCAGTTCGAGGCTGACGAACGGATCGTCGGGAAGCTCGAGCATGGTCAAGCTGCCGAACTCGGTCTCGGGGACACCGCCGATCTCCGCGTACCCGAGCGCGGTGTAGAAGGCGAGCGAGCGCTCCAGGTCGGTGACCCGGAGCCCCAAGTGCAGCATGCGCATGTTCGGCAGACTAGTGCCACCGGCCGAAGGACAACGCTCCCGTGCAGCCCGGGTGCGGACGAGTACCTGGGTTCCTGAAACCTGGGCCGAAGCCCGGCAATCGGGCTGTTGTCATCACCGGCCGTGATCGTTGGGCGGGCTCAGCGTGCTACGCGATCCCTGAGGGGTGGCTTCCAAAAATCGCGGCCCTTGGCAGGCGCTCGCGGCAATGCATGCGGGCTGGAGTCCGAAACCTACCGCGGACTTAGACTGAGGTCGGCCGATAGCACTACAAGAGGCGAGCGTAAGGGCGGATGACGTGGCCAGTGTGGATGATCCGATGAAAGCCTGGTGGGACATGATCGAACAGTTTCAGAAGGCTGGATTTGGTTCGAATGGGCCCGAGTTTTTGCAGATGATGTTCGCTCCCATGCAGCAACAGTTGGATGTCGTCCAGACAGCCTTAGAAAACCAAGCAGAGTTCCATCGAGAGTTGACCGAACAAGCGTTTGCTCCCATGCGGCAAGTGTTTGAGGGCCTGAAGCAAGCCGCGAACACCACTCGCGCCGCTGGTGAGGCTCTCAAGGAGGCTGGGGACTTGTTAACACGACAGGCGACCGCAATGGATCAAGCCCTGAGCTTCACCAGCCCATTCCTCGAAATCACAGATCCCCCTAGCAAAGGATCTCGATCGCGTACGGCGAGGTCCCGCCGGTAAGGATGTCGCTAAGCCAGTTCACGACGCTTGCTCCGTGCAGTCGGGCAGTGACCTCTTCGTAGTCGCCGCAGCGTGGGCGTACGCCACGGACCGCAGCGTTTGCGGACGGGAGTTGCCAGCGAGCGCATCAGCCAACATTGGAACAACGACTGGCCGTCATTGGGCCTAACAACCGGCTTGGCGGCGGAGTGTGCGCCACCGAGGTTTGACGACTAGCGATCAATACAGGTCGCCGCCATTGGGCGTTGACTTGGCGGAGTTACTTCGAAGCAGTGCCGACCTGACGGCACTGCGTTTTAGGTCTCGAGGTTGTGAACCTGTTGAGCGTTACCGCACCCAAATACGAGTCACCCCGGCTAATGCTCAAGCGCAGGCATCGAATCACCGTCTACGCAAAGGATTCACATGCGAAGGTGAGTAAGCAGGGTGGCTCCAGCCGGTCCAGACCTCAGACCGCCACCCGACTGGAGCCCCTCCCCTACCGGCCCTAGGATCAAGTAGCGCGCGAAATTGGCCCAATGTCTAGGTCCTGGCCGCGATTTATCCGAAGTCAGTAGAATTTGCGGCAAATCTTTCCGTCGCTCGTAATAGAGATGAACATCCAGTCCATGACGCGCCCGCTTCCGTGTCTGGCGTCAAGGAAGTGGCACAGTTCGATCTTGAGAACGATTCACTGTAAGGACGGCTTGGCCGCCACGTCGGCGCGCGGTTCCGCAGCTTGGGCAGCAACAGAAAGTCCTCGAAAGAAATCCGGGAGGCGGTGTCGGATCGGGCCAGAGGTGTTCGTAGCAGGGTGAGAGGCCGCTCACGAGGGGCGCCCCCAAAAGGAGAAGGGAACCCGATCATGAAACTGACGACCATGACGCAAGTCACCGTCGATGGAGTGATGCAGGGAAACGGCGGCGCGTCGGATGAGGACCGCAGGAACGGATTCGAGCGCGGCGGATGGGCCCTCGGGTTGGGCGACAACGAGACCATGA
>DATLQP010000013.1:0-8730 GCA_035535155.1 Propionibacteriaceae bacterium
GCTGGTGACCGCTTCGGCCGCGTCACCGTGATCATCACCGACCCGCCTTGGGTGGCGCCGAGCTGGACCTGCGGACTCCGGGACACCCGTTCCAGACGGATTGCCGCGAGCTCCAACGTCTCCGGCCAAGTAATCGGGCTCGCACCGATCCTTTTGTCCTTTCGTTGAGCCTGCACCAGCAGAACCCACTGACGCTGCTCGCTGGCGCCGTCCACTGATCCATCGGAGACGGTGATCCCATCCCGCCAGAGTTGCCGAGTGTTGATCATGAATGTCAAGGTTGATCCGACGCGTGACACTGCTGGTCCAAGATCAACGAAGTCTGTAGTGCCTGGGAGCCAGCCAGCCAAGCTGAGCTGAGGGCTTGTAACACTGGACTCCTCAAGATTGATCACGAGTGTCAGTCGGTTGCGGGACAGCGAAACGTGACACAAGATCGGCTCGGCAGGTAGCCGCGGTGCCCCGACCTGGCGATCCTCAGCGCTCAGCAACCGGTCGAGCTGCGGGCCGAGTGCGTACGTCGGCAGCTCGCCCTCGCCATACTGGACCGGCGAACGTAGCACCCGGTTGAGCTCGGCCAAATCCTCGGCCTCACCAGTCCGCGCCGTCAGCAAGCGCAACCGTTGTTGGTCGCCCAGCTCGCCCAGTACCGAATACGCGAGATAGGGGAAAACCTCTGCTCGCATCACCTCGAGGAACTCCTTTCGCTCGGCCGGTGTGGCGGCCATGAACGGGCGGTTCAGAGCCGGTGGAAGGGTGCGTACGAATACCCGCCGCAACAGGCGATCTCGACGAGCGCCCGGTGTGGTGTTGGCGGCAACAACCTCGACCATCCGGGACGTCGTCAGGCGTTTGTTGCCCAGGGTTTGGCGTTGCTGCGACAAGTTGCTGCCGTCGGTCAGCATGCGCCGGTGGTAGAGATCCTGCTCGCCCAGGATGCTGATCTTGCGAGCGGCGAAGAGACAGCAGGCCATGAATACTTGATCTTCGCCCTGCACCATGTCGTCCCAGAACCGCAGCCGATGCTTCTCGATCAAGGACCGGCGGATCAACTTGTGCGGCGTCAGGGAGCGCCAGACGCCGTCGTCCAGCAGGTCGGCATCGAAGACCGTCTTGGTGGGACTCGGCTCGGCCACCGATCGGCCGATCCAGCTGACCTGGCCAGCCACGACATCGGAGTCATGCTGGCGGGCCACTTTGATGAGTCGCCGCAGCGCGTCTGGGCCGAGATAATCGTCTGCATCGTGGAAAAAGACGTACTCGCCCGTGGACTCGGCAAGCGCACGGTTGCGCACCGCGCCCGGGCGTCCGGTGTGCGACTGCCGGAAGATCTTGATGTTGCTTCGCTGACCTTCCAGCTCACTGAGATAGCGCCAGGTGTCGTCGGTCGAGCCATCATCGACTACCAGGATCTCGATCAAATGCCCCGGTAGTGTCTGGGCCTCGAGCGCATCCAAGGCGTATGTCAACAGGCTGCCGGAGTTGAAAGTCGCGATGATCACCGATACCGCAGGTGTGGCTCCGCCGTCACCCTGCTCAGCAGCAGATCGTGGGCGAGGCGTACGCGCCAGCGGGGCTGCCGTCATCCTCCGGCCCTCCGACGGCGTACTCGAACCAGCACAGCGGCAGCGGACAAACCGACTAACAGCGGTACCGCAAGCACCACGGGCAACGCCCCACCGGCGGTTAGGGTCGTTCGCTGCGCCACCTCGACGCGGACGAGCGGACTCGTCGTAATGTGCTCGTTGCCGTTGACCGTGTTGCCGAACGGCACAACCACCACGTACGCGGCGAAGAGGCCAGCGTTGACGGCCTGAATCTCCCAGGTCAGCTTGCGGCTTTCGCCCGGCTTGAGTGAGAGCTTCTGGCTGCGATCGGACGACCAGTCCTCAGGGTCGACGTAGACACTGCCCTCGATGCTGGCGACGTTCAAATGGGCCAGGATTTCCCCCGTTGGTGCGCTCCCGGTGTTCTTGACTTCGGTCGTGATCTTGAAGCGGCCGCCGAGCAGCGTCGAGACGGCTGGCGGATCGGCAGCCACCTGAACAGTCAGCGTGTCGGCAAAGGCCGGTGCCGGCAGTCCGACCAATAGTCCAGCCAGCAGCACGATCATGACCAACGCCCTCATCCTGCATTCACCCCTGGCGTGAGCCGCACCAGCCGTGGGCCGGCAAGTACTAGTGCACCGCCTGCGATGATCGCCGTGAGTAGCGGCGTGATCAGAAAAGACAGATCCTCCGTCCAACCGTGGCCTTCGACGAGCATCGAGGAGATGTATGCCAAGGCCGAGGCCACCGGGTTGGCGCGCAGCAGCACATCGAAGAACCAGCCCTGCGGCAGGCCGCTGGGTAGCTGGGTTGGCGCGAACAAGATCAACAACAAGAATATGCTGGCTGCAATGCTGGTTTTGTTCGTGTTGCACATTCCGCTGATCAACAACCCGACCGAACCAAGGCCGAGAGCCACCAAGGTTCCGACCAAGAGGCCGAGGGTCAGTGCCTGGCCCAAGATCCCCACTCCGCGAGCCAGCACCCAGACGTACGGGATGGTGATCACGAACGTGGCGAACCACATCGTCAACGCGGCAACGAGCTTGCCGGCGATGATCGATCGCCGAGAGACGGGCGTTACCAGCAGGCTCTCGAGGGTCCCACGCTCCCGCTCTCCGCTGATGCCGTCAGCGCTCACCACCAGCGTGACCAGTACACCCACAGCCACCGCAAGCTGCAGCACGAGATTGACCGACTCGCGCTGTTCGAGGAAGTTCAGGGCTTGGTTCGTCGAGGTGAGGTACGTCACGCCGCTCAGCAGGACGCTGAACAGGAAGAGCAAGATCAACCCGCGGCCACTGGTCCACAGGTCGCGCGACTCCTGCTCGGCGACGACGAGCCAGCCCGATTGACTATCCGCAGCGGCTTGTGCATCCTGCGGCGTCGCCACGTCCGGAGGTGCCACTTGAAGCGTCATGCAACAGCCTCGCTTGTCATCCTGAGGAAGGCATCGGACAACCGGGCACCTTCCAGCTCGAAGCGGAGGACCGGAATCCCGGCGGCCGTAATAGCTGCGAGGGCAGCGTTCATCATGTCGCTGGACGCCGCCCCGGTGGCAGTGCCCGGTCTGTCGGCGGCAAGGGTCAGCACGTCCGGCTGCTCCATGAGCTGGTCGACGGTCAGGTCAGGGAAGCCCGCCAATACGTTGCGGGCGGGCTCGACAAGATCGAGTGGTACTCGAAGCTGGGCGGATTGCTTGATGAACGCCGTACTGATCACCTCGCCAACGCTTCCGGAGACGATGACCCGACCGTGGTTGAGAATCACGACTTTGGAGCAGACCTCCTCCACCTCCGGCAGCAAGTGAGTGCTCAACACCACGGTTGCGTCGCGGCCCTTGGCGATGCCGCGAATGATCTCGAGAACTTGCGCTTGACCGGCCGGGTCGAGGCCCAGGGTCGGCTCGTCGAGGAACACCACAACGGGGTCGTTGACCAGCGTGCGGGCGATTCCGAGCCGCTGGCGCATACCGCGGCTGTAGCTCGAGATGGGCGACTCGGCGCGATCTTCCAGGCTGACCGTGGCTAGCAGCTCAGCCGCCTTGGTGTCTGCCGCGCTACGGCCCAAGCCATGAAGCCGCCCAAAGAAGCGAAGATATTCTCCGCCCGTTTGATGGGCCGGGTACCCGCCGCTCTCGGGGAGTACGCCGACGCAGCGCCGTATCTCGGTTCCCGCTGTCGATGGGTGTCCAGCGATCGAGAATTCGCCGCTGCTCGGGGAGAGAACCGTGGTCAGGAGTCGAATCGTGGTTGTCTTGCCGGCTCCATTGGGGCCCAACAGCCCGACGATCTCTCCCTGGGACGCCGTGAAGCTGACATCCTCGACCGCGCTACGCCCCCCGTAGCGTTTGGTAAGTCGCACCGCTTCCACGGTCATGCTGGTCATTGGCCTGCCTGGTCTGATAGACCCCCGAGTGCGACGAGGTCGCTTCCAATTCGACCGAAGGTGTCATGAGAAAAAGATGAGAGGCTCGCTGAGCCGCCTGTTGACACGTCAGAACGGCGATTGCGCACCAATCAACTGCGCGGCTGCCGATAGGCAATAGCCGCGCACTCGGCATGGGCCTTGGGGTTCGGTCCCGACTACGCCACGATAAGGACAGGGCACGAATCGAGAAAGGTCAGCTGACATGGAAGAACCGCGCAAGCTCTATCGCAGTCGAAGCACACGCATGATCGCCGGTGTCTGTGGTGGCCTCGCCGACTACTTCAACATCGACGCCACGCTGGTCCGGGTGTTGTTCCTGCTCCTAGCTGTGTTCGGCGGTACGGGCCTGGTGATCTATTTGGTGATGTGGATCATCGTTCCCGACACAAGCAAGGTCTGAGCAGCGAGCCTGATCGAGAGTCGGGCCTTTCGACGACGCGTACGCTCCGCTTGTGCCGATTGCGACACTCCCCAACCCGCGTACGACTATCGCTAAGGCTGTTCGGGAACGTCTTGCCGGCGATTTCGACGCGCAGCATGCCGAGATCTGGCGAAGCGGCGAGCGCTGGTTCTGCGAGCAGGACGCGATTTGGCGGGTGCACGCCGATACGTCGATGTTCATCGGTGCGGTACGAGCGCTGCTCCTCCAGGCACTTCATCCAATAGCGCTGCACGCCGTCGTGGAACACGCTGGCTTTCAGCGCGATTTCTGGGGACGCTTCCAGCGCACCAGCAAGTATCTGGCCCTGACCACCTACGGCACAGTGCCCGACGCTGAGCGCGCCATCGCGATCGTGCGAGCCATCCATCGCCGCGTACGAGGCATCACGCCAGATGGCACGCCGTACGCAGCCGACGACCCGCACCTGCTGATGTGGGTCCATGTCGCCGAGGTGGACAGCTTCCTGACGGCTTTTCAGGCCTTCGGTGCGCCTGCGCTCACACCGGCCGAGGCCGACGAATATGTACGTCAAGCCGGATCGGTTGCCGCTCGGTTGGGCGTTGTCGATCCGCCACGCAGCGTCGCTGAGCTGACGTCGACCCTGGAGAGCTATCTGCCTGAGCTCAGTGGTTCGGGGGCCGCCCGAGAGGCGAGCAGCCTGCTGCTCCTGCATCCGCCATTCACCGGCTTCACGCGTGCCGGTTACCACGTACTGGCAGCCGGCGCCGTCTCGATCCTGCCGCCCTGGGCTCGTACCGAACTGCGGCTGCCGGCGCTGCCGGTGACCGAACGCGCTGTGATCCGGCCGCTGAGCCGTTCTGCGATGCGTACGCTGCGCTGGGCCCTCTCCGACTCCTTAGAACCCAGCTAGCTGTTGCCCTCTTGGCCACGTTTGCCGTCTCGAGGCGGGAAACGTGGGTCGAACCGGCTCTGCACACCCACGTTAGTCATCTGGAGACGGGAAACGCCGGCGAGTTCGGCGTCAGCCCAAGACAGACGGGCGTTGTTTCTCCTCTCGCCTTCGACGCGCTGCGCGAAGCCCCTGGACCGGGCTCCGCTTCCTCTTCCTGCCACCAAGTGAGTACGACATGATTCACCCAAATGGGATGACCCCTGTTCGTAGGAGCCGCCCAAGGTCTTGGGCGAGAAGGAACCGGACATGAGCGCTGATCGTGAGAAGCAAGCGGCCGCCGAGGCCGCAGCGGAGCTGGTGGAAAGTGGCATGACCGTGGGACTCGGTACCGGCTCGACCGCTGCCTTCCTCGTCCAGGCGCTGGGACGTCGGTCGCTCGACATCCGCTGCGTTGCCACCTCGCCACGCACCGAGGATGCGGCACGCCAGTTAGGGATCCGGGTCGAGCCGTTTGGCGAGATCGAGCGTTTCGATATTGTCATCGATGGCGCCGACCAAATCGCCCCGAACGGCTGGCTCGTCAAAGGGGGCGGAGCGGCGCACACCCGCGAGAAAGTCGTAGCGAGCGCAGCCGACCGTTTTGTCGTCATCGCCGATTCGTCGAAGCCAGTCGAAGCGCTGCAAGCTCCGATACCCCTCGAGCTGCTGTCCTTCGGGCTCCGAGCGACCATACGACGCATTGGCCCGGTCAAGCTGCGCGATGTCCCGCTCAGCCCCGACGGCGGAGTGATCGCCGATTACGAGGGTGATGTTGGCGACCCTGCTGCGCTCGCCCAACGGCTGGCTGCCACACCCGGAATCGTCGATCATGGTTTGTTTCCGCCGGAGATGGTGGCAACGATCTTCGTCGCTCGGGGGACGTCGGTTGAGCGGACGGACCCCGAGCGATCACCTGGTTCGCAAAGCTAGGCGCCGCCCACGCCTTCTTCCGGAAGCAGACCTCGCTCGTGAAGGACGAACAGCAGGATGAAGGCCGGCACCACGATGAGCGCTGCCAGCACAACAACCACCAACATGGCGGTCAGCGTGCCGGTCGGCGCCGCCGCTGCAGAAAATGTCAGGGTCTCCGGCAGTATGTAGGGCCACTGCGCCACAGCCCATCCGACGATCACACTGGCGACCGCGACGACAGCGAGCAGCCGAGCTCCCCGTGCCGCATCGCGAAGCAGGAGTATCAGGGCACCGGCCCCGCAAAGAGTGCCGAGGATGACCAGCGGTAATGCCCGCGACGTCAGACCCTGGAAAAGATAGGGCGCGTCAGCGCGGAGCACAAAGATACCGACGACACCGAGCACGCCGACCAGGGCGGCCGCGACCACCGCCCGGCGGCGGAAGTATTCGGTCATCTCGTTGTCGCTGAGCCGCCGAGCGTCCCAGACCAGATAGACCGCCGCCAGGTACGCGACGGCGGCAACGGCCAGGACGCCGCCAAGAACGGAAGTCGGGTTGATCCAGCTGTGCACCGGATCACCTGCCTGCCCACCGGCCGGGACGCGGCCCGATGCGATGCCGCCCGCGACGGCTCCCATGCAGTAGGGCACGAGCACCGAGGAGGCGGCGAATCCGGCCCCGAACATCCGCCGGTAGCGCAGCGTGATGACCGCCTTCCGGAATGCGAAGCTCGCACCACGCAGCACGATGCCGAGTGCAGCGATCGTGAGCGGCACGAACAGCGTCAGCGTGATCGAGGCATACGCCTCTGGGAACGAGGTCCACAAAATCACGAAGATGAAGATCAACCAGACGTGGTTGGCTTCCCACACCGGCCCGATGGAGTGCTCGATCATGTCGCGCGGGTGCTCTCCCCGGTCGGGGCCGCCAGCGGTCAGGTCCCAGAATCCGGCGCCGAAGTCGGCACCTCCGAACACTGCGTAGGCGACCACGGCCAGCAGCAACACCACGGCAACCGCCGTGCTCATCCGACCGCCTCCCCCGCATCGGCGTGCGCCTCCGTGGACGCCTCGGTCAGCGCGCTCGGACCGTACGGGGTGTCATGATCGGTGAAGCCCTTGGTTTGCCGGAACCGCCGGCCCATGCCCCGCAGCACCAAGATCGTGGTGGTGCCGAGCAGGGCGTACAAGATCACGACCGCGAAGAACGTGATCCACACGCCGGTGTTGGCGGTGACCGCATCCTCGACCCTCATGTGTCCGTAGACGATCCACGGCTGGCGCCCGACCTCTGTCACCACCCAGCCGGCCTCCATGGTGAGCACCGCGGCGATGCCGGCCACCGCAGCCGCCCGGAGGAACCATTTGGTCTGCGGCATGCGGCGTCGGAAGATCCACGACACGGCATACCAGACGGCCAACAAGAACAGCAGCGTCCCGAGACCAACCATGATGTCCCAGCACAGATGAACGATGTTGATCTGTTGAACGGTTGGTCGTTGGTCTGGCGGCACCGCGGTCAGGCCCTGGACCACGGTCTGTTTGCCGGTGCTGGGATCGGAGAGCCAGGACGCCAGGCCGGGGATGGGGATGCCGCCGCTGACGGTGTAGTTCTCGTTGAGATGACCCAGCAGGGTCTCGGGAGCGTCGCTCTCGGTCGTCGGCACCAGCTCGATGGCAGCGAATTTGACCGGCTGGTTGCTGTACACCCAACGCGCCAGCCCATCGCCGACGCCCATCTGAATCGGTGTCGCGACCGCGCCGACGGTGAATGCGATCACGAAGCCGAGGTAGTGATAGCGGTCCCGTCGGCCTCGGAGCATGCCCACCGCGTACACCGACGCGATCAGGAAACCGCCCACCAGGTACGCGGCGACCAGCATGTGTGCCGCCTGCCACGGCATGGAGTCGTTGAAGATCACCCGAATCGGATCGACGTCAACCACGTTTCCGTTCGAGTCCAAGGTGAACCCGGTTGGCGCGTTCATCCACGCGTTCGCGGCAACTACCGAGATGCTGCCGAAGATTCCGGCAAGCACGATTGGTACGCCGGTCCAGAAATGTGCCCACGGCCGTAGCCGTCGCCACCCGAAGAGGTAGATCGCGATGAAGATCGCCTCGGTGAAGAAGAACAGACCCTCGAAGCCGAACGGTACGCCGAATACCTCGCCCCATTGGCCCATGAACCGCGGCCAGAGCAATCCGAACTCGAAGGTCAAAACGGTGCCGGTGACAGCGCCGACGGCGAAGGTGACCGCCATGAACTTCGACCAGCGTTGAGCCAGGATCAAGGCAGCCCGGTCGCTGTGCCGCAAACCTCGGTAGTTGGCGATCAACGTCATGAAGGCCCAGGACACTCCGAGCGGCACCAGGATGATGTGGAAGGCGAGAGTGAAGGCCATCTGCGCGCGGGCCCAGGGCACCGGGTTCACCAAGACGATTGCCGTCAGAGCGCTGAGCGTCGTAGTCACTTTGACACTGATCCTTCGGTAGAGACGTCAACAGCAG
>DATLQP010000014.1:0-8614 GCA_035535155.1 Propionibacteriaceae bacterium
GAGCCCGACCGCCGCCAGCAGGAATCCGGCGACTGCAACCCGCGTGGCGCCGTAACGTCCGGCGAGCCAGCCCGCGACCGGTGCGAGCAGCATGGCTGGCAGGCCCGCGAGGCGTACCAACAGCACTCCTGTGTGATCAAGTCGGAACTGCGTCTGGAGCAGCCCACCCAGAGCCGCGTACATGCCAACGAAGCTCAACAGCACCGAGAAGGAAGCGGCGTTCACGAGCGCGAGCTCGCGTCGAACCGCCAATGTTATAAGCGCGCGATACTTCTCAGTCAGGCTCGCCGGCTCCCCGCTGCGCAGCGGCTCAATCAAGATCACTGCTATCGCAAGAGCCGCGATCATGAAAGCCGGTGCCGCCAGGCCGAACACCCAGTGGTGGCCAAGTGCGTCCGCCACCGCTTGCGCGTAGACCTGACCCAAAATGCCGGCCGACAGGAAGGCCGTCGACATGGCGCCGATCCCGGTTGATCGCCAACGCGGCGGGAGCGCTTCACCAATGTAGGCCAGCGCCACGGCGGAGAAACTGGCTGCCACCAGTCCCTGCACGGTTCGTAGCAGCGCCAGCACCGGCAGTGACGGCGCGGCAGCCAAACCGGCGGTGACGATGGCAAGCACGGCCATCCCCGGCACCAGGATCGGCTTGCGGCCGTAGCGGTCAGACAGAGGGCCGAAGATCAGAAACCCGAGACCGTATGCCAGCGCATAGGTGGTGCCCAAAGCGGCTGCTGTGGCCGAGCCGCCACGGCCGAGCACCTCGGCGATGATCGGTGCTAACGGGATCGCCAAGTAGAGCTGGGACAGCACCAGCAACGCAGAGCTGACCAACACGGCGAGCGGGGCAAGAACCGGCGCTTGCTCTGTGCCAGCCGTTGCCCGCGCACGTTGTGTCATGGTCCCCCCGATCACGATCATGACAGACCGTGGAGAGAGTTCGACACTCCTCGTGGCTCTAGCGCAGAGCGCTCTCAACAGTCATGATGCGTGCCACGTTTGCAGGGCTGAAGAACTCGGCAGGTGAGGTCACACCGCCATTCACCTGCGCGAATCCGTCCATGGCGTCCTGGTTGCCTGGCATAGCGGCCAGCAGCTGTTGCAGCTCGGGCGGAGGTGGCTCCAGCGTCGCGAGCTCAGTCGTGAACTCATACATCGGAAGCACCTGCGCGTCGCGGCGTGATTGGTAATCCGCCATAGCGGCGTCGAAGGAGCGAGCACCGCTGAATGCATCGTCCAACGCCGTCGTACAGAGCTCGGCATCCCGGAACGCGTCATGGATTCCTTGGGCGGTGATGAAGTCCTTGTTGTACCCGGCGTCTCCGACGAGGGCCCATCCCGGACCGAACGGTTTTCGGAAGAAGTTCGGCACTGCCGTACCGACGAAGCGAGTCTCCCGGGTGCCTGCCGCTAACCGTTGCCCGAACGACGGCGCGAGGTCGAACGCCTTGTGGTAATTGCCTTCGATGTCTTTCTTGTTGGCCTCGAATTCGGCGTATGGCCAAGCGGCTATCACCACAGTCAGATCATCGTTCGTCGGCCAGGCCGCCATCCCGCGGCTCGGACGGACATAGGTTTCGAAACGGCCGTCCATCGGCAGGCCACTCCAGTAGGCGTAGTACGCGGCAAGCAGCGGCGGCTTCTGGTGGTACTGCCACGGGTGAACAGCCTGGGCGACGAGCGAATGCCTGCCGTCAGCTCCAATGACGACGCGGGCGTACTCGGCGAGTGTCCTGCCGCCCTTGCCGTGCCCGCGAATGCCGGTGACCCGGTCATCTTCGTCAAGCACGGATTCAACGGTGAAGCTCTCCCGCACCTCCGCGCCCGCTTCCACCGCCGCGTCCAGCAGCAGCTTATCCAGCACGGTACGACGTGGTCCGTACGCGACGGTCCCGGCCGGGTCGGGAGCTCCGGAGAGCGTGAACGGCCCGAAATCGAAGGCGTAGGTGTCGATGGCGGGACAACCACTGGCCACCACCTTGTTCAGCAACCCCCAGCGCTGGAGCGCATTGATACCCGGCGGATGCACCAGGTGGGTCGAGATCGTGTCGCTGGGGAACGTCGCGCGGTCGACGAGCAGCACGTCGTACCCCTTGCGGGCGAGCAGCATCGCGGTCGGCGACCCGGCAACGCGGGCACCCACCACGATGGCGTCATAGATCTTGCCGGCCATGTCAGCTCCCAAAGACCTGAATGCGGAATCGCATCTGCAGGATGGACCGGTCCGGCCAGTGGAAGTAACGGGGAATTCCCCTAACTACGGGCTGGTTTGGTGGCGCAACGCGTAGCCGGCAGCCTCGGCGCGGTTCCGCAGGCCGAGCTTGGAGAGCACGTTTCCGACGTGGTGCTCCACGGTCTTACGGGTGATGTAGAGCCGATCCCCGATCTCGGAATTGGACAGGCCTGCGCCGAGGAGCTCCAACACCTCGGCTTCACGCCTGGTCAGGGCGCCGACGCCTTTGGGGCCGGTACGGATGGGCGCACCCAGAGAGCGCAGCAACGCTCCGGCCGCATCCGCGTACCGTGCGGCGTCCAGTCGCTCGAAGTCCTCCAGCGCAGCCTTTGCCTCGGCGACAGCCACCTCGGGCGAACGCTCGGCCAACGCGTACGCCATCTCGAGCCGGGTCCGCGCCAACTCCATCGGCAACTGCGCCTTGGCGAACCCCTTCAGCGCGGCGTTCAAGCAAGAGCGCGCATCGCCTTCGCCGGTCGCGACGCAGACTCGGCCTCGCGCGAACGCGGCGGCCGCGGGCAAATAGGTCCCATGTTGGGTCTCCGCGATGCGCTGCAGGCGTTGCGCAGTCTGTTCGGCATCGTCGACGCAGTCCTGCTCGAGGTAGACGTCTACCAGGAGCGCGAGCAACGGACCGATCATGTTGGACGCACCAAGCGCGGCAACTTCGTCGTCGGAACCCTCGGTGGCTCGCTCCAAGAGGTCCCTGGCCAGCGCGACATCACCGCGCGCGAGGTGGAATGCAGCACAGGTGCGTACGGCGTCCGGGTGTTGCTCCAGTCCCTTCAGCAGCTGCCCGGCCTCTTCCAGGCGGCCTTGCCGGACGCGCAGCTCGGCCAGCCGGATGATCGCCGCGGCGCGTCGCTGCGGCATGCCGCTGTCGAAGTGTCGGGCGGCGTCGATGAGCTGCACCTCAGCCTCTTGCCAACGGCCGGCCGCTGTGAGGATGCCTCCATAGTGCGCACGGCAGAATGCGGCGACCGCATTTCGGCTGGCCATCGCCTCAGACGCGGCGCGCATCCACTGGTCGGCGCGCGGCACATCGTTGACGAGCTCGCAAGCCCAGAAAAGGCCACAGAACAGGTTGTCCACGGTTGCGATCTCGGTCAGCCCGCCCTCACACAGCACGGCCATCGATTCGTCGAGTAGCGCCATTCCGACATCGACCCGGCCGGTCATGAGATACAGACCGCCGAGAGATGCCAAGGCTTCCATCTCGATGTTGGGATCCGCGAACCGCCGTCCGACGGTGATCGCCTCGCGGTACATGGCCTCTCGGGCGGCGGCATCCGGTTCGGTGTACGACCCGATGATCAGCGCCCAGCCGTGCTCCGGGGCTTCCTCACCGGCTTCGGTGAGAATCCGGAGCGCCCTGGCCAGCCAGCCGTTCTGCACTGCCCAGTCGCCAAGCACGTTTCCGCTAATCCAGGCCAAGGTGCGCGCTGCTCTACCGGCCGCAAAGGTCTGGCCTGCTTTGCGGTACGCCGCGTATGCCCGCTCATGCTGAGCGATCGCCCCGGCGTAGTCGCGCAGCAGATAGAGCGCCTGACCGAGTCCTTCTCGCGCGGTACCGGACTCCGCCTCGGCGAGCGACTGTTCGAGCGCCGTACGAGCAGTCGCCGGGTCGCCGGCATTCAATGCCGCCCAGCCTTGTTCGATCATGGACGCGCTCATCAAACCGATGATGGCACGCGGCGCTCTTTTGGCCACACTAGAGCTGTGGACGGTGAAAACAATGTCTTCGGCGCCGAACTGCAGCCCTGCGGTACGGATCCCCTCACAGGCTTCTATCGCGACGGCTGCTG
The DNA here is from genome assembly GCA_035535155.1 of Propionibacteriaceae bacterium. Taxonomy (GTDB): domain Bacteria; phylum Actinomycetota; class Actinomycetes; order Propionibacteriales; family Propionibacteriaceae; genus Microlunatus. Next base: position 4,036 of record DATLQP010000014.1, read on the forward strand.
CACCTCGGGTCCAGCTCAGGCTTTCCATCTGGTGTGCGCAGTGCTGACAGCTGAATTTCTTGATCATCAGCGCAGCGTGGGCAACGACTTGATCACACCTGTGCCCGAGTACGGCTTTCCCGGACTACGACCCGGTGATCGATGGTGTGTGGTTGCCGAACGCTGGGCGCAGGCCCACGAGGCCGGAGTCGCGCCTCCCGTCGTCCTGGCCGCAACCAACGCCCGGGCGCTCGAGGTGATCGACTTGGCCGTGCTGCAGCCGTACGCGGTGGACGTTCCCGAAGACCTCAGCTCGCTGGAAGGGCCCAACTCTGGGCTCTAGGTCGTGGTTATCGCTGACCGAGCGCCCTCTGTAGAGTCCCGTGCCACTCCGTCGAAGCTGGTCAGCAATCCGCCCAGCAGAGTCGTGCTGCAGCTGCGGTGCACCACCTCTACCTGAGCGACCTCGGCCAGGGGAGGGATGTCTCGCTGGGGATGCGATCGTCGCTACTGCTGTAGCGCACGAGCGACCAGGCGATAGCCGAACACAATGCTCATCGGGGCGCTGGCGGCGTGTCGGTTTGCGCTGGCTTACCGCCGTCTAGTTAGAGTGACGCGCTCGCATCCAAGTTTTGGAGCTGCTCGCGCAATACCGACGCTTGCCGCTCTACAGACCTCGCCCTTCCCCTTCAGTGAGGACCACATGAGAAACCGCCTGCGTGTGCTGTGTGCTGTCCTCGCCGGCGGAATTGCGCTGGTCCTCCTAGGGCATGCCGCGTACGCCGACTCCATGGAAGAGCTGACGGTCGCTCACCGCGGCGCAAGCACGTCAAAGTTAGGCGAAGGCACCCTGCCTGCCTATCAGTACGCAGTGAAGAACCGCGCAGACATGCTGGACGGGGACATTCGCTGGACGAAGGACGGTCCCGACGCCGACCACGTGGGAACCATAGTGATCTTGCACGACGCCACGCTTGATCGGACAACGAACTGCACAGGCAACGTCTCGTCATGGCTCTGGTTCGCAATCCGCGACAGGTGTCGCACCAACATCGGTGCTCAGCGGCTGATGCGCCTCGTCGACCTGCTCAGCTACGCCGATTCAGTCGGGAAGTCGGCCGCCTTGGAGATCAAGGTTTGCACCATCAGCGACGCCCAGGCGATGCAGTTGTGGAACGCGATCAAGAACTCGAGAATTCAATTGCAGGCCACCTCCGCCTGCCTTGGTGCGCTGAACAAGATCAAGAAGTTGGATGCCGCGGACACCACCCACAAGATCAGCTATGCGCTGATCATTCTGGGTACCCGCAACTGGCCATCGGTGTCGACGATCAAGAACGTCGGTTCGGCTGTGCACGCGAGACTCACCATCCCTGCCGATGTCGCGCGCGGTTACCGCCTGGCCGACATCAAGGTGTTCCTCTACACGGGCAAGACTAAGGCCGACGACGCGAAGATGATCGCGCTGCAGCCGTACGGGGTGGTCGTCGACGACGTGGCGCGCTTCCAGGAGTGGCGCGATGCCGCGACGGGATCGGAATAGCGGTCTTGCCTCACGATCCCAAACGGCATCAATGATCAAGATCGTCGCCCGAATGATCAAGATCCTCGCCCGGCTGATCCTTCTTGAGACTCTTGTCCTTCCCCGACTTCCGCTTATCCGCCTGGCTGTACTTGCCGTCATCCGACCCCGATTCGTCAACTGCTTGAGGCCTTTGTTGGCCTGGCGAGCCACTAGAACTTTTAGCATTACCGACCTGACCAGCTCTCGGGTTGCCAGAGTCATTGACCTGACCAGCTCTCGGGTTGCCAGAGTCGCTGCCCTGACCAGCTCCTCGGCCGTCAGCTTCATTCATCTGATCGGCACTGCGTAGTGTGACACCTTGCGGAATCATGGCCTGCTCCGGACCAACGTTGATCACGACTGTTACGGCGCTGCCGATCGGGGCGATCTCTCCGGCGGCCGGGGACTGTCGCATCGCGGTGTCGATGGACGCGTCGTCGGCGCCATGAACCAACTCGAAACTCGGCAGCAGGCGGGCATTTCGGAGCAGACTGGCCGCACCAACCTTGCCAAGGCCCAATACCGCGGGGACTTCAGTCGTACGAAGGCCAGCAGCCTCCGGTCTGGTGGATCGCTGGATCCCGAACGCGCCCACGCCCATCGCGACAACGAGCAATCCAGTCATGATCACAACAAGGCCAGCCGCGGGTTGTCGATGGGCTTGGCCAGCGCCACGACGCGGTTTACCCAATGTCTCGATCAGGGGCGCTCCCAACAAGCTGGTGGCTTCGGGAGACTTCCCGCTGAGGACGCGTTCGATGTCGCCTTTCATCTCCGAGGCGGTCTGGTAGCGCTCGGCCGGGTTCTTTGCCAGCGCCTTCAGGATAATCGCATCGACGCCCGTCGAGATCTCTCGAGCCGCCACGCTAGGCGGGGTTGGCGAGTCATAGATGTGCTGGACGACAATGCTCACCATCGACTCGCCTGAAAACGGGGGATGGCCGACGAGCAGTTCGTAGAGCATGCATCCCACGGAATAGATGTCGCTTCGAGCGTCGGCGGCCTCGCCACGGCCCTGTTCAGGGGACAGGTATTGCGCTGTTCCCATCACCGTCCCTGTCATCGTGGCCGTACCTGACGACTCCGACACCGCACGCGCGATTCCGAAGTCGGCGACTTTCACCTCGCCGGTGCTGGTGAGCATCACGTTGCCAGGCTTGATGTCGCGGTGAACGATGCCAGCCGCATGACTGCACGCCAAGGCGTCTAGTACGACGGCAGCCACCTCGAGGGCTCGTCCGGGCGAGAGCTTGCCTTCCTCGTGCAGCGCGTCACGGAGTGAGCGACCCTCGATCAGTTCCATCACGATGAAGGGGACCGCGGTACCGGTGGCGTCGCGCTCTTCACCAGCGTCGTACACGGCCACGATCGCTGGATGATCAAGTCCGCCGGCGGCCAGGGCCTCGCGGTGGAAGCGCGACCGAAAGACCGCGTTCGTCACCAGATCCGGCCGAAGGCGTTTGATCGCTACCGCTCGGCCGAGGTGAGCATCAAATCCGCGATAGACCTCCGACGTTGCTCCTTTCCCAAGGAGTTCGCGGCTCTGATACCGGTTTTCAGGCATTTCGCGTCTAACATCCGATCGTCTTGGGGTGACGAAATCTCTGCAGCCTCTTCAGACCGGTCCTGACTTGCCCAAGGCAGCAGAGGACCGGCGACCTCACTCTCATGGATTGGACGGAACACCGTCCAGGAAAGGCTGACGAGGGTCAGTACCGGGGCGAGCCCGGATTTTGGGGTTCAGACCCGACGAGCGGTGGTGTTGCGTCCCGTGACCGTGGAAGCGATCACGACAAGGACTGCCGCCACCGCAATGGCAATGAGCCAACGCACCCAGTCGATTCCAGGGCTGCCATTACCTCCGAAGGCCGTGTAGATGAACCAACCGATCAGAACGCCGCCAATCCCACACAGGATGGTGAGCCAAATAGGAGTGTTGTCTCTACTACCTGGTGCGACGAACTTGCCAAGCAACCCAATGATGATCCCTGCAACTATCACTCCGATGATTTCCACTGTGCATCTCCCGTCTGAGGCCAAACGCTGTTCGTGCTTAGTCATTCACTACGCCCGCTGTACCCGCCGCAGAATGACCCAAACCACACGATCTCGCCGGAAACCAGGGTGCACTCGAAGCGCTGATCGTCCTGGCACCAGATGGCGGCATCCTGCCCGACCTCGCCCACGTCACCAGCGCGCAAATTGGCAGGCCATTCCGTACCCGCTGGACGGAGGTCCCCGAGCGGCAGGCCTCATCCACATCGGTACGCAAGCAGTTCAGTGGATCCGACGTCACCCGGTCAAAGAAACTCGAAGGCGCCTGGGGCACCCGGCAGGGCATGTACTTCGCGGCTGGCTTCGCGTTCGCTGCCTCTGATCTGCCGGCAAATGCGACGAAGCATGACGGCCAGATCTGGTATTACGACTACGCTGACGAGACCCTGACGCTCAAGGCGTACTTCCCGTACAACGAGTTGCTGCACACCGATGGCCCGAACTGGGAAGACACGCTGGGCGACAGTATCGATCTCGCCTTCGACGGCCCCGACAACGTGCATGTGTCGCCGTACTGAAGCCTGGTCATCGCCGAGGACGGCAATACGGCGAATCACTTGATCAGCTGGTCGGAGAAGTTCGGCGCACAGGCAATCGCGCGTAATCAGATCGTGCTCGAGCAAGGCTCGTCGGGTGGCAACGTTTACGCCGAGATGACGGGTCCGACCTTCACCCCTGACGGGTCCTTGCTGTTCGCGAATGTTCAGGAGCCGGGTCACACGTTCGTGATCCGTGGTCCCTGGGAGAAGTACCTAGGGTGAAGTATCTGGATTCGAGGACTGCGCGCCGAATCCCTTTGCCTTGAGCCAGTCAAGGACAGCATCGGCCACTTCCTTCCAACCTTTGTCGATGGTCAAGGAGTGGCTGCGTCCCTCGAATTGCTTGAGTTCGGTCACCGCGGTGGAATCCCGATACTGCTTCAGCGTCGAGCGTGTGACGACGTCGGGAACGGTGTGATCCTCCAGCCCGGAGATCAACAGC
>DATLQP010000015.1:0-2061 GCA_035535155.1 Propionibacteriaceae bacterium
CACGCAAGCCCGGCGATGAACCGCAGCGCGGTGAGGCTGGGCAGGAAGCAGTAGGCCGCCGCTCGCGTCGTCGCGAAATTCCTGAAGCCGGTGATCGCAGCGGGGGTACGCCGCCCGGCCGGCGGATCTCGAACACGCTGGCCCCCCGGGTTGTTCGTCCCCGTGATCACGCCTTTGGCGTGCGGGTCGAGCCGCGTGCCGCCAACGAACTCGTAGTTGTTCATCCACTCGCGCATGATGAACTGGAATTGGTTCTCGATGCTGGCGTTGACGAAGTAGCCGAGCAGCCCGCGCTCGACACCGTCATATGTCTCGCCTGCATGTACGCCGGCCCGTAGGGGTCCTGTCCCAACGTCATGTTGGTCCGAGATCTTGCGAACTCCTTGGAGTGGGTGTGTGTCAAGCATTCTGGACAGGTTCTCGGGTTGTTGATCATGCAGCTTGTGGTGGGTCTGGTAGTCGATGAATGCTTCGAGCGGGGCGGCCGGTGCGAGCGAAGGCGACATCGTCGACGTGCTCACGGCAGCAGCCCATCCTCGATCTACCCGACTGATCACCGCCGCTCCCCAGTTCGCCCTCGCCTTCGGCTACGACGTCGGCCCGACTGGGAGGTGTGAGTGTGGGAACGCTGCATCGCGAGCCCGTGTCGGTTTCATCCTTGCGGGATGATGTGCGCGGCGCTCCGGGGTGCATATGGTCGTCGCATCGCCATCCAGCCAACAAGGAGAGTCTCGTGAGTGATCAACCCGTCGTTCTGGCCGTCGCCACATACCCCTACAAGGACGGGGCAGAACAGGACTTCCACGCCGTGTGGGGTGTGAAGCACGAAGGTGAGCTGGACCACGTGGCCGCGGCCGTGCTCGAGAAGGATGCCGACGGCAAGCTCAAGATGGACCGCCATGACAGCACCGCCAAGCACCTGGCCTGGGGCGGCGCTCTCCTGGGCGGCGCGCTCGTGGTGCTCGCCCCGCCGCTGGGCGCCGCAGCTCTGGTCGGGACCGGCGCCGGCGCCGGCGGGATCGTCGGGCACTTCTGGCACAACATCCCCAAGGACGACCTCCGTCGCATGGGCGACCTTCTGGAAGCCGGTCAAGCCGCGCTGGTGGTCGTCGCCGTCGACCACACGGGCGAGGACATCGGCGCGCTGCTCTCGAACGCCACCAACAAGATCGTCCTCGACACGACGCGGGCGGACTTTGAGACCGCGTTCTCTCAGGCGGTCGAGGAGGCCAAGGAGGCCGAGGAGGCCAAGACCGCGAGCTGAGCCTGCAGCTGGCACTTACATGTACATGCGAGCTGTTGGAGGGCGGCCGGGCTGCCCTCCATCTGCGATCATGTCCCTGCTCGACGGCATTGTCGGGATGTCACTCATCGCTGCCTGCTCGATGAGCCGAGCGCAGTGAGGGCCGTCCTGACGCCGGTGGTCTTTTCGCCAGCTCGCTGAAGGGAGACCGGTGGCATACGTCATCGTGAGCGGAGCGTTTGAACACCCGCATAAGCGACTCGCGTGGCGGGCTGTCGGAAGGAAGATTCCGTGAAGAAGTCGCTAGTTGCACTGGTCACCGTTGGCGTGGTCGGCGCGTTCTTTGGGCTTTGCCTCGTGAGCGCCTTGCAGCTGCTTGAACCCAGGGACATGCCGTTCGGCGTGACAGGGCCTTCCCCGGTGGTCGACGCGGTCAAGTCCAAGTTGTCGCTGGATGTCACGACTTACTCCAGCGAGGCCGACCTGACTCAGGCTGCCGAAGACGGCGACATCTACGGCGGGTACATCCCCGGCTCGTCCAGCGACAAGCTGGTCACGGTGCCGGCAAAGAGCTTTTTCGGCGAGGTCTATGTCCGTGGCGGCTTCGCGGATGCGGCGAAGAAGAATGACCGTACGTTTACGACGACGGTGATCGCGCCTTTGCCGACCTCTGATCGCACGGGCTCCGTCGCCGGTCTGCTGTTGCTTCCGACCCTCATCGGCGGATACCTGTACGCCTCGATGATGTTCCCGTACGCGCGGGCCGCGTCCGCGTGGCGACGCGTGGCGATTCTGCTCGGCTTCTCGATTGTGATCGC
>DATLQP010000016.1:0-8246 GCA_035535155.1 Propionibacteriaceae bacterium
GAGATCGTGATCAATCTTCCTCCGATCGGGCCGTGGGCCGGCGCCGACCATTGCCCGATGCTCCCCGCTCAGCCAGGCAGAAACATCGTGGACCAGGGCCTTCACGTCTGGATGCTCGTTGGGTGACCATTCCTCCAGGAACTCATTGAGGATCTCCTCCTGAGCAGCCACCAGTAGTGCGGCTACTCCTCGTCCGGACTCAGTGACCGACACCGTCTCGCCGTCGATCGTGACATAGCCCCGTTGAGTCAGCGCTGCCGCGACCTCTCGTACGCGTCCGACCGGCGTCTGCGATGACTGGGCCATCACATCAACCTGGCGGAAGCCTTCTCGGGAAACGCGGTTGAGCATCCAGGCCTCGCCGGGCTCAAGATCGACATTCGCGCGTTGAGCTACCAGCTGGTAGCCGCGCAATCTGTTCTCGCGGCTCAGGTGTCGGGACAGTGCGAGCTGCAGCTCCTCCAAGGAGGTACGCGCCGTCGGGATACCGAACGCCTCACCCGTGTCGGTTGTTCTGGTGGCCGTGCGCAGTGGCACCTCGGGCAGCAGGAGCGCCAATCCGAAGGCCACGATCCCGACGGGGACAGCCGAGAGGAACACAATGTGGATTGCTGTCGCGTACGCGCCGATGAACCACGCCTGCACATCGGCCGGACACTGCGTCAAGACTCCCGACGGGCCGGTCAATGTCACCGGCGAGCATTTCCCGACGGCTGTCGGCGGTACCCCGACTGCGAGGTGCTTGGTGAGCTCGGTCGTGAAGACAGTGCCGAAGACCGCTACGCCGATGCAGCTACCGATGGTCCGGAAGAACGTCGCAGCACTCGTGGCTGTGCCCAGGTCGCGATAGTCCACGGCATTCTGTACGGCGAGGACCAGCACTTGCATCACCATGCCGAGCCCGATCCCGAGCACGAACATATAAACACTCGACTCGGCGACGCCGGTGTGCTCGTCCAGCCGCGAGAGCAGAAACAAACCCACCGTGAAACAGCCGCAACCCAGAATCGGGAAGAGCTTGTAGCGGCCCGTCCGGCTGATGATCTGGCCGCTGGCCAGCGAGGTCAGGAGCAGGCCAGCCATCAGCGGAACGAGCCGCAGTCCGGACTCGGTAGCCGATACCCCTCGCACCTGTTGCATATAGACGGGCAGAAAGGTGATCGCTCCGAACATCGCGAAGCCAACGACAAATCCAATGCCCGAAGCGATCAAGAAAACCCTGTTACGAAACAGCCGTGGCGGCATCACGGGCTCGCGCACCCTCTGCTCCACCAAGGCGAAACCGACGACGAGGATGACAAAGCCGCTGAACAAGGCAACGACTTGAGCGGAATCCCATGCCCAGCGCGACCCGCCCAGGCTTGTCACGAGCACGATGCAGCTGGCGGCACCTGCGAGCAGTGCAATACCGGCGTAGTCGATCACCGGTCGACCACCCACGTTCGTCTTCGGCAGCACGACGGCAATGACAATGAGCGCCACAATGCCGATCGGTACGTTGACGTAGAAGACCCAACGCCACGACAGGTTGTCGACGAAGAAGCCGCCAAGCAATGGCCCGGCCACACTGCTGACACCGAAGACGGCTCCGAACGCACCCTGGTACTTGCCTCGCTCGCGAGGCGACACGACATCGCCGATGATCGCTTGCGAGAGCACCATCAGGCCTCCGCCGCCGATGCCCTGTATCGCGCGGTAGATGACGAGCTGGACCATGTCGTACGCGGTGCCGCAGAGCACCGAGCCCACCAGGAAGACCACAATTGCCAGCAGGAACAGCGTCTTGCGCCCAACCAGGTCGCCGAGCTTGCCCCACATCGGGGTGGTCACCGTCGAGGCGAGCAAGTACGCCGTGACCACCCAGGAAATGTGTGCAGCCCCGCCGAGCTCTCGGACGATGGTCGGCAGGGCCGTTGACACGATGGTCTGGTCCAAGGACGCCAGCAACAAGGCGAGCATCAATCCACTGAAGATGGCCCAAATGCGTCTGGTCGGGAGCTCGCCGGCACGCCCCGGCGCAGAGTGGCCTTCGCTGATCAGGGCATCACGATCGTCAACCATGACATCGGTTCATTTCAGGGCGCGCAAGACAGGCCCAACAATGCCAGCGTGAACGCCACAGCGGCAAGAGATGCCTGAACAGCGGCTTCCCAGGTCGATCAGCTGGGCCAGCAACGCACCGCCGGTCACACATGACCGAGGCGGGCTTGATCATCGGCCGTGCTCGCGAGGGTCTGCTGGAGCCAGAACGAGCGATGCATGGGGATCTCCGGGGGGTCGCCGGGGGGTGGGTTCCGTGCCCGACAGCTGCGAGGGTTCCATGATCATATTGGACGAGTCCGATGACTCTGACGCGCCACCCCTCGTACGACGCCCAGGCAGGCCTCAATTATTCTGAGCGAGCCGCCGCACCAGACCGATGGCGCGGCAATACCAAGCAAACTCAACGACGAGGTGGTGCAATGGCAGATCTTGACTTGTCCCAGGCGCAGCAGGTCTTGGACGCGGCGATGCAGAAAGCGGCGGAGATCGACACGTTGATGAACGTTGCCGTGGTCGATGCCGGAGGGAACCTCAAAGCCTTCGGACGGATGGACGGCGCATGGCTGGGGAGCATCGACATTTCGATCAAGAAGGCGCGGACCGCGAGGTTCTTTGACATGAACAGCGGCGACATCGGCTCGCTATCGCAGCCGGGCGGCCCATTGTTCAACATCGAGGTGTCCAACGGCGGGCTGATCACCTTCCCCGGCGGCATTCCGCTTCGGGACGGCAACGGCGCGGTCGTCGGCGGAGTCGGAGTGAGCGGAAGCAGCGTCGACAACGACTATGCCGTGGCCGAGGCGGGCGCCAAGGCGCTGGGCTGAACCAGCGGGCCAAACCAGCGGCTTGAACCAGCAGGGAACGAGACGGCGAGGAGCTGAAAGCGATGTCCGGCAACAGAGCGGTTGCATACATGGGTCCCGGCAAGGTCGAGGTCCAAGAGATCGACTACCCGGTACTCGAGCTACGCGACGGGCCAGGCGTGAACCCAGCCAATGTTGGGCGGCGGGTGCCGCACGGCGCGATCGTGAAGTGTGTGGCCACCAACATCTGCGGCTCCGACCAGCACATGGTGCGTGGCCGCACTACCGCGCCGGAAGGGCTCGTGCTCGGCCATGAGATCACCGGCGAGGTGGTCGAGGTCGGGCCCGGAGTGGAGTTCATCAAGGTCGGAGACCTGTGCTCAGTGCCGTTCAACATCTCTTGCGGCCGCTGCCGCAACTGCAAAGAGGGACATACCGGAGTCTGCCTTAACGTCAACCCGGATCGGCCTGGGTCGGCCTACGGGTATGTCGATATGGGCGGTTGGGTCGGTGGCCAGGCCGAGTACGTCCTGGTGCCGTATGCGGACTGGAATCTGCTGAAGTTCCCTGACAAGGACCAGGCCCTGGAGAAGATCCTCGATCTGACCATGCTGTCCGACATATTCCCCACCGGCTACCACGGCTGCGTCAGTGCCGGAGTCGCCCCCGGCTCCACCGTCTACATCGCCGGCGCAGGACCGGTTGGCTTGGCCGCCGCCACATCGGCGCAGCTGCTCGGTGCAGCGGTGGTGATTGTCGGCGACCTGAACGCGGACCGGCTGGCCCGAGCCGCGAGCTTCGGCTGCGAGACCGTTGACGTCTCCAAGGGGGACCCCAAGGACCAGATCGAGCAGATCCTCGGCGTACCCGAGGTCGACTGCGCGGTCGATGCCGTGGGGTTCGAGGCACACGGCTACGGCGGCGAGGCGACCATCGAGCGGCCCGCGACGGTGCTGAACTCGATGATGGACATCACCCGCGCCGCTGGACGCATCGGTATACCTGGGCTGTACGTCACCGGCGATCCAGGCGCCGCCGACGAGGCCGCCAAACACGGATCGCTGTCAATCCGTATCGGCCTGGGCTGGGCCAAGTCACACGTCTTCACCACCGGCCAATGCCCAGTGATGCGCTACAACCGGCAGTTGATGATGGCGATCCTGCACGACCGGGTCTCCATTGCGAAGAACGTCAACGCCACCCCGATTCCGCTGGATCAAGCCCCGCGAGGTTACGACGAGTTCGATCACGGAGTTGCCAGCAAGTACGTGCTCGACCCGCACGGGATGATCAGCCAGCGCGCCACAGGATGAAGGTGCCGCGACGCGGTGGCAAACGACTAGCCGTCAGGTCTCATCACAGCGCACGCTGGGGTTCCACATTGCGAAGGTGCCCACCGGATTCTCCTTCCACACCCATGCATGTAAGGAATAGAACGGTGGTAGGCCGTATCGATTAGGCGCGTCAGTGAAGTTAAAATCCTGCCCGAAGAGGTTCGGCGGCGCGGGTTTGACCCACGACGGCGCCCCTGAACCGACCAGTGAATTGTGCGCGTCCCAGTCGGACTTGATCACCACATATTCCAGGGCAGCCAAATGAAGCCGCCCATGCCGGTCAGGTGCATAAACCAGAGCTTCCGGATGCGTGGCGTCAATCGCAGGATCTTTCACAAGATCACCTTTGACGTAGTGCACTCCCATCGCACCCATTTGGGGCTCGGCGATGCAGGTGATTCCAGCAGTATCGGCCAAGATCGAATAACCTGACTTATTGGCGAGGTTAAGGCTGTGATATTTCGCCGTGACGGTGCGAGCTGAGGCCATGGCCCCTCCGGGGTCGCATTGACCGCATGCGAATGCGGCGCTCGCCTGGCTGGCGAGCAAGAGACCCGCGGCGATCATCGGAACGACGGTGCGGAGCCGTTTCATGACCCCTCCTGCACTTCGTAGATCTCTTCAGCGACAAGGCCGTGGGCCTTGCGGTGAACCGTCGCCGCGGCGTCGGCGTTCGGGGCTTCAACGAGGCAAAAGATCTTTCCCTGCGGCCCGTCCACCCAGTAGCGCAGATAGCTGACGTCGTAGCCGCCTTGGGTTTGCAGATCGGCTTGATGTGCTTGGCCCACATCCTCGAAGGTGACTGCACCGTCGAGGCTGTGGACATCCATGTAGAGCGGCATGGCTCCTCCTTCGGTCGGAAATTTGTAACGACCGTAGGAGTGAACCACCTATTTGATCATGGGAGCTGATCCCCCATATTGGCGTAATGACTACCTAGATTTCGTGGCGAACGACAAGCCCTGCGAATGCGTCAGGCCCAGCTTCCGCGCCTCCTTGGCGGCACCCTTACGAGAGTCGGTCCCCAGCTTGCCGAGGATTGCCGACACGTGGTGCTCGACGGTCCTGACCGAAATGAACAGACTGGCGGAGATTTCCTCGTTGGACTGACCTTGGGAAAGGAGTTGAAGAATCTCCTGCTCGCGTGCGGTGAGGCCGTATGGATGTGCCTTCGTTGCCGTACGAGCGCCGGCGGGAATGGACCGGATACCAAGATCGCGCATGGTGCGGCGCACCAGGCGAGCTGTCGCGTCGGCACCAAGATCAACAAGCCTCGTTAACGACTCTCGAAGATGGGTTTCCTCTTTGGTGTCGAGCAACGCCAATGCGGCTTGGTAGGGACAACCGAGCCGATCCCAGAGCATGGCAGCCCGCGCGCCGTCACCTGCCAACTGTGAGGCGAACGGCTCAATATCAACTGCGTGATCAACTGCGTCCGCTGTCCCAGTTAGGCGCCGCAGCCAGAGAGCTATCCAACAGCGATCGACAGCAGTAGCGCCAGCCGCAGCCGCATGCGGCGTAGCAGCAGTAGTACCAGCCGAGAATGAGCGCACCCGATCGAGTTCCGAGATAGCCGCGAGCAACCGGCCCTCGAGCCAGTACGCCTCGGTTCGGGCGATTGCAACGGGTCTAATCCAGTGAGCTTCCCCGAGTCGTGTCGCGGACTCGATGGCCTCATCCAGATATGTCCAGCAACCCGGTTGACCCCGGCGAGCCATCACCTTCGCCGTACTGCACAGTGGTCTAAGACGGTTCCATGGGGAGAGCGTCTGCTGATCGAGCAACGCATGACCGAGCGACAGGCATTCGTGCCAGTCTCCCCTCTGCTCCAGAACGGCCGTGCGCTGACCTTGCAAACACACCGCAAATGTGCCGATGTCGTGCTCCTCGCAATAGGCCAATGCATCGTCATATGACCGCTCGGCCTCCTCAAATCGGAGATCGTCGCCGTACAGCATGTACGCGGATGCAAAGGCCCGGCCGGCCTGCTCCTCGTGGCCGCCTGATAGCGCAACCTCAAGTGCGACCTGCATCGGCAGTGTCCAGTCACCACCCATGCCTCGGATCTGCCATGCCTCGGTATCGAGGGCGTCGCTCAGCACGTCAGAGAGCCCGAACAGCTCTGCCATCTCGCGGGCCTGTCTGACCAGCCCCATTCCCTCGTACGTCCGTGCTAGTTCAGGGCTCGGGCCTAGCGGCTCGGCAAGTGCCAAGGCGTCCTCGGAGGCCCGCAGCCATTCCGGGCCACGGCATAGTCGCCACATCGCTTTCGCGAATTCCCGCAGTGACTTCGACTGGCGTCCAGGGTCCCCAGCCTCCCGCCACAGCTCCAAGGCCGTGGTCCGCACCTTCGCCGACTCCTGCCAGCTGTCAAGCAATGCTAATTCTTGTGCTAGAGCGTCCGACAGTTCTGCCCGAGTGCGGATGTCGCTATTCGGGGCTGACCGCAGCGCACGCTCGTACTGGGCTGCCGCCTCTCGATGAGCCCACAGTTCAGACGCACGACGCCCTGCGCGAGACCCGTACCAGAGCACCAGGTCCGCTCTGCCAGCGCCCTCGGCATGGAAGGCCAACCGGGCATCGTCATCGCAGCCCGCCTTGAGCAGCGCGTCCATGATCTTGGTATGAATAGCCGCTTTGCGGTATGGCGGAATGGCTGCTTCGATCACGACTCGCGCTATCTCATGGCGGAATCGAAGATCATCTCCTTCCTTGATCAACAGACCGTTGCTGATCAGCTCATCCATGATCAGCGGATTGTCGAGGAGTGATACCAGCAGCTCAGACTGCATCCGGGAACCGATCAGAGCAGCCACCTCGAGCGCATTGCGTGCCGGCGCCGTCAATGTCGTCGTGCGCGCGAGGAGGGCGTCGCGGATGGACGCGGGGAGGGCGTCGGTGCCGGCCTGCAGGACCTCTGTGACGAAGAAGGGATTACCTGCGGTCAACCGGTGCAGTTCGGTTGCGTCGATCTCGGTGCCTTGTGCCAATGCCGCAACGCCGCCTGCCGTGAGCGTTGGCAAGCTGAGCCGGCGGGTCGTTCGCTGGCTTGCCAGGGCTCCGAGCGTAAGTCGCAACGGTTCGTTGGCCACGAGAGCGTCGTCGCGGAAGGTGACCAGCAAGAGCACCCGCAGGTGTTGGATCCGCCGGCTCAGGTAGCCCAAAAGATCAAGGGTTGCGTCATCAGCCCAGTGCACATCCTCGATCACGAGCGCGGTAAGAGTCGAGGTCTCACTGAACTGCTGCAGCAGTGCAGCGTAGAGCCGATCACGTTTAGCCTCGACACGACGGAGCCGGAGTAGCTCGCCGCCTAGTTGAGCCGCGATCTCAAGCAGCGGCCCGAGCGCGGCCGGTGTAAAAAGACCATCGCACGCTCCCCAATACCAGTGCGCACGGCCGACCTCGCGCGCGAACTCCTCGAGCAGCACAGACTTGCCGATGCCCGACTCGCCAGAGATGAGCACCAGCCTGCCCTGGCCGCGGTCTGCCTCACCCGCGTACTGATGCAACGCAGCCAGCTGGCTCTCCCGCTCGATCAGCCGCATCCATAGATTGTCTGACGCCTCGAGATTTAAAGCCACCTCCGGGATAATTCGGCTCACACACCTGGGACCACCACGCGGTCAGTGACCTGTCAGGTCGGGATTGGAAGATCCAGCTCGACCAGTCGCGCACCGTGCTGCGGCGGGCGAGCGGTCAGCCGGTCGAGCACTTCGCGTATCCGTACGGGACAGTGAGCACCAAGGCGTTCTCGCACCTGCGACACGCCGGCTACCAGACCGCGTTCCAGATGGAGGCCAAAAGCTCGATCACGAAGCACCGCTGTATACGCTTCGCCGTTCAGTCGTCGTATCCATCTGGAGCGGCGCAAGCCTGCTGCGGTATCTAGCCAAACACCGACCCTGACTGCTCAGCCGTGATTCCTCGGCCAGCGATGCGTGAGCGTCATCGCGGGTGGATGATGCCGAGTAGTAAGGCGTTGAGCGGCGAGGGAAGCTGGCGGCCCAGCGGCAGACGGACAGACATGGGAAGGGTGATCCGATGACCCGGCAAGCGGTATCCAGCG
>DATLQP010000017.1:0-10397 GCA_035535155.1 Propionibacteriaceae bacterium
CCTTGATCACCGGGACGCCGTTCGGTGATGCGATCCACGAGGCTTACCAGCGCGGTGCGGCGGTAGCCGGCACGTCGGCAGGTGCCAGCATCCTGGCCGAGCACATGGTCGCGTTCGGCGCCGGCGGCGCCACTCCGAAGCAGCGCATGAGCCAGTTGTCCGCCGGCTTGGGCCTGATTCAGGGCGTCGTCATCGACCAGCACTTCGAGCAGCGCAATCGCTATGGACGGCTGCTGTCACTGGTTGCGCAGTCCCCCTCGCTACTCGGTCTAGGCATTGATGAAGACACCGCGGCGGTGATCCATGATGGCCATCGGCTGGAGGTCGTCGGCCGGGGCGCTGTCACCGTCGTCGACGGACAGCATCTGGTTTCCAACGCGTTCGCGGCCAAGCGCACGGCTCCCTTGCTGGTCTCAGGCGCAGTGGTCCACGTACTGCCGGCCGGCAGTACGTTCGACCTCCTCAGCCGGAACCTCGTTGCCCACCAGACACCCGTTCCCGACCCGGAGGTAGTGGCGGCGCGAGCAGCCGAAGCCGACTTGCGCGACATCGCTCGAGATATCGCCGCGGAGGGTGTATCGCCGACCAACTATGCGCGTCGACTACGCCGCAACCGGCGCCGATAAGGCTAGCCGGATGCCGATCAGGCCAGGTCAGCGCTGGCTAGGTTCTCCTCCCGGCGTATTCGGGGCAACGGATGCCCGGTCTCCACCAGGGTCTTCATGCTGTCCAGAATCCACACCCAGCCGTCTCTGACGTTCTCCCAGGTCAACGGACTGTGTTCGAGGTTGCCATGCACCAGCCTCACTCGAGTGAGCCCCTCGCCGGCGTTCTCCACCGTCCATTCCACCCGGCTCGGTGGTTCATCGGCAAGCTCCGCGTCGTAGAGGGTGTGCCAGGTCTGCACGAAGCGGCCGGGGTTGCTGCCACGTGGCGGCTGCATGTCCTCGATGATGCCGTCGACGGCCGGCAGTCCGTTGGCGCCGACCGTACGATACGGGCGGCCCTGTCGCGGTGGCTCGACGAACTCGGTGGTGTGGAAGTAGCGCCTGGTCCACTCCGACTCGGTGATCGCGGACCAGACCTGCTCCGGCGTCGCGGCGATGTAGATCTGGTAGACGTGCGGGGTGAGGGTCATGCCGGTTCTGCCCTTCTCGACATGTGCGTGTTGTGATCGGCGACCACCTGCTCATCCAGCGCCACCAGAGCAGAGGTGAATCGGGCTGCGTACTTGCTGATCCACCGGTTGGCGACCTGCTCGATCGGCACCGGATTGAGGTAGTGCCGCTTGGTGCGTCCGTACCGCATGGTGATCACCAGATTGGCCTCGGCGAGTACGGAAAGGTGCTTCATCACTCCGAAGCGGGTCATCTCGGGAAACTCTCCGCACAGTTCATTGAGCGTCTGCCCGTCGCGGCTGAACAAGCTGTCCAGAAGTGCCCGCCTGGTCGGGTCGGCGAGCGCTCGAAAGACCTCGCTGCCCAGGTGCATGCGCTCACAATAGGTGACCTATTAGTCACATGTCAAAGCCATCGCGGTAGTCGGCGAAACTGTTGGACATGACTGCGTTTCTTGACCGGCTTTTCCAGGTGTGGACGGATTCCGATGGTCTGGATGAGATGGAAGATCGGCTCAGTGAGTTCTATGCCGATCCCCTCAGGGTCAATGGCTCAGATCTCTCACTGTCCGATCTCGCTACCAGGGCGCGAGCGCTTCATGCGGCGTTCTCTGATTTGCGTTCCGAGGTACTGCAGGTGGTGGATGACACTGACAGCATTGCGGTCGCCTTTTTAATTCATGGCCGGCACACCGGGCCGTACGAGACGGGGTTCGGAAGCATCCAGCCGACCGGATCGGATGTGCAGATCCGCACCATTGACCTACTGACGCTCAGCAACGGAAAGATCTCGACCATCTGGGTTATCGCCGATGATCTTGGCACGCTGCGTCAGCTGGGCTGGCAAGGAGTGGCAGCCAGCTAATGACTGCCCCAACACATCAGTGGCAGGATCGCAGCAAACCGATGCTGTCAGGAGCGTTCGTGAGCCAAAGCGTTGCCCCAACCCCACACCCGGATCTCAAGATCATCTCTAGCAGAGTCTTCCGCGGTCCGAACATCTGGCACTACGAACCCGCCATCCAGCTCGTCGTCGACCTCGGCGTGTTGGAAGATTTCCCCAGCAACGAATTGCGCGGCTTCGCCGACGCTCTGGTGGAGCGGCTACCTGGACTGATGAATCACAGCTGCAGCCGCGGCCGGCGGGGCGGTTTCGTGGAGCGGTTACACGAGGGCACCTGGGTCGGCCATGTCGCCGAACATGTGGCCCTGCAGCTGCAGCAGGCGGTGGGCCACGACATGCGCCGCGGCAAGACCCGCCAGGTGAAGGGTGAGCGTGGCCGCTACAACGTGATCTATGCCTACTACGACGAGTCGGTCGGGCTGGCCGCGGGTGAATTAGCCGTCCGGCTGATCAATCACCTGATCATCCCCGATCCTGGGTTCGACTTCGACGAGGAGCTAGAGCGATTCATCGTCCGCGGTGAACGGACCGCGTTCGGGCCGTCCACCCAGGCAATTGTCGAGGAGGCGGTCAGCCGCGACATTCCCTACCTACGGCTCAACAGCGCCTCGCTCGTGCAACTTGGCCAGGGAGTCCACCAGAAGCGGATCCGAGCCACCATGACGTCTCAAACACCGTCGGTCGCAGTGGACATTGCCAGCAACAAAGAGCTGACTCTCTCCCTGCTGTCCGCGGCCGGGCTGCCGGTTCCGCGATCACAATCGGTCCGCACCGTCGACGAGGCGGTCAGGCTGGCCAACCGCACCGGCTACCCCGTGGTCCTCAAACCGTTGGACGGCAACCACGGTCGCGGCGTCATGCTCGATCTGCGCAGTGATTCCGACGTACGCGGCGCTTTCGACATCGCCAAGTCAGAGTCACGCGGTGGGTTGGTCATCGTCGAGACTTACGTCACCGGACGCGACTACCGATGCCTGGTGATCGACGGCAAGATTGCCGCGATTGCCGAGCGGGTGCCGGCGCACGTCATCAGCGACGGCGTGCTGACGATTACTCAGCTGGTCGCCAAGACCAACGCCGATCCCCGCCGCGGCGTCGGTCACGAAAAGGTGCTGACCCGGATCAAGATCGACCAGACAGCGATCGACCTGGTGGCGACTCAGGGCTTCAGCCTGGACGACATACCGCCGAACGGCACCATGGTGAAGCTGACCCTTACCGGAAATATGTCCACCGGCGGCATTTCGATCGACCGGACCTTCGAAGCCCATCCGGAGAACATCGAGATCGCAGAAGAGGCAGCGCAGGTCGTCGGACTGGATATTGCGGGCATCGACTTCATCGCACCCGATATAACCCAGCCGGTACGCGAGACCGGCGGAGGTATTTGCGAGGTCAACGCGGCGCCTGGTTTTCGGATGCACACCCATCCGACGATCGGGGACCCGCAGTACGTGGCGAAGCCGGTGATCGACATGCTGTTCCCGCCGAGTACACCGAGCCGAATACCGATCGTCGCCGTCACTGGCACCAACGGCAAGACCACGACCTCGCGGATGATCGCCCACATCTTCAAAGGCATCGGCAAGAAAGTTGGCATGACCTCGACAGACGGCGTGGTCATCGACGAGCGGCTGGTCATCCGCTCAGACGCCTCGGGGCCGAGGTCGGCGAAGATGGTGCTGCAGAATCCGCGAGTCGACTTCGCAGTCTTCGAAGTCGCACGTGGTGGCATCTTGCGCGAAGGCCTGGGCTACGAGCGCAACGACGTCGGCGTCGTCTTGAACGTACAGGCCGATCATCTGGGCCTGCGCGGCATCGACACACTCGAGCAGCTTGCCGACGTGAAGGCCGTCATCGTGGAGGCTGTGCCCCGTAACGGCTTTGCGGTGCTCAACGCCGATGATCCGCTGGTTCGCGCGATGCGGCGGCGCTGCTCGGGCCGGATTGTGTGGTTCAGCATGGCCGAGCCCGGTAGCGACATCCGGGATTCGGTCGATGATCACTGCCGGCGGGGTGGTCGAGCGGTCGTACTGGAGCACAGCGATCTTGGTGACATGATCATGGTCAAGGAAGGTCGGCGTGCCATGCAGCTGGCGTGGACCCACCTACTGCCGGCGACCTTCGGCGGCCGCGCCACGATGAACGTGCAGAACGCCATGGCGGCCGCTGCGGCGGCGTTCGCGGCAGGTGCCTCGTTACATGACATCCGGCAGGGCCTGCGGACATTTTCGACCAACTACTATCTCGCCCCAGGCCGGCTCAACGAGGTCAGCGTCGAAGGCCGTACGGTGATCGTCGACTACTGCCACAACGTCCCCGGGATGGTCATGCTCGGTGATTTCGTGGACAAAACCGGCGATGCGCTGGAGAGCACGAATGATCTGGGACGTGTGTCGCGCATCGGTGTGATCGCCACCGCGGGCGATCGCCGAGACGATGACATGCACGCCCTGGGACGCGAAGCGGCTCAGCATTTCGACGTGGTGATCGTGCGAGAGGACGCAAATCTGCGCGGCCGCGCAGCTGGTGAAGTCGCCGAGCTCGTGGTACGAGGAGCGCGCGAGGCCAGGGCGGAAGGAGCACGCTGCAAGCAGATCGAGATCGTGCTCGAAGAGCTCGCCAGCGTCCGGCACGCGATGTCGCGCTCTAATCCCGGGGACCTCGTGGTGATCTGCGTCGAGCAGCACGCGGCGGTGATGGCTCAGTTGGAGTCCTACGGTCATCACGCGCAGCCGGGCGCACGACCCGACGATGATCGGGAATTCAGCAATGCTGTGCCCGACCCGGACTTCGCGCCAGAGGCGACCCATGACCCTGAGCCGGCGGCTTCGCAGACTCTTCTCTAGACAGCGACCTTGGCGCGCAGCGCGTCGGCATCATCGCGGGTCGCCTGGTGATCGACCAGCCAACGATCCAGTTCCTCACGATCTTGATGCGTCATGATCGCGACGACGTCGCCGTGCTGCGCTTGATCAGCCAGCGATACCAGACCGTCCAGTTCGCTGTCGTGCCAGCGCTGAATTTTCATGCCGGCATGGGCAGCGCCTGCGGTGATCAAGTCGTTGATCTCCGCCATGCTTCGGCCGCGCAGATAGTTCCGCTTATGAACGATCTCGACGAGGTCGGCTCCCACGGCGGCAGTCTCACCGAGGCGTACGAAGACCTCATCGCCGCGGTCACCTGCGGTACCAAGACCCAGCAACAGCCGACCGGTCGGCGGCCGGATCCCGCTCATGATCTCCAGCAGCGCCTCGAGCCCAGCCTCGTTGTGGGCCAGGTCGATCACCACGCTGATCGTTCCGCCGGCGACCGGGAGGGTCCAGATGTTCATCCGGCCCGGGTTGCTCTGGTTCGGATCGAACGATCGCAGACCGGCGGCGACCTGCTCAACGGAGAACGCCAACGCCAGTGTTGCCGACGTGACCGCAAGAACGTTCTCGACGTTCACTCGGCTCAATCCGGCGAGAGTCATCGGCACATCGATCACCTCGACGACCTGGAGAGGGTCGGCACGCGGCGCGAGCACACATACCCAGCCGCCGAGCAGCGTGGTCATCCGACCGCCCTCGGAAAGCACACTGCGTCCCGCCGGCGAATCGGGATCGCGCGTGAAGACCCAGATCTGCGCTTTGGTGCCGAGCCGCATCGCGAACGTCCGAGGGTCGTCGGCGTTCAGCACGCACCAGCCGTCCGACTTGGTGATCTTGGTGATAACTGCCTTGACCTCGGCGAGCTGGTCGAGGGTGTCAATGCCCCCGAGTCCCAGATGATCGGCGCTGATGTTGGTCACCACCGAGACGTCGTTGTATGCGACTCCTACGCCACGACGCAGGATCCCCCCGCGCGCCGTCTCAGTCACGGCCAGCTCAACATCGGGGTGACGCAGCACCCGACTTGCACCACTTGGACCCGAGAAGTCGCCGGCCTCGACGAGCTGCCCGTCGATGTAGACGCCATCGGTGCTCGACCAACCCACTAACGTGCCGGCCCGGCGGGCGACATGGCCGATCATCCTGGCCGTGGTGGTCTTACCGTTGGTGCCGGTGATCGCGACGACCGGAATCTTCGGCCTCATCAGCTGCGGGGCTGAACCGAGCGGAGCTCCGGCCAGTGCGGCACCCTCAGCAATGATCATCTCAGCGACCGCCGCTGGTCCGGCGGCAACGCTGTCCAGCACCCGCGCGAGCCCGTACGCCAATCCCTCGGCCCGGCCGGCGTTGCGCCACGGATATGCGACGACGACTTCGTTGACGCCCTGTCCGGCCCGAGTACGCACCGCAAGCCTCGTCGCCCCTCCGGCGCGTGCCAGCCGACGAACGCTCTGGGTCACGAGCCGTATCGCGAACCGCTGCCGGAACACGGATCCGGCTGGGCCGGGGCGCGCGTTGTCGCCGAGTCCTAGCTCCGCTCCAAGAGCACGAGCAGCAGCGACCGGCAGGCCGAGCAACTCGGTGAGATCGAGGGTGACCTTCGCAGCCGGCCGCGGGAAGTAGAGGTTGGGTCCGTCAAGCAGGCGCAGCTCGAGCAACGAGCGGGCGGTGGATGCGGCGGCCATCGAGCCTCGTCATGCGCCGGTCGAGTGCAGGCCGCCATCCACGTGGATCATCTCTCCGGTGGTCCTCGGGAAGAAATCACTCAGCAACGCCACCACCGCCTTCGCAGCCGGCGTGATGTCCTTGGGATCCCAGCCGAGCGGTGCTCGTTGGGCCCACACTTCGTTGAAGGAATCGGCGCCACCGATCGCTTTCTTGGCCAGAGTTTCCAGCGGCCCTGCGGCAACGAGATTGACCCGAATCCCGTCCGGTCCGAGATAGCGCGCCAGGTAGCGGCAGGTGCTCTCGAGCGCAGCCTTGGCAACGCCCATCCAGTCGTAAACCGGCCAAGAGACGGTTGCGTCGAACGTCAGCCCGACCACCGAAGCAGGATTGGCGAGCAAGGGCTTGCAGGCCATCGACAACGACGCCAGCGAGTATGCCGACACCTGCAACGCGGTACCGACATCGGACCACGGCGTACCAAGAAACTTCCCGCCGAGCGCGGTCTCAGGATTGGCGAAGGCGAGCGAATGCACCAGCCCATCGAGATGATCCAGCTGCTCGCCCAGCTGAGCCGCCAGTCCGGCTAGGTGATCCTCGTTGGTGACGTCGACTTCCAGCAGCAGCGGCACCGGATCGAGCTTCTTGATCACTCGAGCGGTCAGGCTCATCGCCCGGCCGAAATTGGAAACGACGACGGTAGCTCCCTCGGCTTGAGCGATCTTGGCAACGTGGAAGCCGATAGAGGTGTCCAGAGTGACGCCGGCAACAAGGATGACCTTGCCCTCAAGAATGCCCACAGGTATCCCTTCTGCGTGGAAGTTGTCCGGTGACCCGGTCAGTGACCCATACCCAGGCCGCCATCGACCGGTATCAGGGCGCCGGTGATGTAGCCGGCTGCAGCGCTGCTGAGGAATTCGACTGCACCCGCAACGTCGTCCACTGAGCCGAGTCGGCCGAGCGGAATCTGCTCGGCGTACTTCTTCACCAGCTCTTCGCCCAGCTCGGCGGTCATATCGGTCTCGATAAATCCAGGCGCCACCACATTCGCCGTCACGCCACGCGATCCCAATTCGCGCGCCAACGAGCGCGCCAATCCTACCAATCCCGACTTCGATGCCGCGTAGTTGACCTGTCCGGCTGAACCCAGCTGTCCGACAACCGAGGAGATGAAGATT
The DNA here is from genome assembly GCA_035535155.1 of Propionibacteriaceae bacterium. Taxonomy (GTDB): domain Bacteria; phylum Actinomycetota; class Actinomycetes; order Propionibacteriales; family Propionibacteriaceae; genus Microlunatus. Next base: position 7,738 of record DATLQP010000017.1, read on the forward strand.
ATCCGCCCGAATCGGCCACGAATCATCGGCCGAGCGGCCCGCCGTGCCACCCGAAATGCTCCGGTCAAGTTGGTCGCGATCACTTGATCCCAGTCCTCATCCGACATCCGCATCAGCAAGGTGTCGCGGGTGATCCCGGCGTTGGCGACCAGCACCTCGACGTTCCCGAGATTGGATTCCACCTGAGCGAAGGCCGCTTCCACCTGAGGAGGGTCAGTGACGTCGCACTTCACGCCGAGAACCTCGCTCGGGACCTCGCCGCTTCGGTAAGTCGCTGCGACACGATGCCCAGCTTGTGCAAATCTGGCCGCAATGCGATGACCAATTCCCTTGCTGCCACCGGTCACCAAAACCACCCTCGATGGATTCACGGGGTCACGCTATCGAGTCAGCCACGGCGTCTGCGAGCAGGCGTAGGCTGACGTGGTGACCGATCGAGAGATGGCACATACCCGGACCATGGCCGACCCGGGCAACCGCAGCTCAGCCCCGGTGATCACTGATGCCAGGATGGGCACCAGCGAGGAGATGTCGTCTCGGATTCGCCGGTACACAATCACCATGGCGTTTCGCGCCGCCTGCTTTGTCAGCATGATCTTTGTTCATGGGGTGTTCCGCTGGGTGTTGTTCGCCTGCGCCGTGTTGCTGCCGTTCATCGCTGTGATCGCAGCAAACCAGGTGGACCAACATTTTCGTGCCGGGAAGAAGAGAGCCCCGCAATCCATGCTCAGTGGTGGACCGGAGCTCACCACCGGCCACGATGACGAGGGCCAAACTGGCGAGGTAATCGAGGAGGAGGACGACGAGCAACAGCGACCGAATGGACGTGTCGCCTAGCGGCGTCGATCCGCTTCCCACAAGTGCTGATGGTCTAGTGTGCTCGGCTCGAGGCTGCCGGCAGTCTGCGTCGTATGACTTGCAATGGAACAACCCCACGATCCATACCGCAGACCGCCGAAAGCACTGGCTTGCCTGCGATGATCATCGCGACTCCCTGTCGCAGTTCCTCTCCGCCCGCGGATTCCTCAAAAGCGTAGTGCCGCTCTAGCCGCCAATCGCCGACATGGGCCGGTCTGGTTGCAGGAAGCTCGGGTCGTTGATCCCGTGGCCGGGCTGCTTCCCGCGTACGGCTGCCACCCAAAGAGTGGCGAGCTCTGCATCGCTTGCGCCGCTTCGCAGCGGCGTACGCAGATCGGACTCCGTACGGGCGAACAGGCAGTTGCGAATCTGACCATCGGCGGTGAGCCGGACCCTGTCGCACGTCCCGCAGAACGGCTTCGATACTGCCGCGATGATGCCGACGGAGTAGCCGGTACCGACGACCCGGAACAGCTCCGCAGGTGCGCTCCCCCGGGTCAGCGCATCCGCCGGATCTTCGATCATCTCGACGTGCTGGCTCAGGCGCTGTTTGATCTCGGCTGCGGTGATCATCTCGTCGCGTTGCCAACCGTGCTGCGGATCCAAGGGCATCTGCTCGATGAACCGCAGCTGAACCTGCTCGGCCATAGCCCAGCGCAGCAAGTCGATCGCTTCATGATCATTGGTACCGCGCAGCAGCACCGTGTTGATCTTGACGGGGTCGAGACCAGCCTGGCGCGCAGCGGCGATTCCCGCGAGCACGTCGGGCAACCGGCGCCGCCGACTGAGCCGGGCGAAGGTATCAGGATCGAGCGTGTCCAACGAGATGTTGATCCGACGAAGTCCTGCCGCGGCCAGTTTCTCAGCCCGCGCCGCCAGTCCGATTCCGTTCGTCGTCAAGGCGATCTCGGGAGCCGGCGACAGGGCTGCGACATCGGCAACAAGCAGCTCGAGGTTCTTGCGCAACAGCGGTTCCCCGCCGGTCAGGCGCACCGTCTTGATGCCCAACCGCTCGACGCCGATCGTGATCAACCGCAGAATCTCCTCATCGGTCAACACATCGGTGCCCGGAAGCCAGTCCAACCCTTCGGCCGGCATGCAATAGGAGCAGCGGAGGTTGCACCGGTCAGTGAGTGATACCCGCAGATCAGTCGCTACTCGCCCGTAGCCATCCGCAAGCACGAGTTGATCACGCTCTGTCCCTTCCGCGGGCGCGGAATCCGCCTTGCGCAACCGCGGGAATGGAAGCAGCGTAGTCATTCCTGGAGTCTAATTTGGCCGTTCGTCGACCAGCGGATCCGCTGCGCATGAGTGTAGACATTCATTGTCTCGCCGCGGACGAACCCAACCAATGTCAACCCGGCCTCCTCAGCCAGTTCGACTGCCAATGAGCTCGGAGCGGAAACGGCAGCGAGCACTGGAATGCCCGCCAGCACGGCCTTCTGGGTGAGCTCGAAGGAGGCTCGTCCCGATACGGCCAAGATCACCTGGCGAAGCGGAAGCAGCTGCTCCCGAATGGCCCAGCCGATCACCTTGTCAACTGCGTTGTGCCGGCCAACATCCTCCCGAACGCAGATCATCTCCGCGTCGAGGCCCAGCAGGCCTGCCGCGTGCAGTCCGCCGGTCTGGTCGAACGCTCGCTGCTGCTGCCGCAGTCGCGTCGGTGCCGACAGGACGAGCGCAGCCGAGACCGTCACCTCGGCGGCGTGGACGTCGTACTGCGATTCGCGCAACACCTCCTCGATTGTGGTGGTGCCGCAGATCCCGCACGCGCTTGTCGTGACGACGTTGCGCCGCGCCGC
>DATLQP010000018.1:0-2695 GCA_035535155.1 Propionibacteriaceae bacterium
GTGGCCGACACCTGGGATATATGCGGTGACCTCGACCCCAGAGGACAGCCGGACACGAGCGACCTTGCGTAGCGCCGAGTTGGGCTTCTTCGGCGTGGTGGTGTACACCCGAGTGCACACGCCACGACGCTGAGGCGAACCCTTGAGCGCAGGCGTCTTGGTCTTGCTCACCTTGTCCTCTCGGCCCTTGCGGACCAGCTGCTGAATTGTGGGCACCGCGTGGTATCTCTTTTCTTTATGTCGAGTGGCTGCGACCCTCCGGATTTCCGAACAGGTCAGGCGTGCGAACACCGCAGGTACGAAGACATTCGGGCACGCACAAAGTGTCGGGCGAGCCCGAGCACAAAGAACAAGGCTATCCGCTGCTGATGCCCGGGTCAAAACCTCTGGCCCGGCGACGACTCAACCCAGATAAGAGCAACGCAGACGCCGGTTCTATTCCCCGCAGGCGGACCGAGGAAAGGAAACGGATAGGGCTCGCGCTAGTCCAGCAAGAACATCTCGCGGCGACGCACCATCTCGATCGTGCCGCGGTCGAGGTAGGCCTCAGCGGCCAGCAGCCGCGGGAGCAACTGCCGCTCGGTCGTCGTCGCGCGGAAGACCAGGCCGATGCTGACATCATGGTCGGGTCGCTGCAGGACCTCAATCGGATCGCCGGTCCTGATGGTGCCGGAGCTGATCACGCTGAGGTACGCACCAGGCCGACCAGCTGCGGTAAAGGTCTTCGCCCAACCCTTCTCGCCCATCCAGCCTCGGAATGTGGCACAGGGGATGCGCGGCGCCGTTACCTGCAGTACGACTTCGGGGCCTACCTGCCAGCGCTCGCCGATTCGCGCCTCAGTGATGTCCAAGCCGACCGTGGTGAGGTTTTCGCCGAAAAAACCATTCGGTAGCTCGCGCCCCAGCCGGCGCTCCCACTCGTCCAGATCCTCGCGCTGAAACGCGTAGACCGCCTGATCATCGCCGCCGTGGTGCTTGCCGTCGCCGATGAAGTCCCCCACCAGCCCGCTGCCGAGGCCAGTGGTCTTCGGCCCGGGCGCACGGACGTCAACCGGTGCCGAGGTCGGCTGCTTCCCGATGCCCGTCCACCCCGTCTCCTTGTGGGGGTTGGGGCGCGGACGACCGATATTAACGGACTCGAGCCTTGCCACCGTGTCAGGTTACGCGTTCAGCTACGGAGAAATGTGGTGACGTCTCGGAAGAACTCTGAGGCCGCATAGGTAGACGAGCGGCTCGCCCGACCCGACTGCGAGGTACGGCAGACCGCCGCTGAAGATGCCGTCCCGAAGATCGCTGGTAACCGCTTGCTCATTCTGCCCGGGGCGCTGTGCATCAACTGTGAGCTGCTGTGTGCGCCGTATGAATGAGCCGATTTCTATCAGAGCAGCCGGGGTGGCGGTTCTAGCCTTGGCCGCAGATCGCCTACGGCCAGACCCATTCCGATCAGGAAAGAGTTGATCATGATGCGCATCGACCACCGAGAAAAGGACCTGGAGAACCATGATCGCGGCCTCGACTACGACCTGCCCCGTTTGCTGCACCGACGGGGCATGCTCAAGCTGGTTGCTGGCGCCGGGCTCGCCGGAGCCGGCTTGATCACGCTCGGGGCCTGCGCAGCTGCCACGAGCACTGCCGACACGGACTCCGCTCAAGGCGGCACGCCACCGGGCCGGGGCGACGGACCAGGTGGAGGCTCCGCTCAGACCAGCGACACGGCAAACGGCGAGATACCTGAGGAAACATCGGGCCCGTATCCGGGCGACGGATCCAACGGGGCGAACGTGCTGACCCAGAGCGGCATCGTACGCGGCGACATCACGTCAAGCTTCGGATCGAGTACGACAAAGGCCGAAGGCGTACCGCTCGGCATCACCATGACGATCAACGACTTCGCGAACAAGTCACCGATGGCGGGCGGCGCTGTCTACATGTGGCACTGCGATCGGGAAGGCAGATATTCCCTCTATTCGAAAGGAGTCACCGATGAGAACTATCTGCGTGGCGTCCAGGAGACCGATGATCGCGGCCAGGTGCGATTTACCACGATCTTCCCTGCCTGCTACTCAGGCCGCTGGCCGCACATTCACTTCGAGGTGTACCCGAGCCTGGCCAAGGCCACCAGCAGCGCGAGCAAGATCGCTACGTCTCAGATGGCGCTGCCCGAGGCAACCGCAAAGGCGGTCTACGCAACGAACGGCTACAAACAAAGCGTCAGCAATCTGAGCCGGGTAAGCCTCGCGAGTGACAACGTCTTCAGCGACGGATACGACCTGCAGATGCCGACCTTGAAGGGTGACCCGTCCAGCGGCTACGAGCTCACGTTCAGCTGCGCTGTTTGAGCCGCGCCGCTGGACACGCGTGCTCAGTGCCCGCTGATACGTCGGTACGTTCCGCTCAGAAAGTCGTCCAGCTCGCCGAGGTCATTCAGTTGTCGCCGAATCCGATAGGTCAGGTGATCGTCGGCTATGGCGAATCGATGCTCGGCCATCCCTCGTCCGGTGGCCTTGTGCATGATCAACTCACCATCCTGCCAGCCGCCATGAGCCGGCTGCGGCGGATATCCGGAGGAGTCGAAGAACCACCAGAGGATCGGCGTTGGCGTAGCCGGAGACATCACATCAGCGCTATCGATCATGAGCACACCGTGTCCGGAGAACTCCTCGCCGTCAGCTCGCACCTGCCGATAGTCCTGCAC
>DATLQP010000019.1:0-12229 GCA_035535155.1 Propionibacteriaceae bacterium
CGACGGCGTACGCGCTAGCCGGGCCGCACGGGACAGGCGCAGGGTCGCCAGGCTCTCCTTCCCCATCTGAGATGGAAGACTGACCCCATGCGGAGATGGTCGTTTGCCAAGGGCCACGGCACTCAAAACGACTTCGTCGTACTTCTCGATCGTGAGTCCATGCTGGACGTGGGCCCTGCGGAGGTCCGCTTCATCTGCGATCGGCGCGCTGGTATTGGCGCCGATGGCCTGCTCCGAGCCGTACTCGGCAAGCACATCGCCGGTTGGAAGGGCGATGGTGCGCTCTGGTTCATGGACTACCGCAACGCTGATGGGTCGATCGCGGAGATGTGCGGCAACGGTCTCCGGGTCTTTGTTCGGTTCCTGCTCGACCAGGACCTCGCCCGTGGGCCGGTCGTCCAGATTGCGACGCGGAGTGGTCTCCGGGAGGCCACGGCGCTGCCTGACGGCAGGATTCGCGTCTCCATGGGCCCGGTTGCGATCGGCGATCGAGCGGTGGTGGTGAGTACGGCCGACGGAGCCGAATTCAAGGCGGTGACAGCGGACGTCGGGAACCCGCACGCAGTGAGCTTTGGGGACAGTCTCGACGAGTTGCTGCTGTATGCGTCGCCACGTTGGGATCCATCCGAGGAGTTTCCGCACGGCGTCAACCTGGAGTTCGTACGCCAGTTAGGTCCTCGGCACATTGCCATGCGGGTCTATGAACGAGGGGTCGGTGAGACTCGCTCATGCGGCACCGGCACCGTCGCGGCGGCCGCGGCGACTCGGGTCCATGATCAGGATCGGACTCCACTACCAGTGACCTATCAGGTCGACACTCCAGGTGGCACCGCGGAGGTCGAGCTGACCTCTGGCGAGGCGTACCTAACGGGGCCAGCAGTCCTGGTAGCGCATGGCGAACTCGTTGTGCCCGATCGTGCGATCCTCGAAACCACGTCAACGCCCACCTTGACCGCCTCCAGCGCCTCGCGGCCGGCCTAACACGCAGGAGTTCCGTATGTCCGTTCTCGACGCGTTCTCACTCTCTGGCAAGGTCTCGGTTGTCACGGGCGCCAACCGCGGCATCGGCCGAGCCCTGGTCACCGCACTGGCCGAGGCCGGCAGCGACGTCGTGTTGTTAGTTCGAGACACCGGCGGGGCCGCCGAGGCGATTGCCGAGCTGGATGCCCTGGGCGTCACGGCAGTTGCAGTGATGGCAGACGTCACCGAGGCCGCTCAGGTGCGGCGTGCCGTCGGCGAAGTTCTGGATCGACTCGGTCAAGTCGACGTACTCGTCAACAATGCCGGCGCATGCATTCATCGGCCCTCCCTCGAAGTAACCGCCGAAGAGTGGAATTTCGTGATGGACGTCAACGTCAATGGCGTCTGGCATTGCTGCCAGGAGTTCGGCCGGCAGATGGTGGCGCAGCACGACGGTGCCATCATCAACATCGGCTCGATCTCGGCAAACATCGTCAACAGGCCGCAATGGCAGCCCGCGTACAACGCATCGAAGGCTGCCGTGCATCAGCTGACCCGCTCGCTCGCTGCGGAATGGGCGCCGCACGGCGTTCGCGTGAATGCTCTAGCTCCTGGCTATATCAAGACCGAGATGGCCCCGGTCGACAAGCCAGAATTCAAGCGACATTGGATCGATGACGCGCCGATGCGACGCTACGCGACGCCATCCGAGCTGGGACCGAGCGTGGTGTACCTTGCCTCCGACGCGTCGTCATTCATGACCGGTGAGGTTGTCGTCATTGACGGCGGCTACACGCTTTTCTGAGAGCAGCAGAACATCGCCCTGGCGGTTGGAAAGCGGCGGACGGGTGCAAAACGCTTCGCTGTCAGTTGGGTCCTCGTGAGACTCTGGTGTGGATATGACAGTTCCCCAACAAGACCCACAGTTTTCTAGCGCAGCAGATGACGAGTTGCTCGTCGAGCGGCTCGAGCCAAGACCAGCAGCCACACAGGACTTCGACGGAGATCAGCAGGATCGACAGGATCGGCTCTCGCTGCGTCGAGTGTCCGGGATGTCGACCGAGCTGGCTGACATTGCCGAGGTCGAGTACCGCCAACTGCTCCTCGAGCGCGTCGTGCTGGTCAGCGTGTGGACCACCGGCAGCGAGGTAAGTGCCGGAAACGCGATTGCCGAGCTCAAGTTGTTGGCCGAGACTGCCGGCTCCCAAGTGCTCGAGGGCCTCATGCAACGCCGTGATCGACCCGACCCGGCAACCTACATTGGGCGCGGCAAGGTTGCTGAACTGCGAGACGTCGTGGTTGCGACTGGCGCAGATACAGTCATCTGCGACGGCGAGCTGACCCCTGCGCAGCTCCGCAATCTGGAGGATCGAATCGGTGTCAAGGTCATCGATCGGACGGCGCTGATCCTCGACATCTTTGCCGCCCACGCGAAAAGCGCTGAAGGCAAGGCGCAGGTCGAACTGGCCCAGCTGCAATACCTGAAGCAGCGATTACGCGGCTGGGGCGGCAACCTCTCCCGGCAGGTCGGCGGTCGTGCCAGCGGCGGGGTCGGCATTGGCGGTCGTGGTCCAGGCGAGACGAAACTGGAAACGGATCGGCGCCGCCTCAATAGCCGCATTGCCAAGCTTCGCGCCGCCTTACGCGAGATGGACACGACCCGCGAAACCAAACGTGCCGAACGGCGCCGCCACCGGGTGCCCTCCGTCGCCATCGTGGGCTATACCAATGCGGGCAAGTCCAGCTTGCTCAATCGACTGACCGGAGCCGGCGTACTCGTCGATGACGCACTCTTTGCAACGCTGGATCCGACCACGCGCCGGACCGCGGCGGCCGACGGGCGGGTGTACACACTGACCGACACCGTCGGCTTCGTCCGTCACCTGCCACATGACCTCGTCGAAGCGTTTGCCTCAACTTTGGAGGAGTCGACCTACGCTGATCTGCTGGTGCACGTCGTTGATGGTGCCGATCCGGATCCGATCGGACAGATCAACGCCGTACGCGCAGTCCTCGCCGATATCGGCGCCGCTGAAATCCACGAGCTGATCGTGATCAACAAGGTAGACCGTGCCGCAGCCGAAACACTTCGGGTGCTTAGCGCCAGCTATCCCGATGCCGTCATGGTCTCCGCGCGGACTGGGAACGGGATCGAGCAATTGCGTACCACCATCGAGTCGCTGCTGCCGCGGCCCGAGATCGAGATCCGCGCCCTTGTGCCGTATGAGCGTGGTGATCTGGTCAATCGCATTCACCAGACTGGTGAGTTCCTGACCACTGAACACCGTGCCAACGGCACGTTGGTCGCCGCTCGGGTAAGTCCGTCGCTCGCTGCTGAGCTGGCCCCATACACACTGGCACCTACGAGCTGGTGATGAGTGACACGGTGGGGCTGGACTGAAGGGTGCTGGCTGGCCGGCGCCGACGTGATTAGAGTTCTGCGGTGACCGGAGGGACCAAGGCTGTCAGTCTTGCCGCGGCACACCGCGATGTCCTCGCGGCAGCGGTTCAGGCGATCGGCGGTGCCGAGCGAGCCGGTCAGGTCGAGATGGCCGACGCCGTTGCGGACAGTTTGGAATCTGATCATCATCTCTTGGTCCAGGCCGGCACGGGAACGGGCAAATCGCTCGGCTATCTGGCTCCGGCGCTACTCTGGCTGGTCCGGAATCCCGGCGAGCGGATCGTGATAGCGACGGCGACGTTGGCGCTGCAAAGCCAGCTCGCCACCAACGACATTCCAGCGGCCCTTGACGCGGTCGAGTTGGTGACCAGCGAACGGCCACGGCATGCGATCCTCAAGGGCCGCACAAACTACGTGTGCATGCTGCGCCTGCGGGAAGGTACGGCTCAAGATCAAGGAACACTGATTCCCGCGGGCGATCTGATCGAGAGTTTCAAATCATCGCCGCAGAGTAGTCCCGAGTCCGCACTGGGCGCCGAGGTCGTGGCGCTGCGCGAGTGGGCGGAAGACCAGGCCGGGCAAGGAGGCCTAGCCGACCGCGACGACGCCCCATCCCACACTGAGCGTGCCTGGGCCCAGGTCTCGGTCCCCGTCCGCGAATGCCTCGGCGCACAGCGCTGCCCGTATGGCGCGGAGTGTTTCGTCGAGAACTCGCGGGACGTGGCTCGCGCCGCAGACCTCGTCGTCACCAATCACGCGCTGCTCGCGATCAACGCCATGCACGGCGGAACGGCGATTCCCGAGCATGGTGCCGTCATTATTGACGAGGCTCACGAGCTGGTTTCCCGGGTAACCAGTGCAGCGTCGGCCGAGCTCACCCCGCAGCTGATCGAGCGCGTCGCCCGCCGGGCATTGACCTATCTGGACGACGAGGTTGCGCTGGATCTGCTGGAGTCTGCCAACACATTTCGAACCGCTCTGGATAACGCCGCCTTGGAGCGCGTCGAGGATCCAGATGGCCGCTTCGTGACTGCGTGTGATGCGGTCCGCAATGCCGCTCGGGCCGCGGTTAGTGCGATGACGGGTGAGGACAGCCAAAACCCGGACAGGCGGCAGACCACGGCGGCCCTCAAGGAAATCTTTGACATTGCCGAGCGGATGGCGGCCCTCAACACCCACGACGTGGTGTGGGTGGCCGATCGCGACCGGTTCGGGCGTGAGGCGCGGGTTTCGCCATTGTCGGTGGCGGGCCTGATGAGGTCCCATGTCTTCGCCGAACACACCACGGTGCTGACGTCTGCAACGCTCAAGATCGGCGGCGACTTCACAGCCATCGCCAGCAGCGTTGGGCTCAAGGACTCCGAACGTGTGGGCTCCACGGCCGTGCGCAACCACGTCGGACCAGACGAGGCAGCCGCAGATGATCTTGAAGACCGACCCATTCCGTGGCGCGGCCTGGATGTGGGCTCGCCGTTCGAGTATCGCCGGCAGGGCATCTTGTACGTCGCACGATCGCTGCCGCCGCCGGGCCGTGACGGCCTGTCCGACGCCTCGCTGGCCGAGATCGCCGAGCTGCTGGAAGCCTCCGACGGTCGAGCCCTCGGACTCTTCTCTTCTCGAAAGGCCGCTGAGGCTGCCGCGGTCTACACCCGTAAGCGGCTTCCGCAGCTCACGATCTTGTGCCAGGGCGATGCGCAGCTACCTGAGCTGACGCGGCGATTCATTGCCGATGAGCGAGCCAGTCTGTTTGGCACGCTGTCACTGTGGCAAGGAGTCGACGTGCCAGGCGCAACATGCCAGCTCGTGATCATCGATCGGATCCCATTTCCTCGTCCCGATGAGCCGCTCACGGTGGCCCGCCAGCGTGCGGTGACGCAAGCGGGCGGCAACGGATTCATGAAGATTGCGGCAAGTCATGCGGCACTGCTCCTGGCGCAAGGCTCCGGGCGGCTGATTCGTCGTCTCAGTGATAGGGGAGTGGTCGCGGTGCTCGATTCGCGGCTGGTCACCGCGCGCTACGGCACCTTCCTGAAGGCCTCTATTCCGGATATGTGGCAGACCACTGATCGACAGGTGGCCGTGCAAGCTCTGCGCCGCCTCTCGGGACTGTCCTGATCATCTGGCTCCCCGCATTGTCCAGGGCTGCTCAGCTGCGAGACCCACACCTGGCGGTGGCATCGATCGTCTGTCAGGCTTGCGCTATGGAGCATACGTACGATTTTGACCTGGCGGTCATCGGCTCGGGTCCTGGCGGCCAAAAGGCCGCAATCATGGCGGCCAAGCTCGGCCATCGGGTGTGCGTCATCGACACCAAGTCGATGGTTGGGGGCGTTTGCGTCAACACTGGCACGATCCCGTCCAAAACCTTGCGTGAGGCGGTGCTCTACCTGACCGGCATGCAGCTTCGCGATCTGTATGGGGCCAGCTACCGGGTCAAGGATGAGATCACCATCTCCGACCTACTCGCTCGGCTGCAGCACGTGGTCGGTCGTGAGACGGAGGTCATCCGTTCCCAGCTGATGCGCAACCACATCGAACTCGTGCCGGGTGTTGCGAGCTTCCTTGACCCGCACACGCTGACCGTCGAGATCGAAGGCGTGGGCGCGCTTCGCACCCTAACTGCGAACTACATCGTGATCGCGACCGGTACGATGCCGGCTCGTCCTCGGAACGTCGAATTCGACGGAGTGCGTGTGCTGGATTCGGACCAGATTCTCGTGTTGGACAATGTGCCGGGCTCCTTGGTTGTGGTCGGCGCCGGCGTCATCGGCGTGGAGTACGCCTCGATGTTCGCCGCGTTGGGTAGCCGGGTCACGCTGGTGGAGCAGCGGGACAACATGCTCGACTTCTGCGACCCCGAAATCGTTGAATCCTTGAAGTTCCACCTACGTGATCACACCATGTCATTCCGTTTTGGTGAGGAGGTCTCTTCGGTAGAGAGCTCCGGACGTGGCACGATCACGACGCTCGCTTCCGGAAAGAAGATCGCTGCCGAGGTCGTCATGCACTCCGCAGGTCGGCAAGGCAACACGGCGAACTTGGGCCTCGACCTCGCTGGCCTCACACCCGACAAGCGGGGACGGCTCGTGGTGAACTCGAACTATCAGACCGAGGTGCCGCATATCTACGCGGTTGGTGATGTGATCGGCTTCCCTGCTCTAGCCTCAACCTCGATGGATCAGGGCCGCCTCGCCGCGGCACACGCGTTCAATGAGCCAGCCAACGAGCTCCGAAGTCTGCAGCCGATCGGCATCTACACGATCCCGGAGATCTCGTATTGCGGGAAGACTGAAGGGGAGTTGACCCGTGAGTCGATTCCTTTCGAGGTCGGGATCTCCCGCTATCGCGAACTGGCTCGCGGCCAGATCGTCGGCGACCCGTACGGCATGTTGAAGTTGATCGTGCATGCGGAGACCAGGGAAATCCTCGGCGTACACGTCTTCGGCACGAGCGCCACCGAACTCGTTCACATTGGTCAAGCGATCATGGGATGTGGTGGAACGGTGGACTACCTCGTCGACACAGTCTTGAACTACCCGACCTTGTCAGAGGCTTACAAGGTGGCGGCTCTCGACGTCACGAACAAGCTACGCGCGGTAGCCCGATTCATGACGGAGATGGCCACCTCCGAACCCAGCATGCTGTAGTGGCACAGCGAGTCGGCTAGCCGCCCGTCAGAGGCGGCGTAGCACAGCGACCACCCTGCCCAAAATGGTGGCGTGGTTGCCGTCTATCGGGTCGTACGCGGGGTTGTGCGGAATCAGCCACACCTGACTGCTCGACCTCTTGAAGGTCTTCACGGTCGCTTCGTCGTCGAGGAGTGCCGCGACAATGTCACCGTTATCCGCGGTCGGTTGCTGCCGCACAACGACCCAGTCGCCGTCGCAGATCGCTGCATCGATCATCGAGTCGCCACGGACCTCGAGCAAAAACATGGTGCCTTCGCCGACCAGCTGCCGGGGAAGGGCGAAAACATCCTCGATGCGTTCCTCCGCCAGGATCGGGCCGCCGGCTGCGATGCGGCCCACGACTGGAACGTGCACTGGCTCGGGAAAGGCATCCCCGATACCGGTGTCGTCCGCGTCGCTGGTTTGCCGCGAAACTGAAAGCTGCCGACTCGCCGTCCGATCTTCAGCTGGCAGCAAGACCTCGAGAGCCCGCGGACGGTTGGGATCCCGTCGCAGAAACCCTTTCGCTTCCAGCATCTTGAGCTGATGGGCGACACTCGACGACGACGCAAGACCAACCGCATCGCCCATCTCACGGATGCTCGGCGGATAGCCGCGCCGCTCGACGGTCGCCTTGATCATTTCCAAGATTCGGCGTTGTCGAAGCGTTAGCCCAGCGGCGTCGGCGGGGCCATCCGGGAACGAGCTGAGCGGTGCGCTTTCGCCGAGCTGAGCTGCGACATCACTGGCCCGCGGACGTCCGCGGCGCTTGCTCGGCTGTGGCATGGGCTGAGGAACCGTCGAGTCGCTGTGTGCCATAAGGCTGACGATAGAGAACTCGGCTGACAGATTCAAACATTTGTTCGAGCGTGTTGAACGATCGTGTCTGTTTGACCACAGCCGCAGCCGAAAACTGTCTGAGGCTGCCGATTTACTCCTTTCACGACACGCATCGAATATTTGTGCGAATGAGCTTGGCAGCGTCTTGAAGTTGCGATACAAATCAAACGTACGTTCTATCGAACGTCAGTTCGATCTTTTCATAGAGGAGTTATGGAAATGAGCGCCGTACCCGTCTTTGTTCCACCCGTCTTTGTTCCACCCGTCGTGCCACTGGCGCTTGTGCCAGACGCTCACCGTGCAGGTAGGCCTCGGGAGACCAGCCTTCCGGTCGCTCGACCTGCGACAACTCCTACGCACTGGCAGCTGACTGAACGAGGAATTGCCGTGGTGCTGCTGGTCGCCGCGCTGATCTTGACTGCGGCGGTCATCGTGATCGGCGTGACCGCCTTACAGGTGACGAGCGCTGACGACGGTGCCGGCTTCGACCGGTCGGGCCAGGCCAGGAGTTGAGCTGTCAGCTAGGCGGCGTCGTGGGACATCTGGTCTATGCAGACGACCACTGCGAGTAGCAGCGCGTCATCTTGCCCCGGCTTGATCTCGATGCCGTAGGTGTCGCGTACCCGGAACCAGCGGCGTGAGACCTCTGCAACTTCGTCCCCGTGGCGCTCGATCTTGTATTCGTGATCCACGATGTTGCCCTTCGCCTCCATGTCCTCGCCGTCCTCGACGTTGATCGAGAAGCGGTCGCGGAGTGGGGTTACGAGTGCCTTCTTCACCGTGGCGACCTGATGTCCGCCGCGCTCGATGTCCATCGTGTCTCGCACCCGGAGCTTCTTCTCCTGGATCGAATACAGCTCCTCACCATCGGGGGACTGAAGGACGAGCGTGTCACGTATCCGTAGAGCCTTTCCGTTCACCTTGAGCGTGCGCTCGCCTGCCTCATTCTCGATCCAAAAGTCGTCACCGATCGCGAAAAGCTTCTCCTGCATCCGATATCTCGTTACGCTCGCAGCCTCGCGACGACCTCGCAACAGCGGCATTGTCCGCTCCTTTCGTGGATACCGAACGACGCTACGCCAGCCGCTCCATACCAGGTTGGCCGGGCAAGGTTACCGGCTGGAGGCTGTTCGCCTCGTCGGTCACGATGGTCTTCATGGCCTGATCCGCGAAGGTCTGACTCCTCTCGTCCCACAAGGGCCACAGATACCCGACCAGGGTGAGTGCGTCGAAGATGTGGACAAGATCGCGGATGAACGCGTTCTTCGGGCCGATCGGCGCGTTGGTCTCCTCCCCGATCAGCCTGATCTTGTTCACCCGCTTGCCCAACGACTGTCCTGTCCTACCGGCCAGGTGCCAGCGGTTGTAAGCAATCCATCCCAAGCTGGCGAGCATCACGCTGAGACCGATGATCATGGCGACGGCGGCCCCCTCGACGTGCAGGGTCGCTCCGTCGGACAGAGCCAGTCGGACGATGAAGATCAGGTAGCCGATGCCGAAGATGATCAAGCCGAGATAAGTCGGCAGCTGGTCGATCACCCTCGCACGGACCCGTTTGCCCCAGCTGGCGTAGTGGCTCTGGGAAGCCGCCGATATGACGTATCCATGAGGAGATGGAAAGTGCTGGTCGGTCATGAGTGTCCTTGAATCAGCGCGACGTTGGCGAGTGTAGGCGACCGGCCTGCCGGCGCTAGAGCTCCTCGTCGTTGTCAGGCAGTGCCCGATTTGGCTCAGGGCACAATGAGAAGGTGGCGGTTTCGACGGACGTGCGGCCCTTTCGTGCAGCGCGCGCAGCCGGATACGTCGGCGCGTTTTTTGCCGGTGGGCTCGCCCTGAGCACTCTCTACGCGACGACCGGATTCGGGTTGCCGTGTCCCTTCCGCGCCATCACTGGATGGGACTGCCCGCTCTGCGGCGGCACCCGGATGGGTTCGGAGTTGCTCCACGGGGACGTCCAGGCGGCTTTCTCGTCCAACCCGCTGGCGCTGATCGGCCTGCTGGTCATTGGCCTGCTCGGTGTGCTCTGGGCGGTCGAGGCGGCGGGCGGCCCAGCAATCCGCTTACCGCGTACGTATGCCGCACGCTTGCAGCGAGTACGCCCTGGCCATTGGCTGGTCATCGGGCTCGCCATAGCAGTGATCTACACCGTCGCGCGCAACGTGTTCTAGGCGTTTGGGTTGTAGCCCCGGCCCAGAGCTGGGGCGGATCTGGCCGTTCGGCTTCGCTCGCCAAAACCGGTGCGGCGCAACACTCGCGACAAACTGTCAGTCCTCTTGCAGAGAATGAGAGAACGACGTACGGTATCCATATCTAGTAGTTACACCTATGTGTTTCATCCACAAGTTGTGGTTAGATCCTCACAGAAGTTCCCCGGAAATACACAGAAATACATCGAGATGCACAGCGACGTACACAGACCGGTCCACAAGATGCACCAGTCAGACCACGTATCGATCCTGAGCAGCGAGAAATGAATCGCGAGAGATGAGCAGCAGAGAGGAGCCGGAGAATGCACTGCCCGTACTGTCGCAACACCGACTCCAAGGTGCTTGATTCGCGCACGACCGACGATGGCGCGAGCATCCGTCGGCGGCGCCAATGCCCGTCCTGTGAGCGACGGTTCACCACCATTGAGCAGATGCAGCTGGTCGTGGTGAAACGCAGCGGGGTCGTCGAGCCGTTCACTCGCGACAAGGTCATCACTGGGGTGCGCAAAGCGTGCAAGGGACGGCCGGTGAGCGAGGACCAACTTGCCCGCCTGGGCCAGCTGGTCGAGGACTCGCTGCGGGCTCTTGGTCAGCCCGAGCTAGCCGCGGACGAGGTTGGCGTGGCCATTCTCGGCCCGCTGCGCGAGCTCGATCAGGTCGCCTATCTGCGCTTCGCGAGCGTGTATCGACAGTTCCGGTCGGTGGACGACTTTGAGGCGGAGATTGCACTGCTTCGCGTTGAACAGGAGCCGACCGGAATCGAGCCGCTCATCCCAGATCGCCTGGTGGACAACACGATAAGCAATTTCACTCCGCACCGGTTGACGCCATCGCGGCGTGCTGGCAGCGGCCCGGAACCGCCGTAGCACCAGCATGATTCCTCGCGTCCGCCGGCTGCGGACGCGACCCACGACAGCTAGGCCAGCCTCCATGATCAGCGCCAATAGCGGCGCGGTAGCGACGAAGAAAGGCAGAAATGACCGAAACAACCCGTTCGGCGAATGGGCGATCGGAAAGCAAGAGTTCACAGCCGAAGTCCGCGGGGCTGAGCATCGAGCGCGTCTTTACCTCGGGCGTGCATCCATATGACGAGGTGACCTGGGAGCGCCGCGATGTGGTGCAAACAAACTGGAGGACCGGTGAGGTCGTCTTTGAGCAAAAGGGCGTTGAATTTCCCGACTTCTGGAGCGTCAATGCCTCCACGATCGTGACGACCAAATACTTCCGAGGCGCGCTTGGCACCCCGGCTCGCGAGCAGAGTCTTCGGCAACTCATCGAGCGTGTCGTCAAGACCTACCGCAGGGCGGGGGAGGACTACGGCTACTTCGCCGACACTCAGTCAGCTGAGGTGTTCGAGCACGAGCTGGCCTGGATGCTGCTGCATCAGTACTTCTCGTTCAATTCACCCGTCTGGTTCAACGTCGGTACTGCCTCGCCGCAGCAGGTTTCAGCCTGTTTCATCTTGTCGGTGGACGACTCCATGGACTCGATCTTGAACTGGTACCGCGAAGAGGGTTTCATCTTCAAGGGCGGCTCGGGTGCCGGCCTGAACCTGTCCCGGATCCGCTCGTCGAAGGAGTTGCTCAGCTCGGGTGGCACGGCCTCTGGCCCGGTCTCGTTCATGCGGGGTGCCGACGCGAGTGCGGGAACCATCAAGTCCGGCGGAGCGACGCGTCGCGCCGCAAAGATGGTCGTGCTCGACGTCGATCATCCTGACGTCGAAGAGTTCATCGAGACCAAAGCACGTGAGGAGGACAAGATCCGCGCGTTGCGCGATGCCGGCTTCGATATGGATTTGGGCGGCCGAGATATCACCTCCGTGCAGTACCAGAACGCAAACAACTCGGTACGGGTGACGGATGAGTTCATGCGAACCGTCGAGGACGGCGGCGATTTCGCACTGCGAGCGCGCACCGACGGTCGGGTTATCGAGACCGTGAACGCACGAGAGCTGTTCGACAAGATGTCCAAAGCTGCCTGGGAATGCGCCGATCCCGGCATTCAATACGACGACACGATCAACGACTGGCATACCAATCCGGAGACCGGCCGGATCACCGCATCTAATCCCTGCTTTCCGGCCGATCAGCGCGTGGTCACCGACCAAGGCTTGATCAGGATCGGCGATCTGGTCGCGCGGGCTGCCGCGGGCG
>DATLQP010000020.1:0-11215 GCA_035535155.1 Propionibacteriaceae bacterium
GGCAGCACATGCTCGTCCAGCGGCGGCGTACACCACGATCCGTCCTGATCTTGAATGAAGATGTTTCCCCGACTCGTTTCGGCGATGTCATCCGTTCGGGCCCGCGACATGAAGAGCGGAAGGTCCGGACCGACCGCCGCCTCTGCAGCGTTCAAGGAAGAGCGATCGATCCACTTGTGCCGCCACGAGTGGTCCGGTCGCGCGTGATACCGCAGCGTCGAGCTGACCGGTCGAGGGCCGAGCGGGCAAGCGTCCAGGTTGAGGTGCAGTCCGCCTTCGATGGGCCGGGCGAGAATGCGCAGCGCGAGCCGAGGCGAGTTCGCGTGCTGCTGGGCCAGCTCGTACGCCTCGCTCGCAAGATCATCTGGAATCCCGTGCCCGTACAACTCGCGGCACGATCTGTCCAAACGGGCAAGATGAGCAGCCAATCGAATGATCTTCCCTCGCCTCACCAAGATCGACTCGAAGATCCCGGACGACAGCAGCGCCGCGTTCGCGACTACGGGCTCCGTAACCAGTTCATGATCGAACACCGACCCGGCGGTAGCGACCAGCGGGGCAGCCTTGTCCAAGCACTCGTTCCACTCCCGCATGGGCACACTGTCGACGGTGATGCCACCGCCCACCCCGAGCTGGAGCTGACCATCGGCAAGCTCGAAGGTCCGGATGATCACATTGAAATCTGCACCGGCCAGCGGGCTGACCAAACCGATGCTGCCCGTGTACGCGCCGCGCGGTTCGGCCTCAAGATCGGCAATGCCTTGCTGGGCAGAGATCTTGGGCGCACCTGTCACCGAGCCCGGTGGAAATGCCGCAGCAAGTACCTGCGCGACGGTCGTCTGCGGCTCGAGCTCGCCGCGAACGGTCGAAACCAGATGCCAGACGCCAGGATGCGGCTGGATCGTCAACAGGTCTTGAACCGCAACCGTGCCCGGACGGCAAACCCGGGACAAGTCGTTACGCATCAGATCAACGATCATGATGTTCTCGGCGGCATCCTTGGCGGAGGCGCGCAGCGCGATCGCACCACCCCCGTCGACACCGCGGGGCGCAGTGCCCTTGATCGGAGCCGTGAGCACCGTCCGATCCCGAATTCGCAAGAACAGCTCGGGACTGAAGCTGGTGATCATGTCTGACGAACCGCGGCTTCTCGGCCCGCTGACCAGCGCGCCGAATGTGGGCCGCAAGTGATCACTCAGCTGACTGAACAGCGCGGGAGCGGCGCTCCGCACTCGAGCGTGCAGCCGGATGCACAAGTTCAACTGGTAGCAGCGGCCGTGGTCGATCCGGCTGATCACGTTCTCCACCGCAGCGAGATAACGATCTTGTGCAGGTCCGGCATCGGTCGAGAGACCGAAGGGCCCGACTTGCAGCGGCTTGATCGGCAACGATGGCGCCGCATCCAGCAGCGCGGCCCAGTGCTCTAAGGCCGCCGCGTCTTCGCGTTCTCGGCCGATCAGTCCCAAGGACTCGAAGCACCATCCGCTGTCTGGTTGCCAGCGCAGCAACGAGCCATAGAAGGCCAGCGAAGTCGTCCGTGGGTCGTATCCAAGACAGCCAAGCCAACCGCCACCAACAAGGTCCACTCGCGGCTCGAAGCCGGACATCGTTGGCTGCTCATCGAAATAGTCGAAGCCATCCGCTGCATCCACCGGCTCCTCAACGCGCAACGGCTGGCGGAAGATCAGCAACCCGCCACCGAACCACTCGCCCCACAGAGCGCCGGGATGATCGTCCTCGGTGAGCTGCGCAATAACCGCGGCAGGAGCTGCGTCAGAGCTGAGCGCCAGCCGATACGGCCGGCCTGTCATTGCGCCAAGCCGTGGTGGCCCGGGCACCAGCGTCTCGCGCATCACGGACCGGCTCAGGGGTCGTTGGCCAGGCTGGCGACGATTCGCTCCGTACTCGAACCTAGCCCCAGCAGATCAGTCAGCTCCGCGAACAGCTCCGGCTTGGCCGGTGCAGTGGGACAGCGAAGATCATCGAAGGACACCCCGAGATCAAGATCACGAACCACTGCCACCACCGAGGGAGCAACGGCCAAGTAGTCAATGGCGGCACCGAGTTTGGCTGATACCGCGCCGCTGATCTTGGGCTTCGAACCGCTTGCCGCAGCCAGGATTCCTTCAAGATCACCGTAGGAATTCAGCAGTGAGGCCGCGGTCTTGTCGCCGATGCCGGAGATCCCCGGCAGCCCGTCAGAGGCATCGCCGCGCATCGTCGCGTAGTCCACGTACGCCGCCGCGGGTACGCCGTACTTTGTTTGCACCCATGCGTTGTCGACCACCTCATGCTTGCCAACGCCTCGCGCGATGTAGAGCACCCGCACCTGACGCTCATCGTCGACCAGCTGGAAAAGATCACGATCTCCGGTGACGACATCGACCGGCATGGGCGCCGTGCTGGCGAGCGTCCCGATCACGTCATCGGCTTCGTAGCCATCCTTGCCGACGACGGCGATGCCCAGAGCGTCGAGGACTGCCAAGATCAACGGAACCTGCACCGCGAGCCCCTCCGGCACGCCCTCACCGGTGGTGCTCGATGAGCTTGCCATCTCGGTGACAACGGTGTCGCCGTACTTGGCGACCCGATGAGCCTTGTACGACGGAATCAGATCTACTCGCCAGGTAGGACGCCAATCGTTGTCCCAGCAACACGCCAGATGGGACGGCGAGTACATGTTCAGCAGCCGACTGATGAAATCGAGCAGCCCACGCAGCGCATTGACCGGCGTGCCGTCAGGACCACGAAATGAATCGGGTACGCCATAAAACGCGCGAAAGTACAAGGAAGCCGTATCCAAAAGCATAATTTTGCGTGAGCGCACAAGCGAATACTGGCACGATAGCCCCCATGGAAAAGCTCGACCGTCGTATTCTCTCGCTGCTCGCACGCGACGGCCGGATGTCCTACACAGACATCGGCAAGGAGACCGGCCTGTCCACATCCGCCGCGCAGCAACGTGTTCGGCGCCTCGAGCAGCGTGGCGTCATCAAGGGCTATACCGCCATTCTTGATGCTGAAGAGCTCGGTCTGTTGGTGACGGCCTTCGTCGCGATCAAGCCCTTCGATCCGAGCCAGCCAGACGACGCACCGGACCGTTTGCAACACATCGAAGAGATCATTTCTTGCTATTCGGTAGCGGGAGGAGCCAACTACCTGCTGAAGGTCCAGGCTCCGACGATGGCACACCTGGAATCCACCCTGGGTCGCATCCGCTCCGCGGCTAAAGTGTCCACAGACACCACGACGGTCCTCTCCATTCCCTACGAGGACCGCCCTCAGATTTAGCCGCACCGTTTCTCGGACCAGCTTGTGATCTTCGTGGGGGGCCGCGTGTACGCCCCTGGGTATCCCGGGGCGACTGGTTTGGTGACCGAGGGGCCAAGGATCAGCTTCGTCGGGAGCGATGCGGCCGCGCGCAACGCAGCGCCCGGGCATCCCGAAGTCGATCTTCGCGGGCGGCTCCTCACTCCGGCTTTCGTCGATGCCCATGTGCATCTCATTCAGACTGGTCAAGCCATGACGGGCCTCGGCCTGCACGACGCGACGAGTCGAGACGATGCCCTCGAGCGGGTCGCAGCCTATGCACGGCGCCATCCCGATGTGCGCGTCATCCTCGGTCACGGCTGGGACGAGAGAGCTTGGCCAGAGCCAGTGCCGCCGACGCGCTCTGAACTCGACCGTGCAGCCGGGGGAGCCGCGGTCTACCTCGCTCGAGTCGATGTCCACTCCGCCGTGGTTTCCTCAACTCTTCTTGATCAACTTCCCGGTGTCTCAACGGTAATCGGCTACCGCGCGAACGGATTGCTGACTCGCGAGGCTCACCATGTGTGTCGCGGCAGCCTGGACCGGATGTTCACCGATCAGGAGCGCCGCTCTGCGGCCCGCGTCGCGCTACGTACGGCGGCGGCTCAGGGAGTCGCGGCGGTCCACGAACTGGGCGGGCCACACCTCGGTCCGATGGAGGACCTGACCCGGGTGCGTGAGGTGGCAGCCGACATCGGCATGGGCCTGGCACTCTATTGGGGCGAGCTGGTCACAGAGCCCATCATCGAGTGGGCGCGACAGGCCGGGGTTGCGGGACTGGCCGGTGATCTTTGCATCGACGGCGCCATCGGTTCGCGGACCGCCTCGTTGCGCGAGCCCTATGCCGACACCGAAAGCCCCGACACCGAACTCCCTGATACCGATAGCCGGGACGCCAGACGCCGCGGCGCCCGGTATCTGTCCGAGCAGCAAATCGCGGATCATGTCATCGCCTGTACCCGGGCGGGGCTGCAGGCCGGCTTCCACTGCATCGGAGACGACGCGGTGGCAGCGGCCATCGCCGGGATGCGGCGTGCGGCGAGAACCGTCGGTATGCCGATGATGCGCGCAGCGCGGCATCGCCTCGAGCATCTCGAGATGATCTCCGACGCTGACATGACGACCCTGGCCGAGCTTGGGGTGGTAGCCAGCATGCAGCCAGCGTTCGACGCCGCGTGGGGTCGGCCGGGAGAGCTTTACGAGCAGCGCCTCGGACCCAGCCGCGCTCACCAGATGAACCGTTTTCGCAGCCTGGCACGGGCCGGCGTACGGCTCGCCTTCGGCACAGACGCGCCCGTGACGCCACTGGCCGGCTGGGCGACGGTACGCGCTGCGGTACAGCATTGGCAGCCGCACGAACGGCTGAGTGTCGCGTCCGCGTTCGAGGCGGCAACCAGAGGTGCCAACTGGGCGGCTTTCGCCGACCACGCCGGAACGATTCGGGTGGGCGCTCTCGCCAGCCTCGCGGTGTGGGACATCGACCACATCGAGATGGACGGGCGCACAACGTTGCCGCTGTTGGATGACGAAGAGGTGCCGGCGTGCGCAGCGACGATCTCGGCTGGCCGGCTCATCTACCGATCGGAGTCGTTCGAGGTTGGGTTGGAGCAGTCCGAGGTTTAGGTAGGCTCGGTCCGTGCTGCGCGTCGTGGCGGTACTGCTGGCCGGTGCCGCTGTTGGACTGAGCTGGCAGCCGTATGGTCTGTGGCCGCTGATGTTCATCGGCATTCCCGCCTTCACTTTGGCGATCCGGGGCACGCGGCCGCTTCCTGCCGCGGGGCTCGGCTATCTGTTCGGACTGGTGATGCTGACGCTCGCCGTCAGCTGGGTGCACGTGCTGGGAACCTGGGTTGCCGCTGCGCTGATTATTTTCATGTCGGTGTTCTTCGGCATCCTCGGGCTGATCGTCACTCGGGTGGCGCGGCTGCGCTGGTGGCCAGTCGCCACGGCGTGCTGCTGGGTGCTCGTCGAGTACGCGTACTCGCGGATACCGTTCGGAGGCTTCGGCTGGACCAGGATCGCGTACGCCGTAGTGGATACGCCGCTCGCTGGGTTCTTTCCCATCATCGGAGTCGCCGGTGTCTCCTTCGTCGTTGCCCTGATCGGTCAACTCGTTGCGTGGGGCGTTCTCGCGCTGCGGACGGTCTCGCCCGACCGACCGAGGCGACGCAGCCGCCTGCTGATCGCTGCAGCAGCGGTCGTCGGCCTCGTCGCGCTCGGCTCGATCCTGCGGCTGTACGAGGTCGAGCCCGACGTCCCGGCCGCCGGAAACGTGCGCGTCGGGATCGTGCAGGGCAACATTCCGGGCCGTGGTATCGAAGCGATGGGTCGCGCCCGATCGGTCACCAACAATCACTTGTCCGAGACCATCGACTTGATGACAAAGGTCCGACTTGGACAGCAACCGGAGCCTGACTTCCTGCTGTGGCCAGAGAACTCCACCGACATCGACCCAACCATCGACCCGTTGACCCGGCAGACGGTGCAAGCCGCTGTCGAGGTCGCTGACCGCCCGATTCTGGTGGGCGCTGTCATGCAGGGACCAGGCGTTGACGAACGCCAGACTGCGGCATTGTGGTGGGATCCCGATCGCGGCGTCCTGGCCCATTACGAGAAGCAGAATCTTGTGCCGTTCGGCGAATGGATTCCCTTCCGCGATGAGTTGCTGCCGCTCATCCCGGTGCTACAGCAGGTGGGTGCCCAGTCGGTGCCAGGGACTCGTCCAGGCGTTCTCGACGTTACGGCGTCCGGCCGGCCGATCAAGGTCGGCGATGTGATCTGTTTCGAACTGGCTTACGACCAGACCATCTACTCGTCCTTGCGTGGCGGCGCCCAGGTCATGATGGTGCAAAGCAACAATGCGACGTACGGCGGGACTGGACAGATCGAGCAGCAGTTCGCCATTACCCGGGCGCGTGCCATGGAGAGCCGACGGGAAATCGCCGTGGCCACCACAAACAGCGTGTCTGGTTTCATCACCCGAGACGGTGAGGTCGCGATTCGCACCCAGGAGTTCACAGCGCAGAGCATGGTGGTTGAGATGCCTTTGCGCAGCGCGCTCACGCCGGCCATCCGAGTCGCCCCCTGGGTGGAGCGGGGGCTCGCACTTGTGGGAGTATTCGCTTGCTTTGCCGCCATGTTGGATGCGATCCGCGCCCGCGATGTTCGCGCCGCCGATCTGCAGGAGGAGCCGACGAAACGCTTCGAGAGCAGAGCTAATTCCGTCATAGTCGTTTCGTCGGATTCGACGAAGACGGCGGCTCACCAGCGAACATCGCAGCGAGCGGAGCGAGCCATCAGACAGAGCGAGCGTAGCGAGCGGAGCAATCAAACATGAGCCAACTCACGCCCCCGACGGCCCAGCCTCAGATGGAAGAGGAGATGACGGCCTCCGCAGCCCTGGGACCTATTCTGGTGATCATTCCGACCTACAACGAGTCGGAGAACATCGCACGCATTATCATCCGGACCCGTAGCGCGGTGCCGGACGCCCACATCCTGATCGCTGACGACAACTCTCCGGATGGCACCGGCAAGCTGGCCGACGAGATCGCCAGCACCGATGACCACGTCCACGTCATGCATCGGCTGGGCAAGGAGGGCCTTGGTGCCGCCTACTTGGCAGGTTTTGAGTGGGGCCTGAACGCCGGATACGAAGTGTTGGTCGAAATGGACGCTGACGGGTCGCATCAACCCGAGCAACTGTCGGTGCTGCTTGCAGCACTCGCCGACGCAGATCTGGTGCTGGGATCGCGGTGGGTCAAGGGCGGCGAGGTGCTCAACTGGCCGAAGTCACGCGAGGCCTTGTCGCGCGCCGGAAATCTGTGGACCAGACTCGCGCTCGGCATCCCGCTACACGACGCGACCGGCGGTTACCGCGCCTTTCGCCGCAAGACCCTGCTCGGGCTCGGGTTGGACAACGTTGCCTCCGCGGGTTACTGCTTCCAAGTTGATCTCGCCTGGCGGGCGTTGAAGGCCGGATTTCGGGTCGTGGAGGTGCCGATCACCTTCATCGAACGCGAGTACGGTGACTCGAAGATGAGCCAACGAATCGTCGTCGAGGCGCTTGTCCGGACGACGTTGTGGGGCGTGGCCCACCGGGCCAAGCAGCTGCGCGCGCTCGCAACCAATCGAAAAGATCCCCAGAAGAAGGTTTCTGCTTCATGAGGCTTCGTCATGGCTGGCCGCTGTTCCTCCTTGTGGTGCTACTGGTCGCCGTGCCGATACTTGAAGTCTGGCTGCTGATCAAGGTCGGTCAGCAGCTGGGGCTGCTACCGACGGTGCTGATCTTGATCGCGGAGGCGATCATCGGCGCGCTCTTGATGCGTCACGAGGGATCTCGCGCCTGGAAGGCGCTCAACGAGGCCTTCACCAAGAACAAAGTGCCGA
This sequence comes from Propionibacteriaceae bacterium, assembly GCA_035535155.1. GTDB lineage: Bacteria > Actinomycetota > Actinomycetes > Propionibacteriales > Propionibacteriaceae > Microlunatus. The sequence continues at coordinate 7,699 of DATLQP010000020.1, forward strand.
CCGGCGAGCTGGCCGACGCTGCACTGATCCTGGTCGGGGGAGTCCTGCTGATGCTGCCCGGCTTCCTGACCGACGTGCTGGGCTTCGTGTTCCTACTGCGTTGGACTCGGCCGGCTGCCCGGAAGATCATCGCGTTCTTCGTTGCCCGTCGCATCAGCCGGCTGGGCATTCCGGTCATGCGTGCCCGCCTGGATACCGAGAATCTCATCGAGGGTGAGACCGTCGAACAGCCTGCTGCCAATTCGCACAAGCAAGACGCTCCGGTCATCATTGCGGGAGAAATCGAGGAGCCTTAAAAGCTCGAGGGCCGCCCTCTCGAGTCTGCGCCGCTGTTCGGGGGACCAGCAGCACTAGACGAGAAGACGGCCCGAGTTTTTGAGCTACTCAAATGGTACAGATGCTCGCAGCTCGTTTACTAGGCGGTTTTCTTCGGTCGGGCGCTTCGTGTGAAAGCCGTTGAACCCAGCTCGCCCGCGCGCAGCAAGTTCAACCGTTCTGCCAGCAGTTCCTCGAGTTCGGCAATGGAGCGCCGCTCGCGGAGCATGTCCCAATGCGTCCGTTGCGGCTTCTCTTCCTTCAGCTCGGGGCGCTCACCGTCGGAGCGCAGCGATTCTGCGCCACACCGCGGGCACTCCCACACCGAAGGGATCTCGGCCTCCGCTGAGAACACCAGACTGAAGTGATGCTCACGTGGGCAGTCGTAACCAACCTCTTGCCGTGCAGCGAACTCGACTCCGGCCTCGTCCTCGAAGCTTTTGGCCCCGAGACCAGTGCCCTTCAATGAACGATCAGCCATGAGCACAACCTCCGTCTACTGTTGCCTGACGTTTTTCCAACCCGACTGGTTCAACTCGCGGCTGAGCCAATATGTTCCGCACTTTCCATATCCACCAGCCGGCTTATGCACGTCTATTCGGAGACCTTGACCTGTTGTCTTGGTGGCGACTTCACACCAGCCATTGCAACAGCGCCGGCCAGCAGTACGAGAGCGATGCCCACGATACCGACGCGGTCTGTGAACAAACCTGAGAAGAGGGCGAAAAGTCCGGGTGCCAAGAAGGAGGCGGCTCGGCCCGTGGTGGCGTACAGGCCGAACATCTCGCCTTCCCGCCCGACTGGTGCGATGCGTGCCATGAACGCCCGAGAACTCGATTGCGCGGGACCCACCCACAGCGTCAAGATCAGGCCGAAAATCCAGAACATTGTGGTGCCGTGGGCAAACAGCAGAATCAGCGAGGTGGTGATCAGTCCGACGAGGGAGATCATGATCACCTTCTTCGGGCCGATCCGGTCCTCGATGGCGCCCATGCCCAGGGCTCCCAGCGCAGCCACCACGTTGGCCGCAATTCCGAAGATCAGCACCGATGACTGTGCCAGTCCATAGACACTGACCGCCAGAATGGCGCCGAAGCTGAAAATAGCTGCGAGCCCGTCCCGATAAAGAGCGGACGCAATAAGGAAGTGCACCGAGTTCCGGTCGCGTCTGAAAAGTGCCTTGATGTCATGGACAAGCAGCCGGTACGAGGCGAAGAAGCCGACCCGCCGGCGCTTGGGACCTGGCGGGGACTCAGGGACAGCCACGAGTACCGGAATGGCGAAGACAGCGAACCAGATGGCCGAGATGACCACCACGGCTCGAATGTTGAGCCCGCCGGCCGAGGTGACGCCGAACCAGCCGACATCGGGTGCGATGAATCCGACGTAGCAGATCAGCAGAAGGAAGATTCCGCCGAAGTAGCCCATTGCCCAGCCGAAACCCGACACACGGCCGATGGTGTCCGGAGTAGAGACCTGGGGCAGCATCGCGTTGTAGGAGACGACGGCGAATTCTTGAAAGACGGCGCCGCCCGCGAGCAGGACCAGCGCGATCCAGAGGTAGCCCGGATCGTCCCGAACGCTGAACATCGCCAGCATCACGACGATCACCAGCGCGCTCCAGATAGCGAGGTTGCGCTTACGGTGGCCGCCCGCATCGGACCGTTGCCCGGTGATGGGTGCGATGACCGCGACCAGAAAACCAGCCGTCGCCGTCGCGATGCCGAGCCAGGTATTGGCACTGAGCCCGCCTGGTTGGGCGTCGCCGACTACGCCGCGCACCACGTAGGGGCCGAAGACGAAGGAGGTGATCACAGCGCTGTATGCCGAAGATCCCCAATCCCACAGTCCCCACGCCACCACCATGCGGCGCTTGATCCGTCCCCCGACGGCGAGTGAGGGCCGGAGCCCGGCGGCCTCCACTCGGTCACTCTCGGTCATCGCTCCCCGATCTATCGTTCACGCCACAAACCGTGCTGGACGAGCGCATCTTTCAAGGTGTCGATGCGGTCGGTGAAGATTCCGTCGACGCCGGTATCGATGAGTCTTTCCATGGTTTCGGAGTCATCGACGGTCCAGATCTGCACGCGCTTGCCGGCTCGATGAACCGCCTTGACCAGCGGCGGTGTGAGGACAATGAGCCGGCGGCTGGCCACCGGGACCGAGATCGGCATCTGTAGTACCGGCGCCGGGCTGTTCAGGACCCAGGTCAGCCACGGTAGGAACCGATTGGCAGCAATTCCCAACGCACTCGCCGCCGACGGCACCCGCATGCCGAGGCGGCGGCGCAACTCGTGAATGCGCCGAATTCCGAACGAGCTCACACAGACCCGGTCGTACGCCTCGAATTCCTCGATGGTCGCAGCGAGGAGTGCCACGGCCGCGGGTGACTTGGCGTCGATGTTGAACCGCGCATCGGGAAACTCCGCCAGCAGCTCGGAAAGGCGGGGGATCGGGTCTATTCCGTGAATCCGCGCTTCCGAGACTTGTGCGTAGCTCAGTTCGGCAACCACGCCGGTGTGATCGGTCACCCGGTCGAGGACGCGATCGTGAAACGCCAGCAAGACCCCGTCGCGGGTGGCATGGACATCGGTCTCCAGGTAGCGGTAGCCGAGGGCGACGGCCTCCTTGAACGCGTGCAGACTGTTTTCACGGTGGATGTTGGGCTCGTACATCGCACCGCCACGATGCGCATAGGCCGCGAACGGTACGTCGAAGTACGCGAAGTCGTCGGCCCTCATGCGCTCATTCTGCCTGCTACGGATCGCGCGCCGCCGTGCTGAGGAGGAGCGAGGGGACATGCTTTTCGTCCCCGAGCGACGACGAAATAGGCGGCTACCAAGCGCGATCCGCGCCCGCGATGTTCGCGCCGCCGATATGCAGGAGGAGCCGACGAAACCCGTCGAGATCAGAGCTGATTTTTCCCGCGATCGTTTCGTCGGATTCGACGAAGACGGCGGCTCCACGGCGAACATCGCAGCGAGCGAAGCGAGCCATCAGGCGCAGCGAGCGGAACAATCAACCCAGCGTCAGACCTGGCAGGCGTTGCAACACCACATCAACCGATCCGGGCAGCCAGCCGGGAATTCCCAACGTGAACATGTAGAGATATCCGAGGAGCCCGCAGCAGGAGAAGAACACTATCCAGAAGAAGATCTTCGTGGACGTCGACCAGGTGCGATAACGGTGGAGCTGCTGTTTG
>DATLQP010000021.1:0-2951 GCA_035535155.1 Propionibacteriaceae bacterium
GACGCTCTTTTTCGACTACTGGCGCCAGCATGACCTCAGCATCAAGGTCACCCGGCTGTTCAATACCTACGGTCCGCGAATGCATCCTCGAGATGGCCGGGTCGTCTCAAACTTCGTGATGTCCGCACTGCGAGGCGAGCCTCTCACGATTTATGGAGACGGCAGCCAGACGCGGTCCTTCTGTTACGTCGATGATCTCGTTGATGGTCTGGTGCGGATGATGGGTACGTCGCACGCTGTCACGGGTCCGGTCAACCTCGGCAACCCTGGCGAGTTCACGATCGCGGAGCTTGCGGATCTAGTGATCCAGCTGACTGGAACTGCTTCCGCCGTTGAGCGGTTGCCACTGCCGGCCGATGACCCAGTCCGACGTCAGCCGGACATCACTTTGGCGCGGAAGATCCTCGGCTGGCAGCCCACTGTAGAGCTGCGAGAGGGCCTCCTGCGCACGCTCGATTACTTCCGAAGTTCAGACAGCGCATTCATGGTCCCAGCAATCGCAGCCGCCCGGCTCGACTGATGGTTTCTTCCGCTCTTCGGTAGCGCTCTAGGCGGCAGGTGCAGTTGTAGCGATCAAATGCTCGTCATCAAATCGTGCGAACCACCAGGACGGGCAGCTTCAAAGTAGAACCGTGTGCGGCCGTTTGGGAGCGCGACGGCGCTGACATAGCGGAGTGAGCCATCGCTCACCGGAGACTCTGCGACCGGAGGGCCGAAAATAGGTACGAGTGATCCGTCCTGCTCGCGAGCCAGGCCGGTTCGCTCAAACCAATTCTCGGCAGCGGTCGCGCGCCCGTCGTAGAGCACGGTCAGCGGATCCAGGTCCAAGATCGCCGTTACTCGCGTGCCACGCGCGTCCCAGCTACCGGGCCTACCGCGCAGCACTTCCCCTTGATCACGCCAGTGGAGGCCGTCGACGCTTGTCGCGTACCGGGTGATCATCCGGTCCTCCTGCCCTGGCTCGGCAAGGGGATGGCAGCACACCCACATCCGCCAACCCTCAGGTCCCCGAATGATCACCGGATCCTTTACCGCCCACTCGGCATCGCCGGCGAGCACCAGCTGGCGATCGCCGAACGACAGCTCCTCCGGCCGCTCCGCGTCCAGTGCGTCGATCCACCAGTGTTTGGAGTTCGGCGTTGCGCAACTGAGGTAGAGGCGCCAGCCGAAGTCGGTCGGCAAGATCACCGGGCGTTCGAGCGAGGCGGCCCCGAAGGCCTCGCGGCTCACCTCGCAGACTGGCTTGAAGCTGACGCCATCCAACGACTTGGCCACCACAACATCGATTCCCCGGCCAGAGTCGAGTGGCCGCCGGATGCGGTAGGCAAGCCAGAACATGCCGTTCATCAAAACGCAACTGGCACCACCTGCCCAGTTTCCGGGGGCAGCGTCGGGAGCCGATACCACGACCTCCGCGTTGTCGTAACGAGGAAGTCGAACATGCGCCCGAGCAGTCACGGAAGAAAAACCTATCCGAATAGTGGGCAATGGGGATTTCTCACTGTGGTGAAGGTGGTCTCCAGCACCAGCGTCCGGTCCACGTAGCGCACGATGGGGTGACCGGTATCGCGAGCATGGGCAGAGGTGTGCTTGTTGGGTGAGTCGTCGCAGCAGCCAATGCGTCCGCACAATGGCACATGCGCAAGCTGCTAACGGTCACTTGCAAGAGCCTCCAGTAGCACTTGCTTAGCTCTCAACGCGCTGAAGCTCGGCCTCGATCCGTTCCTGACCCCACTTGTTCCAGCCGTGGAACTGGGAGCGGTCGCCGGCTTCCCAGGCCTCGCGAAGTTGGGGTGTGCACAGGTCCCAGTCGGGGCGGATCTCGCGGGTCACGGCGCGCAGGTCTTGGCGGAGATCTTCGACCGAGGGCCGGCCCCAGAACCAGTAGCCGTAGTAGATGCTGTGGATGACGAGCCCGGGCTTGAGTACGAGGGTGTGCGGGACCATCGGGTCGTGCTTTGGGTCGGTGTACTCCTGGATGTCGAGGTCCTGCTGAACCGTGCGCTCCGGGTCTGAAAGGAAGGGCCACTGGGCGCCGACTGAGGCGCGGAATTCCTGGCTGGTGTGGTGGTCGTCGGTTGAGATGGTGGCGATCTGGGTGTAGGCGACCGCGATCTGCGGGTAGAAGGCGGCGAGTTGCAGATGCTGCTGGTGCTCTTTCGGGCAGAAGTGGCCGCGGGCGAGCGTGAGGATCAGCGGGTCGTCGCCCTGCAGCTGGCTGAGCCTTCGCATTGTCTTCGTGTGGTCGGGCAGCTCGTAGTCGGGAAAGATGCCGCCAGGCACGATGTCGGAACGCATGGGCTGGCTCCCTAGTTGTTGTGATGCCATCATCATCACGCGATTGGGCACGTCGTCGCGCCCGTCGAAGTCCCTGGTCCCCGGGCTAGGCGCTGGCGAGGAGCCCGCTGTCCTCGGGCAGAGCGGCCCGAAGCTGCCTGCGGGAGCTGATCCCGAGCTTCGTGAACACCTTGGCCAGATGCCATTCGACGGTGCGTGCGCTGATGAAGAGCTGCGCGCTGATCTGCGGATTCGACAGGCCGTCCCGAGCGAGCCGGGCGATCTGAGCTTCTTGTGCAGTTAGGTCGACACGCATCTCGGCATTTCGTTTATGCACGGTTGCGCCTGTGGCTAACAACTCTCGCCGGCTGCGCTCGGCGAAGTTCTTCATGCCCATTGCGCGGAACATCTCGTAAGCGACGTTCAATTTGCCGCGGGCGTCGACCCGGCGGTTCGCCCGTCGAAGCCACTCGCCGTAGAGAAGGTGAGTGCGGGCCAGCTCGGCGCGCACCCTTGTTCGGCTCAAATGCTCGATCGCGTTCCGGAACCCGTCTTCGGCGGTGGCGCCTTCGCTCAGGAGGGCTCGTGAGCGGGCTTCGATCCCGAGCGCCCAGTCCGTTCCGGTTGCCTGTGCCTTGCTGGTCAGGCGGCTCAGGGCGTCCCTCGCAAGGTCG
>DATLQP010000022.1:0-2824 GCA_035535155.1 Propionibacteriaceae bacterium
TAGGACAATAAACGGACACCCGGCGCCGGATCGGAAAACACGACGACCCCACACGACCGAAGTGCGTCCTCGATGTTCTTCAGTGTGTGAAGATTGGTCGTCGGCAAGCCGGGCTGGGCTTCCCAGTATATGCACGATCGCACGTGATAGCCGCAGATGGCGGCAAAGCTCTCCTGAGTGTGCCCTGCCAATACGCGGGCAGCCTTCAGTTGACGACCAGAGGAAAGATTTGTCCCGATAGTCTCGCCGGCCCGCTGTCTCAGTTGTCTCATCACCCATCGCATAGTGAGCCCCGTCTGAGCCCTATAAGTATGCAGACGCAGTAACACAGTCAGCAATGCCGCTCCTAGCGCTTTAACTAGCTAGAGATCAAATTGGGGGGATGCCCCGGATTTTGTTGAAGTAAGCGAAGCAGGCGTCGCCGTGATGGATGCTATGCGGCATCAGCGTTGCGTTCAACTCGTTGGGTGACGTACTTGGATTGATGAGCTGCCAATGCTGCTCTGAGCAATGGCAGGTACTTGTGGGCCTTCAATCGACGAAAGCCCTTGATCGCCTCCAGCATGCCGGCAGCCGTCCAGCGCAGCGCCATCGCGGCATTGCGCCAACGCTTCACGTTGCGACTGACGCGACGCACCGTCCCCATCATGTTCTCGATCGCGTTGGTGCAGGCGAGCGAGCGCCGCAGCGGCATCGGCAGCTTAAGGCGGACGACGGTCAGCATCTCGTCGAGCCCTTCGAGAATGCTGGCGGCAACACCCGGCGCCTCCTGGTCGAGCCGGCGGGCGAGATTGCGCAGGAGCCGCTCGGCTTTGTCGGCATCATCGAGCTCCCAAGCCTGCCGCAGGGCTCGGCGGACCGACGCGTGCAGCGACTTTGGCAACCGCTCTGTCACGTTGCGAGCCTTATGGATCTGGCACCGCTGGATCGGCGTGTGGGTCCCGAAGGTCCGACGAATGACCTTGCTCAGCGCCTTGGCGCCATCGACGATGAACAGCCGGCATGACCTTGGGTCGAGCCCGCGCTCGATCAGGTTGTCGATCAGCACCTGCACGACGGCAGCATTCTCGGTCGCCCCTTCGACCAGGGCGAGCGGATGTTTGCGGCCGTCGGCATCGATCCCGAGCGCGGCGACCACCACCAGGTCGTTGTCGATGTGCAAGCCGTCGATCTGGATCACCAGTAGGTCCAGCTTGGACAGGTCGGATGCCATCCACTCGGCCAGCCGGGCGGCCGACAGCGCCACGAACCGCCGTGAGGCCGCCGACTTCGAGGTGCCGTCGCCGGCGACCGCAGGCAGATCGCCTTCCGGCAGCCGTACCGCGCGCCGCAGCTTGCGCGTAGAGACGTTGATCAGCATCAGGTTCATCGCCCAGCGGCCAAGCCAGTTCTCTGCCTGTGCCGCCGTCCAGGTCGGCAGCTCGACTTCCCGCCCGTCGTAGCCGCGCACGCGCGGCCGATGCACGGCGACCTTGCCGCCGTGGAAGCCAATCTTGCCTTTGGTCCTGCCCCAGCGGTGGCCGACGCGGTGCTCGCCGCGGCAATACGGCACGCCAGTGAGCTGCTGCGCGTCATCACGGAGCATCTGCTCGATCGCGCCGATACCGGCCGTCAAACAGAACCGCTCGAAGGATCTATCCACATCTAGCCAAGCCCTCTCGAGGCTCGGCACGAGCGCGAACGATCGGGTCGTGGTAGTGCTGGTCATGGCGTTGCTCTCCTTTGCGGATTCGTCACCCCGAGCCTAACGGCTCAAGGTGGGCAACGCCTCCCTCCCTAGTTCAACAGCGGCCGGGACATCCCCCGGCGTATCGTGGGGGTGCTTGACGCCTCCACTTCTCCACCGAAGGAGTGATACGCCGTGACCGACACTAACGTTTTCCAACTCTCCCAGCCAGGGACTTTTGCCGATTCGCTGACCGAGGTTTTGCGCAACGGCGCGCGAGCGCTGCTGGCGCAGGCTGTCGAGGCCGAAGTGGCGGCCTTGCTCAGCGGCCATGCCGATAAGCTGACCGACGACGGTCGCCAACGGCTGGTGCGCCACGGGCATCTGCCCGAGCGCGAGATCATGACCGGCATTGGCCCGGTCGCCGTGCGCTGCCCGCGCGTGCGTGACCGCGTCGGCGAAGCCTCCGAGCGCATCCGCTTTTCGTCGGCGATTCTGCCGCCCTACGCGCGCCGGTCGAAGAGCCTCGAGGTGCTGATCCCGATCCTCTACCTCAAAGGCATTTCCACCGGCGGCTTCGAGGAGGCGCTGATCGCGTTGCTCGGCAAGGACGCCGGCGGGCTCTCGGCCTCGACCATCGGGCGGCTCAAGGACGCCTGGTCGGAGGAGCACGTGCACTGGAGCAAGCGCGATCTCTCGGCCAAACGCTACGTCTACTTCTGGGTCGACGGGATCCACGTGCAGGCCCGGCTCGAGGATGCCGCGCAGTGTCTGTTAGTCATCATCGGCGCCACGCCCGAAGGCAAGAAGGAACTCGTCGGCCTCATCGACGGCGTGCGTGAGAGTACGCAATCCTGGAGGGAACTGCTGCTCGACCTGAAGCGGCGCGGGCTCGCGATGGGTCCCGAGCTCGCGGTCGCCGACGGGGCGCTGGGTTTCTGGCAAGCGGTCGAGGAAGTGTGGCCGAAGACGCGCGGCCAGCGCTGCTGGGTGCACAAGACCGCCAATGTGCTGAACAAGCTGCCGAAGAGCCAGCAATCGAAAGCCAAGCGGGCGCTGCAGGAAATCTGGATGGCCGACACTAAAAGGGATGCGCTCGTGGCGTTCGACGCCTTCGTCGAGGCCTGGGGCGTCAAATACGACAAGGCGGTCGAGTGC
>DATLQP010000023.1:0-4397 GCA_035535155.1 Propionibacteriaceae bacterium
TCCGGGTCGTGCGGCGGGTCCAGCGGAGACTGTCGTTTGGGCAAGGCAGGCACGCTGGACTGGAGCTGGTGGTCGCCCGGCCCACCAACGTGGGTGAAGAACATACGGAAGGTCAACGATGGTCGAACGCCCAATCGAACGCTCAGCGCCAGGCCCGGGCTGGGCCTTGCTGATCATGCTGCTGCTCCTGGCCGGGATGTGGATGCTGGAGTTCGTCGATCAGCTGAGCGGCAATGAGCTGGACCAGTTGGGCATCCACGCACAGGAGATCGACGGAGTGCCAGAGATCTTCACGGCGCCCTTCCTGCACGCGGGTTGGGATCACTTGATCAGCAACTCGCTGCCCTTCCTGGTGCTTGGCTTCCTCGTGCTGCTCAGTGGCCTGGCCCGATGGCTAGTCTCCTCTCTGATCATCATCGTGATTTCTGGCCTGACAGCGTGGTTCCTTACGCCGCCGCACACGATCATCTTGGGTGCGAGTGGATTGATCTTCGGCTGGCTGACCTACCTGCTGGCCCGCGGTATCTGGTCCCGTCGCCCGGCGCAGGTTGTGGTAGCGATTCTGGTGCTGCTCGTGTACGGCGGCCTGATCTGGGGCGTCTTCCCCGGCAGCGCAGGGGTGAGCTGGCAGGCACACCTCGGCGGGGCTGTTGGCGGTGTGTTGGCGGCGTGGTTGTTGCATCGGCGCGCGATCCGTCGCCAGCTTGTGACTACAGGGACGGTACGCCGCTACTAGGCCGGAGCCGCCGCTCGTGCCAGGTCTGGCCGATGCAGCCTTCAATGCAGCAGCCGGTAGAACCGCCAGACGCCAAACTCCTCGATGGGCAGCACCTCGACGGAGGAGAAACCCGCTCGTCTGGCGTAGTCGGTGAGCATCGACCGGCGCATCACCGTGCCAGTCCCCTCTGACGGCGTTGACGACAAGCCGTCGGGAAGGCAAACCAGCGTGCTGAAGCCGTACATCAGCTGCTCCACCTGGTCACCAGGTGCCGTGAAGTCGTCGGCGACCGCCTCGTCCATGATCACCACCAGGCCGTCGGAACCGACCGCTTCGTAGACAGCCGCAAGCACATCCACTGGGCGTGGCATGTCGTGAACGCACTCGAAGGCGAAGGCAGCGTCAAACGGCCCAAGCTCCTCAAGCGTTTGCCCTCCCGCGACGAGAAAGCGTGCCCGATCGGCAACGCCGGTTGACTCAGCGTTGGCATTTGCCGCCTGAATCGAGGGTTCATCGACATCGATCCCGAGCAGATGTGCCGACGGGTACGCGCGGGCCAGCGCGATCGTCGACCATCCGGCGCCGCAACCGATATCGGCAATCCGGGCGCCCGGCGCCTGAAGCACAGCCTCAATTTCGGGTACCGAAGCGAGAGCAGGAGCCAATGCAGATTCGAACCAAGGCCGGTTGAGAGCTGCCTGGGAGTCGCGGGCATTGTCACCGAGTTCCGCCCAGCTGACTCCGCCGCCGTTGCGGTACGCCTCCAGATGCTTGTCCAGTTGTGCACCGGCCGCCACCAGCATCTGCGGCAACGCACCGAGATAGTTCAGGCTGCGACGGTCGGTCAACACTTCGGCCGCACCGGGCGGCAGGGCGTACTGCCGCTGGAGTCGGTCGTCTACACCGTCATCGAGCACCGTGAGATTGCCGTAAACAGCCATCATCTCCAGCCACTCGATCGCGTAGCGGGGCTGGGTCTTCGTCCGGTCGGCCAATTCGGCTGCGGTGGCCGGCGCCTCAACCAATGCGTCGAGCCAGCCCAGACGATCTCCGAAGTAGAGATTGAAGATCTCCATCGTGCCGAGCGCTGCCTTGAAAAACTTGTCCGCGAATTCCTCGGTAGTCGAAGGCGTGTTCATTGCTCGCTCCGATCGCTGAGAGATGTGGTCACTACGATTCTTCTGCTGGACGACTACGCTGCTGAACGCTCAGGAAGGACTGTCTGTGCCCAACCCGCTCACCGTCGCAGTCCTCGGATTCTGGCACGTGCACGCTGCCGAGTACGCCGACCGGGCGCGACAGCACCCCGATACCGAGCTGGTCGCCATCTGGGACGACGATCCCGCCCGGGGCCGAGCCTCCGCCGAAACGCTGGAGACGGCCTTCGTCGACGACCTCGACGATCTGCTCGCCCGCGACGATCTCGATGCGGTCATCGTCACGACGGCCACAACCGCGCATCACGCGATCATGCTTCGCGCCGCGCAAGCCGGAAAGCACATTTTCACCGAGAAGCTCCTGGCTCCGACTGTGGCAGAGGCCGAGGACGTCATTGCCGCTGCCGACAAGGCCGGCATTGCCCTGATGGTCTCACTTCCCCGGCTCTACCACGGATACACCCGGGCGATCGCTGACGAGCTCGGCGCGGATCGACTCGGCACGCTGACGTACAGCCGAATTCGGCTCTCTCACGATGGGGCGATCGCCGGCTGGCTGCCCGAACGCTTCTACGACCCGCAGGCTGCCGTCGGCGGCGCGCTCAGCGATCTTGGTTGCCATCCCGTCTACCTGACGCAGCTATTCCTGGGTGCCTTTCCGGCGACGGTCAGCGCTACATACGCGTCATCTGCCGAACGCCAGGTCGAAGAACAAGCCGTTGTGACGCTCGGCTACTCAGATGGGGCGATCTGTGTCGTCGAAACCAGCTTCCTGAGCAGCGACCCGTTCAGCATCGAGGTGCACGGCACCAGAGCCACCCTCGCGTACGACAGCGCCGAGAACCTGCTCCGGCTCCGTAGCCCCGGATCGGATGGCTGGCAGTCGCTCTCGGTGCCTCCGGACGAGGACGACCCGTTCAGCCGGTGGGTGACTCATATCGGCGCCGGGACGCGGGCCGATGACAATCTGACTCGTGCGGTCGAGCTCACTCGCCTCGTATCGACCGCGAACAGCGCGGCAGCGACCGGAACGACTGTGCGCTACCCCGCTGGTGCGATGTGAGCCCGATCAAGGTTGGGCTGGTCGGTGGCGGCGGCATCGTGGACGCGCACATCCGCGGGTACCGGGCATATGCCGAGGCCATCGAGGTGGTTGCCGTGGCCGATCTGGTGAGGGAGACAGTCCAGCGGCGCGCAACCGAGCTCGGCGCCGCGGCGTACACCGATTTTCGGCAGATGATCCTCGAGGCAGACCTTGACGCGGTCGACATCTGCTTGCCGCACCATCTCCATGCCGAGGCCATCGTCGCTGCTGCTGAGGCAGGAAAGCACATTCTCTGCGAAAAGCCGCTCTGCCTAACCGTTCAGCAGGCTGAGCTGGTGCAACGAGCGGTCAGTGTGGCTGGTGTGACGTTGATGTGCGCTCACAACAAGCTCTATCTGCCGGCGGTCGCCAAGGCGAAGCAACTGTTGGAGAACCGAACTCTCGGGACTGTTTACGAAGTTCGCACCACCGATAGCTTCTACAACGACTTCGACCCGCAGAACATGGGTTGGCGCGCGACCGCTGCCACCAGTGGGGGCGGGGAGCTGATGGACACGGGCTACCACCCGACCTACCTGATGCTCCATTTCGCAGGCGGCTCACCAGTCGAGGCCACCGCACTGTTGTCTCGGCACCGGCTGCGCTTCATGGAGGGCGAGGACTCGGCTCAGGTCCTGGTCCGCTTCGACAATGGTGTTGTTGGTCAGCTGGTGACGAGCTGGGCGTACGACCCGCCGCCGGGCACTGAGCGGTTCTCCATCGTCGGAGAGCGCGGCTCGATGCACAGCGATGGACAGTCCCTGTCGGTGACACTGCGCGGCTCGGGCAGCGAGACCTACCACTTCGAGGCCGTTGACACCTACGCGGTGGAGATCGGTCAGTTCGCTGACTGTCTGCGCTCCGGGACACGGCCGCTGCACACCGAAGCTGAGGGCATCGACGTGCTCTGCCTGATCCTCGCCGCGTACGAGGGTGCAAGCAGTCGGACCATAGCCCCCGTCTTCAGGCGTTCCGACGTGCGGCCTGTCTAAGCGACCGACACGACGATTGGTCGACATGGGCCGCTGACGCGCGATCGCGACCCGTCTCAAGACGGCAAACGTGGGCAACTCAGGCTGCATCGGGCCTCGCCGTCCGTCTGAAGACGGCAAACGCATGTCCGAGAGGATTGTCCTCAGGAATTTCTCAACAGCGTGGATTGGCCGAGAAAAACACTCGTGCCTCCCACCAGAGGCGAGAGGCACGAGCACATTCCCCGAGCGTGAGCGGCCGTGGGCCCAACAGTGAGTACTCAACTCGCTGACTGCGAAGCGCGTTTTGCGCACCTCGCCGGCAGCATGAAGACCACTCACCCGACCACACCCCGACGTTCCCTCCCCCAAGAGGAACGTTCAAGATGAACGCTGTCGAAGGGCGATGCCCGTCATTTGTTGGCTAACCAACTCCTGACACAGCAAGAAATTAGCGAAAGAGACCA
>DATLQP010000024.1:0-3685 GCA_035535155.1 Propionibacteriaceae bacterium
TGCCCGCATCGTGCCCTTGAAGTCCAAGGCGCCGTGTTCGTAGTAGCGGTGATCCTCGATGGCCAGCTGCGCCTGCCGCATGATCGGGGTGATGTCCTTGAGCTTCACCGGGATGCGGTTCTCGTCGTAGAAGTACGCCAGAGTCTTGCCGTTGCCCATCAGCACCTTGCTCCGGGTTGACGGAGCAGGCGTAGCTAGCTCGGCAGGCAGGCTCTCCAGCTCGGAAGCCGCCGCGTTGCTGGTGACCCCCGCCATACCCGCGAACGGGATGAACAGCCCTGCGACCAAAACACCCGCAAGGACACTGACGACGAGGAACATAACCAGCGAGTACGCGAGGCTCCCCATACGCTTCGGCGTAAACGGCACGACCCCAGCCTAAGGGAGCGACCCACCCCTACTGAGTCACGTAGTGATACCAAATCTTGACCTGAGGGCACTTTTTGGGCCAATGTCAAGCTACCAAAGGTCACAAAACGGCAAACATCGGGTCTCGAATCTAGTCACATCGAAGATGCCGTGCGTAGCGTGTCGTACCGCCGTACCACCACGGGCCGGGGAAAAGCCCGGTACGGCGAAGTTCACGAAGGGGAGATGCAGCGTGCCTGCAGTGCAACGTGAAGACTGGACCATGCGCGCCAAATGTCGGGGGATGCAAGATGCCCTGTTTCCGGAGGCGTCCGACCAAAAGAGAGCTCGACTGGTGTGTTCGGGGTGCCCGGTGCGCTTCGAGTGCCTGGCCGAGGCTCTGGACAACCGGATCGAATGGGGTGTCTGGGGCGGCATGACCGAACGCGAGCGGCGGCTGCTGCTTCGCCAACGCAGCGATGTCACCTCGTGGAGGTCCATCCTGGTCGGCAAGAGCAACCAGCAGCCGGCCGCTCAGCCGGCGGCATCCGGCGCTCAGTCCTTGTCGGCGAGAAGCACGCCGACGCGGCGGAGCGTCACCAAGTCGGTGACATCACTCGGCAAGGACTGAACCTGAGTCTGGGCAATGCCTGGACGAGCCGAGGCGAAGCGCTCCATCTGACGGGTTTCGGTTTCGACGAGCCGCATCAGGTTGGCGTGACGTCGTAGTGCCTCCACCTCCAATGGGGTGGAGGCGTCTGCGAGATCTTCCGCGAGCGACAAGTCCTCGGCAAGGGACAGGGCCCGTTCCGGTGAGATGGCCAGTGCGCTGGCGTGTACCCGGTTGATCACCATGCCGGAGATCGGCATGTCTTCCTCGGTAAGCCGGTCCACGAAGTACGCGGCCTCGCGCAACGCGTCGTGCTGCGGCGTGGCGACGACCAGGAACGTGCTGTGCCGTGACGACAGCAGCTGGAACGTTGCTGTTGCTCGTTGGCGGAATCCCCCAAAGAGTGCCTCGAAGGCGCGGACGAAGGTCTTTACGTCGTTGATGATCTGGGTGCCGAGGATCCTGGTGATCACCGCGGACATCATGGAAAAACCGGCGCTCATCAAGCGCAGCGGACCGCGTGCCGGTGGCAGCAGTAGGCGCAGGAACCGGCCATCGAGCAGTGAGCTCAGGTGTTCGGGTGCGTCGAGAAAGTCCAGGGCCGAACGTGCCGGGGGAGTGTCCACCACGATGAGGTCCCAGGTGCCGTTGGCTTCGGCCTCACTGTGCAGCTGCCCCAGTTTCTCCATCGCCATGTATTCCTGGGTTCCGGAGAACTCAGAAGACAGGGCCACATAGAACTGGTTCTGCAAGATCGCGTCGGCCTTCTCGGGCGTGGAGTGCGCGATCACCACGTCGTCGAAGGTGTTTTTCATGTCGAGCATCATCGCGTCCAAGCTGCCGCCCGCGGCCGTGTCGATCATGGGCACCGGCCGAGGTGTGTTGTCCAGCTCACCGACACCCAAAGATTGGGCGAGCCTGCGGGCCGGGTCGATGGTCAGCACGACGACCTTGCGGCCAGCCTCGGCAGCGCGTAGCGCCAGGGCGGCAGAGGTGGTCGTTTTGCCCACGCCGCCGGAGCCGCAGCAGATGATGATCTTGGTCTCCCGATCACCGATGATCTTGTCGATATCGAGGAAAGGTACTGCTAGGCCAGCGTGGGTCTGCGCCTGGAAAGCTTTTGCGGGATTGCCGTTCGTCACGGGGCCTCCAAGCTCATCTGATCGGTCAGCTGCTCGGCGATGGCCAGGACTGCGCCTTCGTCGATGCCACCGTGATCAAAGGCGATGTGCGCCAATGGCAGCTTGAGCGTCCTGAGCCGATCGTGGCGCTGCTGTTCTTGCAGCGTGCGCCCGGCCTCGATTGCGAACTCGGATGCAAGGGCTTGGTTCTGCTTGATCGTCAAACCTGGGACCTTCAGGGCTATCGAGCCGGTCACGGCAGCTTGCAGTTGATCATGCTTGAGGGGAGTGGGCGATACCATGTTTTCGATCACGGTGCCGATCCGGATCTGAGTCGGCCGCAGGGCTGCCACGGCCTCCTCGGTCTCGGTGACCGGCATGTCCTCGAGCAGGGTGACCAGGTGTACGACGGTGGTGGCGGAACGCAGCATCCGCATGATGGAGTCAGCCTGGTTGCGGATCGGTCCGACTTTCGCGAGCCCGGCGACTGCGGCATGGACGTTGAGAAAGTGGGCGATTCGGCCCGTGGGAGGAGCGTCGAGAACTACCGCGTCGTACGCATTGGGGCGGTTCTTGATCTTCCGCCGGACCGCCTCGTACACCTTGCCGGTAAGCAAGACGTCACGCAGCCCGGGCGCGATCGAGGTGGCAAAGTCAACGGCTCCGAAGCGGTCGAGTGCTTTGCCCGCAATGCTGAGGTGATAGAAGGTGTCGAGGTATTCGATCAGGGCGTCCTCGGCATC
Source organism: Propionibacteriaceae bacterium (assembly GCA_035535155.1). GTDB lineage: Bacteria > Actinomycetota > Actinomycetes > Propionibacteriales > Propionibacteriaceae > Microlunatus. The sequence continues at coordinate 2,823 of DATLQP010000024.1, forward strand.
GATCGACAGGCCGTGCACGACGCCTCCTGCGGGCGTACGGCTGATCCGGCGCTCCTCGGTGCCGGAAAATTGCGGTACGTCGAACAGCTCGGAGATGCCATTTCGGCCCTCGACCTCGCAGAGCAGGATTCTCCGGCCGCTGGTGGCGAGAGCGCAGGCCAGGGCTCCAGCGATGGTCGTTTTGCCGGTGCCGCCTTTCCCGCTGACGATGTGCAGGGTGTGTCGCGGACTCATGGGACGCCCGAGACTGCGATGCCGGCCTGGGTCTTGTAACGCCGGTTGATGGCGATGAGGTTGGCGGTCAGCGCTTCCACTTGTCCCGCATTGCGGAGTCGTCCGGCATAGATGCCACGGGCACCCGGGATCGCGGCTGCGAGCTCGCAGACCACCGCAACGGCTTCGCGGTCCTCGCCGAGGACAAGCACGTCATCGGTAAAGCTGTCGACGGTCGGGTCATCGAGCAGCACGGCGCTGACGTGGTGAAAGGCGGCGATCACCGTTGACTCGGGCAGCAACTGCGCTGCCTCCTGGGCCGCGGAACCGGCCGCCACCTGCAAGGGATAGGGCCCTCGCTGATCGAATCCCAACGGATTGACGCAGTCGACGACGATCTTTCCAACGAGCTGATCAGTGAGGGAGGACAGCAGGGCGGCGTGGCCGTCGTACGGCACGGTCACAATGACTAGCTCGGCCGCCGCGGCGTCGCCGTTGCTGCCGCCGGTAATCCGACCAGCATCGGCGGCTCGTGGGTACTCGGCGGCGATCCGTTCCGCGCGTTCGGCAGTCCGGCTTCCAAGCACGACCTCGTGGCCCGCAGCAGCGAGTCGCCTCGCCAGGCCACGACCCTGGGGACCCGTTCCACC
>DATLQP010000025.1:0-2411 GCA_035535155.1 Propionibacteriaceae bacterium
GTGGTCACTGTCGCCGACTGCGACGCGGTGCGGTCGGACCTGCACGAACGGCTGACTGCATTGGGGTATGAGAAGTCGGTGGTCGTGGCGTTCACGACCGATCGGCGCTGGGCCGAGTAGCCCTTGGGAAGCGGCCTGATCGTTCCGGACCGCTGAAAACGCATCGCCAGTGACCTGGAATGGTCTCGAATGCGGGCTTTTGTGCTCAATAGAGATGCAAAATCAGGGCATCGGGTCGCCTGAGCTGCTTGCGCGGTCGCATCCACATGTTCCGATTGATCAGCTGAACATCGGTTGACCGACGTCGCCGGATGTCTCCGAGCGACAGACTCGCCGCCAACCCGATGACCAAGAAGCCGGCTGCCGTCAGCGGCGTTCATTGTTCGGGAGGCTGCTTCTCAGTGCGCTCGAGTTCGTCGATCTCAGCTTGCAAACGCTCCAGTTCCAGCCGCTCGGCTTCAAGGCGCTCCGCTCCACGCTGCTCGGCCTCGCGGCGCTCCACCTCCAACCGGTGGGCCTCGATGCGTTCCTCACGGCGACGTTTGCGCTCGAGGCGCTCCGCCTCTTCAGTCGAGGCTTGACGTTCCGCCTCGAGCTGGGCTGCCTGTTCGATCTGCGCCCGTTCCGCCGCCTGCTTCTCGGCCGCCGCGCGCTCGGCCTTGGTCCGTTCGACCTCGGCACGCTCCACCTCAGCCCGCACTCGCTCCATGTGCTCCAACTCTTGCTGACCTGCGACCTGCCGCTGGGCCTGCAGCCATGCAGCCGCCTTGCGTTGCTGCTCGGTCTCGAGTGTCGCAAGATCAACGATCGTGGTCGTCGCACCCGAGGCAGTTGTTGCCGCGTACGCCGCACCTGGCGGAAGCGGCATCCAGGTGAGGATCCGCGTACCTCTACTCACAGCTGCGCCGGGATGATCTTCCCCGACCACCGGCCCGCCCGGCATGGCTGCCGCCGCCTCGGCGCTCGCGACCTCCGCTTCCACAGTTCGGCCCGACGCCCGCAGGTCTCGAGCAAGATCGCTCAAGGCCGACGCGAGTTGCCCGGACCACGGATCGCCCAGCCGCGCAGTGACTCCGCGCAGCAGCTCGACAAGCCTCCGCCGGGTAGCCAGGCCAAGATCAACGTCGCCCGTCGCCACCAGCCGATCGGCCAGGTCACGATGCAAGCCGAATAGCGGCTCGGCGAGGCGTTCTAGCAGGGCGGGGCTGAGCCGTGCGGGTTCCTGCAGACGGCCGTCGACCACGTCCTCATGCCGAACCTTGGCGGCATAGAGGGCAGCGATGGCTTCCTCGGATCTACCAGCGGCCCACCGCGAATCGGAGACCAACCGGTCGACATCGATCGAAAGATAGGCAGCGTCAGGTTGGGCGCCTAGATCGGATTCGGCGAGCCGGGCGCGGGCGGCGTCGGCGTACGCGTTCGCTGCGGCGACATCCCCCGCGACGAGTGCCGCCCGGGCGCTGCACAGCAGCGCCCAGATCACTGTCTGCGGCTCCAGTTGCCTGAGCAGGCTGTCGCCGAGTTGATCGTGGATATTTCCCAGCGAGTCGATCGTCCGTTGGGCAGCATCCGGCATACCCAAGCCGGCTTGAATGGCGCCGAACTGAATGACCGCAGTCACATAGCGGGCGGCATCCCTGATCGAGGTGTACGGGCCGATCGGGCCCTGTGCCGCCAGCAGCTCCGCGGCGCGGCGTACCGCCTCCTGAGCATCGGCTGCAGCTGCCGCGTAGCCATGACCCAACAAACGGTGCGCCGTCAATTGGACAAGGGCGTCCGCCAGCTCGGGGACCCTGGAGGGATCCGAGCCAACCCAGCCACGGAGCCGTTGCGCCGACGACGTCAGCGTCTTGCCTCGTTGCGCGTAAGAATCGTGAGAATGCTGCGCCTTAGCCTGCGCCATCATGCCTTTCCTGCCGAACCTAGGTCGTCTCTCCATTTAAGAGAGTGGCTCAAGGCCGCGCCGCTGTCACCGGACATGCTCGCCGTGCTGAACGGAATGATCACAACGAATAGCGGCGAGTTGCTCGGTAATGAGTTGCCAACCAATTAGCCTGGCTCGACCACGAACCACACCCCGACGGCCGGCACCTCGCCGTTATTGCGATAGCCGTGTGGGGTGGTCGACTCGAAGCAGATGGAGTCGCCCGGGGTCAGCACATGCTGATCAAATCCCAGAGTCAATGTCAGCTCACCGCTGATCAGGTAGGCATACTCGGTTCCGTTGTGCCGCATGAGGCGGCCGTCCGTGGCGGAGGCGCTACCCAGCTCATAGGTGACAAGCAGGAAGTCGACATGGTGATGCGGCACCTGACCCAGCCGTTGCCAGGTCACGCCGGACTCCAGGGTGAGCAGCTCGCGATCTTCAGGAGTTACGTGCGGCCCCACCCCCTTGGCCCGATCAGTGCCGA
>DATLQP010000026.1:0-8097 GCA_035535155.1 Propionibacteriaceae bacterium
CGCTCCGCCGCTCAGGATCGACCCGGCGCGTCGTCGGGCCAATTGCTCGGCTGGATGGGGATCCTCCCAAAGCGGATCCAGCAGCTCAGTCCCGCGGGGCGGGAGGTGGCCGGTCTTGCCGCGGCTCTGGGGCACGACTTCAGCATTCCGCTGCTGGCCGAGGCCAGCGACCTCGACGTCGAGACTGTCGTTGTCGCTGTCGACGAGCTGTGGCGGCGTCGGATCATTCGGCAGATCGGGGATCGCTACAACTTCTCGCACGACCTGCTGCGTAGCACGGCCTACGACGCCGTCACCCCAGCAAGGCGTTGGCTGTTGCACCGCCGGCTCGCTCAGGCACTCGAACTGCTGTGGGCCGGGCACACCGACACCGTTGCGGCGCAGATCGCCGAGCAGTATCGGTTGGCGGGAAACCCCGAGCGTGCGTTGCGGTACTTCGAGCGCGCGGCAGAAGTGGCGGCCGCGATGTTCGCCCACGGCGATGCGCTCACCTTCTTGACCGCCGCGCGCCAGCTTCTCGCCTCCATGCCCCATGGCCGTGATCGAGACCAGCGAGAACTCACCCTGCTCGAGATGTCGATACCACCGCTCAACGCGCTCCACGGCTACTCCTCGCCGCTCGTCCGGGAGACGTGCGAGCGGTCGGTCAACCTCGCTGACGAGCTCGACCTGACCGCACGGATGGTCACGGCCATGGTGGGGTTGTGGTCCTCCCGCTTCGTCGAGGGTCGCTTACAGGACTCCTTCGAGCTGGCGCAAGAGGCCGTGAACCTGGTCGGCCCGGGAGACGAGAGGTTCGGCCAGGCGCACTTCTCGCTCGCCGGTTCGGCGCTGCACCTGGGCCAACCTCTGGTCGCGATGGAGCACTTCGCCATTGCGCTGGATGCGATGGGTGATGAGTCGCTCAGCGTTGGCACCCGCGCTCGGGTGCACACCGGAGCTTGGTGGGCGCACGCGTGCTGGACGATGGGCGACTTTGTGCGAGCCGCCGACTTGGCGGCCGAGGCGACGGCGTACGCGAGGACCAGTGGGCATCGCTACAGCCTCGTGGTCGGCCGGGCGTTCGAGGCCATCACGCATCAACTCCTCGACGAGCGGTCGAAGTGCGCCGAAGCCGCAAGCCATGTCCGGGCCATGTGCAAGCGATACCAGTTCACCTATTACGACAAGTGGGGCGAGATCCTCGAGGGCTGGGCCCGCGGTGATCGGGTGGGCGTGCAACTCATCGAGGGGGGTCTGTCGGGTCTCCGTGCTGAAAACGCCCACGTTCGGATGCCGTATTGGCTGAGCCTGTTGGCCCAGACCACCAGCGACGAGGAGTACGCGCGACAGACGCTGCACACCGCCCTGGGCGTCGCCCGCGCATCAGGCGAATCCTGGTGGATTCCAGAACTGCTCCGGCTGGACGCGGCACACCTAGATGGCGCCGATCGCCGCAACACACTCGCGCGTGCCGTGGAGCTCGCGCGGGCCCAGCACAGTCCTGCCATGATGACGCGGTGCGAGGCCGATCTGAGTCAGCGTTCGCTCCGTGGCGCCACGCCGCACTGAAGCCGAACGTCTGACGAACGTCGGATTTTTACAGTCATAGGTGCCATTGGCCACGACCCATGAGGAGCACCATGACAACCGACAGCATGACAACCGAGAGCATGACGACCACCGCATTCGACCAGCTGGTCCAGAGCCTGCGCGGCGAGTTGATTCTGCCCGACCACCCCGAGTACGACGCGGCGCGGCGGGTCTACAACGGGATGATCGACCGCCATCCTGCCGCCATCGCTCGATGTCGCGACGCGGCCGACGTGCGGGCCTGCGTTGAGTTCGCCCGGGACCGCTCAATCGAGCTCGCCATCCGTGGCGGCGCTCATAACGCTGCCGGCCTCGGTGTCTGGGACGACGCCCTGGTCATCGACCTCAGCGCCATGCGGAGCGTCACCCTCTCCCCTATCGACGGCACGGTGCGCGTCGATCCGGGCTGCACCTGGGCCGACGTGGACCATGCCACGGTGGCGTTCGGCCTCGCAGTCCCGGCTGGCTTCGTCGGTTCGACCGGGGTGAGCGGCCTGACCCTCGGTGGAGGTGTCTCCGGTTACCTGGGTCGCAGGTACGGCCTCACCGTCGACAATCTGGTGTCTGCCGACGTCGTCCTGGCTGACGGCAGCTTCGTCACTGCCAGCGAGTCATCCCACCCGGAGCTGTTCTGGGCATTACGAGGCGGTGGCGGTAACTTCGGCGTCGTCACGTCGTTCACGTTCCGCTCCCACCCGGTCGGGGAGAACGGCATCGTGTACGCCGGCCCTGTGCTCTACGACATAGACGACACAGCCGAGGTGATGCGGTGGTACCGCGAGTTCGAGCCGGCCCAGCCGGAAGATCTCAGCGGCTGGATCGGCCTCATCACCATCCCGCCGGCGCCGCCGTTCCCAGAGTCGCTGTGGGGTCGGAAGTCCTGCGCCATCGTCTGGTGCTACTCCGGACCGCATGACCGGGCCGACGAGACGCTCGAGCCAGTACGCAGCTTTGGTTCGCCGCTGGTCGTCGGCATTCAGGCGATGCCGTACAGCATGCTGACCACCGCGTTCGACGCGCTCTACCCGGCCGGCCTGGAGTGGTACTGGCGAGCCGACTTCTTCAACCAGATCACCGACGAGGCCATCGAGATCCACCGCGCGTTCGGCGCGCGGCTGCCCACCGGGCACTCGACCATGCACCTCTACCCGATCGATGGGGCGGCGGCACGGGTACCGTCCAGTGCCACTGCATTCGCGTATCGCGACGGCGGCTGGGCCGGCGTCATTGTTGGCGTCGACCCAGATCCGGCGAACCGCGAAGCCATCACATCGTGGACGAAGGACTACTTTGAAGCGCTGCACCCCACATCGGCCGGAGGTGGGTATGTGAACTTCCTGATGGAGGAGGGCCAAGACCGGGTCAAAGCCTCCTACCGCGACAACTACGCTCGGCTCGCCCAAGTGAAGCGCAGGTACGACCCGCACAACCTTTTTCACGTCAATCAGAACATCAGGTCAGGCGACTGACTCGATGCCCGCCACGCCAGTCGCTGCGCTGCTCCCGGTGGTGGAGCAGCGCAGGGTGATTTGGGCGGCGCAACAACTCCAACAGCGCCACCCGAGGCCACTCCGGGCTACTTCCATGGCGCCGCCGCGCGAAAGTGAAAGGCTGCCTGAATGGACTTCACCTCTCTCGGCCGTACCGGCCTTCAAGTTTCCCGACTTTGTCTCGGCACGATGAACTTCGGGTCTAGAACGTCGGAGGAAGATGCGCACGCCATCATGGACAGCGCCCACGAGGCGGAGATCAACTTCTTCGACACCGCCAACCGCTACGGCAGCGAGCCGGGCGCGACGGAGGCCATACTCGGCAACTGGTTCGCCAGCGGCGGCGGCCGGCGGGAGCGGACTGTTCTGGCCACCAAGGTCTACGGCGCGATGGGCGACTGGCCGAACGAGGGCAAGCTGTCGGCGCTGAACATCCGCCGGGCGCTCGATGCGAGCCTGCGCCGGTTGCAGACCGACTACATCGACCTCTACCAGTTCCACCACATCGATCGGAACACCCCTTGGGAGGAGATCTGGCAGGCGATCGAGGTGGCGGTGCAGGCGGGCAAGATCCTTTACGCCGGCAGTAGCAACTTCGCCGGCTGGCATATCGCCGATGCGCAGGCCGCCGCCGCCCGGCGAAACCTGATGGGCCTGGTCAGCGAGCAATCGCTGTACAACCTGCTCGTCCGCGACATCGAGCTTGAGGTGGTCCCTGCCGCCGAGCACTACGGGCTCGGGATCATCCCCTGGTCACCGCTGCAGGGCGGCTTACTCGGTGGGGTGATCAAGAATGAGAGCACCGGCGTCCGGCGACTCGAGGGCCGCGCCGCGCAGAGTCTCGCTGAGCACCGGGGCGAGATCCAGGCGTACGAGGACCTGGCAGCGGAGGTCGGCGCAGAACCCGGCACCTTGGGCCTCGCCTGGCTCCTCACCCGGCCCGCGGTCACCGCACCAATCATCGGTCCGCGAACCCGTGACCAGCTGGACAGCGCCCTGCCCGCCGTGGAGCTCAGCCTGTCGCCGGAGCATCTGAGCCGCCTCGATGAGATTTTCCCCGGTCGCAGGACGGCACCCGAGGATTACGCCTGGTAGCCGGTCGGCGCAGGTAGCGTCGCAATCTCGATCAGCACTTCCCCCAGGCGACAACTTTGAAAGCAGCAGTCACCAGTCGTGGACCGACCCGTCTCGGCGACGGTTCACCGGCAGATATTTCGGGTCGTACGGATACCCTGCCGCAGCTTTCTCGTCAAACGTGACGCCGAGGCCAGGTTGGTGACCAGGATGCATGTAGCCGTCCCGGAAGGTGTAGCTGGCGTCGAACACGTCGCCGACTGGGTCGCGATGTCCCATGTATTCCTGGACGCCGAAGTTGGGAATGCTCAGGTCGACGTGCAGTGCGGCGGCGAAGGAGATTGGGGACAGGTCGCCTGCACCGTGGGAGCCGGAGCGGACCCCGTACAAGTCGGCCAACGCGAATATCCGGCGCAGATGGGTGATGCCGCCAGCGTGCGACACCGAAGTGCGGATGTAGTCGATCAGCCGCTCGGTGATCAGCTGCTGGCAGTCCCAGATGCTATTGAAGATCTCACCGACCGCTATCGGGGTGGTCGTGTGCTGGCGGATCAACCGAAACGCGGACTGGTCCTCGGCGGGCGTAGGGTCCTCGATCCAGAACATGCGGTACGGTTCCAGCGACGCGCCCAGCCGACCGGCTTCGATCGGCGTCAGCCGGTGGTGTACGTCGTGTAGCAGGTGCACCTCGTAGCCGAATTCCGATCGGAGATAGGCCATCACCTGGGGCGCAAAGTCCAGGTAGTAGCTGGTCTCCCAGATCTCCTCCTGGGGCACATTGCCGCTCGCCGGCTCGTAAATCTTGCCGTCGGTCGGCGCAATGCCGTACGTCCTCTCCAAGCCGGGGATGGCGGCCTGGGCTCGGATCGCCAGGTAGCCGAGGTCGAGATGGCGTTGGAAGTCAGCGCTGAGCTCGTCCAGGGTGGAACCGCTGGCGTGGCAGTAGACCATCACGCCCTCCCGAGCCGCACCGCCTAGCAGCTCGTACACCGGGAGTCCGGCCAGCTTGCCCTTGATGTCCCATAGGGCAATGTCGACGGCGGCGATGGCGGTCATAGTCACCGGGCCACGGCGCCAGTAGGCGCCTTTGTACAGGTATTGCCAGGTGTCCTCGATGCGGCGGGCGTCCCGGCCGATCAGAAGCGGGCAAACATGATCACGAAGGTAGGACGCCACCGCCAGCTCGCGGCCGTTCAGGGTCGCGTCACCCACTCCGACCAGGCCGTCCTCGGTCTCGATGATCAAGGTGACGTAGTTACGGCCGGGCGATGACACGACCACCCGTGCGTCGGTGATCTTCACGTGAGATTGCTCCTTGTTGTGGGGGTGCACGGCCCCCATCGACTACTTCATGCTCTGGATGATCGCGAGCACCTTCGTAGCGCCGTCCGCTGGGCTGGACCGACCGAAGAGCACATCGGTGCCCACGGGAGTGAACTCGGCGCTGAAGCCGGAGGCGTTGGGCGGGGTGACTTGGGGCGGCGGCACGAGCTCGGGCGCGATTGACTGCGAGAACTCGAGCGCGATCTTGGCCTGCGGATCCAGCAGCGGAGCGATCTCCTTTTGCACCGCCGGGATCGCCGGGATACCGCGCTCGGTGACGAGGATCTTGGTGGCCGCAGGATCGGTGAGCAAGAAGTCGATCAGTCTGGCGCCGGCCTCGGCGTGCTTTGATCGGGATGACACCGACCAGTACATGGATGCCTTGTCGACCATCTTCGGCGGCTCAGCAGCTGCCTGCGCTGGAATCCGAAGCAACTTCATCTCCGTGCCGCTCGCCGTGCCGAAAGCCGAGATCTGGGTGTGGAACAGCAGATGGAAAGCGGCCTTGTTGGTTGCGAACAACGATTGGTCCAGAACAGCAGTAGCATTCTCGACCTGGCGCCCGGCCGGAGGTGTGGCTTTCATGGCGACCAGCTTGTTGGCGTAGTCGAAGAAGCTGGTGATGGTTGCTTGGCTGACACCAGGACCCTCGGTGGGCCAGACTTCCTCACCCTTTTGCCGGGCCCAGGCGCCCAGTTCCGCGGCGGCGGTGCCGAATCCGTCGAGACCGTACACGCCCTGGGACCCGAGCTTCCCGGTGACCTGCGCCGCGACCTGCGCGAACTGGTCCCAGGTCCAGGTCTTGTCGTTGGGCATCGACACCCCGGCCTTCTTCAAGACCTCGGGATTGACTCCGATCGAGAAGTTCGCCACGCCGATCGGGGCGCCGACGAGCGTTCCCCCCACCTTGCCCGTATCGAGCACATTCGCGTTCATCGCCGACAGGTCGAGATTGTCCTTCACCTTGCCCAGGTCGAGCAGAGCGTCTCGGGCGCCATAGGCGGCAATGTAGGACTCGTCCATCTGGATCACGTCAGGTGAGTTGTCGCCCGCCGTCATCGTGGCGAGCTTGTCCCAATAGGCGGTCCAGTCGTTGTTCTCGACAGTGACCTTGATGTCCGGGTTCGCCGCGGTGAAGGCATCCACCGCCTGCTGAGTCAGTTTGAGTCGCGAGTCGTTGCCCCAGGTGGAGACCCGCAGTGTGACCTGCCCTCCGGAGTCACTCTGGCTCCTCTGGCTCTGGCCCGGAGCGCACCCAGCCGCGGCGATGAGGAAGACCACCAGCAGAAGTGCGGTGAACAATCGACCCCGACCAGGGAACGCGGCACGGTCTTTCCTGGCTGGCGCTCTGCCGAGCGCCATCGCAAGCGCTCGAGCCAGCGATCCCGGTCCTTGCGATCGCAATCGGAGGGAGGTCATCGTTGTGCCTTTCTTGGGTGTAGGGCGGGTGGTCGAAAGTCGGCGATCATGACCGGCCTGCACCCAGTCGAGCGGTGATCGTGTCGGCTGACAGCCCGCCGTTGAGGCTGTGGTAGAAGCGGTCAGCCGGAGTCAGATCCCGTCGGTGAACGGTTTCGTGCTCGATTGACGATGCGTAGAGCGCGGTGATGAACTCCATCGTCGGACGGGCGCTGGCCAGCGTGGTGTCGTGGCGGCGGCCGGCGAGCATGTCGTCGACCAACTGATCGATCTGGGCCGCGTGGTTGCTGGGCAGATCCAACCCAGCGGAGGCGGCCCAGATGTCTTCGTTGCCTGCCGGCCCCGAGTGTCCCGTGCCGCCGGCATTCGGCCGACCGGGATCGCGTCCAAGACTCGCAGCCGTTGTTGCATCCGGCGCGGGCGTCCAGGACCAGTCGGCATCCCTGTAGCCGTAGACGTGATTGACCTCGAGGGTGCCGCCAGTGGTATCCACCCGAATGCGACTCAGCTCTCGCGGGGAGAGGAGGCTGGTTACGACTGTGCCTACTGCGCCACTGCTGAACGTGAGTATCGCCAGCGACACGTCCTCGAACTCAACGGGACGAGCGATCCGCGCCGCACGACCGTCGACGGTCTCCCACGGGCCCAACAGGTGGAGAAGTAAGTCGATTTGATGGATGCCATGTCCGAGGGTCGGTCCGCCGCCCTCGCCGACCCAATTGCCACGCCACTCGGGCAGGAAATAGTTGTCCGGGCGGTACCACAGGGTTTCACAGACGGCTACCCGCGGAGTTCCCAGCGCGCCTGAATGCAGCAGATGGTGGGCGCGACGCCCGCCCGATCCATGACGGTGCTGAAACACCACATATACGGATCCCGAGCTCAGCTCTTCGGCGTCGGCGAGCACGTCCATGTCGGCCAACGTCGTGGTCGGTGGCTTCTCCAGGAGCACCGAGCAGCCCGAGTCAAGGAGCTCGACGGCGATCTCGGTGTGATTCCCGGGGGGCGTGGCGACCGACACGAGGTCGGGCTGGCGATCGAGAAGCTCATGGCAGGAGCCGTATGCCGTGGTCCCGTACAGCGCAGCGAAATCACCGGCACGGACTGGGTCGACATCAACTACGCCCACCAACTCGACGCGTGCGTTGTTGTGGTAGCTGAGGGCATGCGCGCGAGCGATCGAGCCACATCCGACGATCCCGACGCGGAGGGTTTCTTT
>DATLQP010000027.1:0-2101 GCA_035535155.1 Propionibacteriaceae bacterium
TGCTGAATTGGGAGGCTACCGGCAGTGCGGGCCCATCGGTGTTGTTTGAGACGTCAGCTGACAATGCGGAGTTGATCAATGAGTTTGGGACGGCGGCAGCGTTGCCGATCGGCGATTCCGCATTGGCTGCGCTTTACCAAGCTGGCAACCAGAACACCGATTTCACCATGTTCCGTTAATCGGGCTATCTCGGCCTCAACTTCGCGTTGATGGATGGCACCCACGGCGTATCACAACAGCGTTGACACCGCAGAGCGCCTTGAAAAGGCCGGGTTGCAGCACATGGCTCGAGCTTGCTCGGCCTTACCCGAGGCTTCGGTGATCGTGATCTTGCAAGCACGCCGTCTTTGGGCCGCTGATCATGTACCCAATGTGGTTGGTGTGGCCGCTAGTCGGCCTGCGATTGCGATCATGGTGGTTTTGGGTGTGCTGGCGCGCCAGCGGGGAGAGGCGACCGTTCCCCGGATGCTGGCCAGCGGCGCAGCAGCGCTGTTGCAGATCACCGTGGCCCCCTGGCCGGGATCGGCCTGTGGCACTGCTGATCATGGTTCGGCCCGGTCACGCGACCTATTTATGGGCGACCCATGCCGACCGGATTCGTACCGATGGGCACTCGCGGCGCTTACCGCTGGACACCGATCGTCTAGCCGGCGGTGGTGATGACTTCCTCGGATCTACGTCAGCGACTACACCATGGGCCTGGAACAGGTACCCGGGTTCAAGCCGAGACCCGTTGATCTTGCCCGATCACCAGTCCACAACTCCGCCATCGTTGTCGTTGGCCGCAGCCTCAAACCATGATCAACGACGCTTTGCGGCTAGCCGAGGCTCGGCAGTTGCTGCTCGGGCCAGTTCAGGGCCTTGGCGCCGAGAACCGCCGCCTGGAGGGTGAACCGGTGGTCGGGGTCTGCCGTGTCGTAGCCGCTCAGTGCCTTGATCCGGTCGAGTCGATAGGTGACGGTGCGTACCGACACGTGCAGCCGCTTGGCCGACTCGGTGGCGACTCCACCGGTGTTGAAATAGGCATCCAGGGTCGCTAGCAACGGGCCGGCGCCGCCGCGGGCCTGCATGAGGGGGCTGAGCACGGCCTGTACCAGGTCGACAATCGCGGATTGGTCTCGCAGCAGCACCCGGTAGATCAGCAGCTCATGGGCGTGGACGACTGGTTTGTCAACGTACAGCCGCCCGGCCATGGTGAGTGCCTCGCGGGCCTCCTCGTAGGAGCGGGCGATGCCATACAGTCCGAGGTGCGCACGGCCGACCGCGACTTGCCAGGGACGGCCGCGGGGCAGCCGGCTCAGTTCGCGGTGCATGAGCTGTCCGAGATCGTTGGCGTTGTCCAGTGCCGGTGAGTTTCGGCCGATGGCGGCGGCGTCGGCAGGTGCCAACACGACAAGCAGCCCGTCCTTGGTCGCGACAAGGACGTCGCGGTCGCCGAGCCGGTTGAATATGACCGCCTCCAGCGCACTTATCGCCGCGTCTGCGTCGGGCAGCCGCCGGTTGGGCGCGGCCAATGCGACCTGGTGGACGCGTGCGAGGTCGAGGCCGAACGGTTCCGCGCGTTCCACCAAAGTCCCCAGGTCGGAGTCGCCGCGCAGCAGGTCGTCGATCAGTTCCCGACGCAGGCTTTCCTCGCGGCGGATCAGATCACGGCGGGCGACGGCGTAGCCTTCGGCGAGCGTCGCGACGGCGTCATCGATAACGTGGAAAACCGCAGTTGCCGCTGCGCGTACCGCCTCGCGATCACGGGAGCGCACTACCATCGGCAGTTGCTGCCACAGCCGCCGCGCTGTCGACAAGTACAGCTGCACCAGCCGTCCTGCTGAGATGCCCTGCTCCGCCGCCCGCCGACCGAGCAGACCCACCGCGTCTAACTCACTGCGCTTGGGCCGGCGTCCGTGGATAGCCGCGTCGGCAAGCAACGGCAGGTATTCGCCGAGCAGCTCCACCGGCACACCCCCGGCGTCCCGACTGGCGCCTTCGGCGACCTCAACCAACCAGGCGTCGTCATCAGAGGGCGGCCCGCCTCGTCGCCGTGTAGTGTCCGCCACGCCCGACCTCACCTCCGATCCGCTGTCGCCGCAACCCCCGTTCTGGTCTC
>DATLQP010000028.1:0-8439 GCA_035535155.1 Propionibacteriaceae bacterium
ACAAACCGCCAACGGCATCACCCTAGACATTGGACAGGCGGCGTTGGTGCGCTCGATGAGCACGTCGGGAGCCCTGCTACAGCTGGCCATTGCACCGGCCGGGGCGGGCAAGACCACCGCCCTACGCGCCCTGACCCGGGCGTGGATTGACAGCGGCGGTCAGGTGCTGGGCCTCGCCCCGTCGGCCGCAGCAGCCGCCCAACTGCGCGAGCAAACAGGCGCCCCGACCGAAACGCTGGCGAAGCTGACCTGGTCCATCGATTACGGCGACCCGCCAGAATGGGCTCTTGACGTCGGCCCGTCCACGCTGGTGATCATTGACGAGGCGGGCATGGCCGACACCCTCTCCCTCGATGCCGCGGTGGATTTCATCGTGCAACAAGGTGGCAGCGTCCGGCTGATCGGTGATGATCAACAACTCGCGGCGGTCGGCGCTGGTGGGGTGCTCCGCGACATCCAAGCCGTGCACGGCGGCGATCGGCTCACCGAACTCCATAGGTTCCAAGACCCATCAGAGGCTGCAGCCAGCCTGGCGCTCCGCGACGGCAGACCCGAAGCGCTCGGCTTCTACCTTGATCATCAGCGCGTCCACGTCGGCGACCCCAACACGACGACTGAGCAACTGTTCACCGCGTGGCAGGCCGACCGGGACCGCGGCCTCGAGACGATCATGCTCGCCCCCAACCGCGACCTGGTCGCGCAGCTGAACCAACGTGCCCGCGCGCATCGCCTGCGTAACACCAGCCCCTGCCGGGAGGTGCAGCTGGCCGACGGCAACCAAGCCGCGGTCGGGGATGTGATCATCACCCGCCGAAACGACCGGCGGCTGCGCCTCAGTGCGACCGATTGGGTCAAAAACGGCGACCGCTGGACCGTTCTGGATGTCACCGAGACCGGTGCGTTGCAGGTACGGCACGCGAGCAGCGGCCGCATCGTGGCCCTGCCACCCGGCTACGTCGGCACGGCCACCCAGCTCGGCTACGCCACCACCGTGCACACCGCCCAAGGACTCACCGTCGACACCATGCACGGGCTCGCCACCGGCACCGAAGACCGCCAACTCCTCTATACGATGCTGTCCCGCGGCCGCACTGCCAACCACCTGTACCTTCCGGTGGTCGGCGACGGAGATCCGCATGCGATCCTGCGACCCGAGAATATTCACTTCTCCACCGCGACCGAGCTGCTCGAACAGATGCTGGCCCGCGACGCCAGCCCAGCGTCGGCGACCACCCTGCAAAGAAAGCGACGCGATCCCGCGATGCAGCTCGGCGACGCCACCGCCCGCTACCTCGACGCTCTCCACATCGCAGCCGAACACATCGCCGGTCCGCAGCTTATCGCCGACCTCGACCACGAGGCCGACCAGTTGATCAACGGCCTCACTAACGAGGCAACTTGGCCTGCCCTTCGGGGCCGGCTACTCCTCCTCGCAGCCGACGACACCGACCCGATCCCCCGTTTGTGGGATGCAGCGCAGCGGCGTGAACTGGACAGCGCAGCTGATCGTGCTGCCGTCCTCAACCGGCGGCTCGACGACACCAACCTTCGTAACTTGGCCGCGCCGCTGCCGTGGCTGCCTGCCATCCCCAGCCGCATCGCCACAGACCGCGACTGGGGCCCCTATCTAGCCGCTCGAGCCCGATTGATCACCGATCTCGCTGATCAAGTCCGAACGGCGGAGCGAGCCCCGTATTGGGCGGTAGAGCGGCGTTTCCTGCCGTTGGCTGACCTGGTCGCTGAGATACAGGTGTGGCGCGCCGCAACACGCATTCAGCCATTCGATCTCCGGCCAACCGGGCCCAAACAACCAAGTCTTCTCGCCCGCACCTGGCAGCGCCGACTCGACAAGCAACTCGCGGCCGCCGACATCGCCCAAGATCAACAATGGACAAACCTGCTCGCCCAACATGTCCCGAACGTGATCAATGATTCGTTCCTGCCCAGCCTGGTAGACAGACTGGAAAGCTTGGAACGTTCAGGGTTCGACGCGGCGAGTCTCGTTCGATCGGCAGCAGCCAAAGGATCGTTACCCGATGATCACCCGGCAGCTGCTCTCTGGTGGCGCATTCTCGACGAACCGCCCCCGCAAAATCGAGCGAATTCAGAGCAGCCAACGCCAGCGATGGCACGTCCCGGCGCTTCGAAATCTGGGCGTGAGCCATATCGCCCGACGCGGGGACCTCGCACTCATGGGCCACCGCCGCCGCGCTAGAGCAGCCAGACGGCCGACCGGCTCCCATGCCACGCACTGGGACGTCGGGAGCCGCCGGGGGATCTTCCCGTACCGCGATGCAATTGGCTGCCTCGCCGGCGGCACGGGCCGGACAACATGACGGATGAGCCGATACGCGCGCCACCCGATCTTTCAAAAACGTCCTGATCGAACGACCACCGGGCATTAGCATCCTGCGCTGATGAAAATTGCAGCGGTCCTGAAGCTCATCGAGAGCGACGGTTGGGTTCACACCCGTACTCGAGGATCGCATCGACAGTACCTACATCCGACGAAGCCAGGTGTCGTCACTGTGCCCGGAAAGCCAAGAGACGAACTGCATCCCAAGACACTCGCCACATCTTGAGGCAAGCTGGGCTTAAGAACGACACTGGTCGAACCGGCGAATCTTCGAAGGGAGGGCAGGGGTGAGCAGCTATCTGATCGTGATCGAAAGCGGTGAAGCGACTAACTATTCGGCCTACTGTCCCGATCTCCCTGGTGTTGTCGCTACGGGTGCCACCGCCGAGGAGTGTGCTGATGAGATGCGAGAAGCGATTTGGTTCCACATCGAAGGCCTGCGCGAAGCTGGGGAGCCCGTTCCTCCGCCGACCAGTCGGGGCATGACCGTCGAGGTCGCTGCCTGAGCGTTTGCTCCGACCTCTCTGGCTGCCCGCTTCGGGCATCATCGAACAGCTCCGGGATAACGGGCCTCGAGTTCATGATCTGCGGCGTCGCTGACAGCTTGCCTGTCGTCTCATGACCGCACACAGCAGCTTTGTGACTTAGGTGATTAACGTCGAGAGATACTCGATGTCTGACTAATCCACATGTCTGCAGTGAAACTTGCCAAACAGCACAGGCTGCTGGCATGGATGGGCAACTAGATCGACTGAAGCAATTGCCGGATCGACTGGCTGGGCCAGATCTTGCATCGACCGAGAGAGAGGATGATCATGACGCTGCAGGCCGGTGAAAAGTTATTGTCGTTGACGGATGTCTCGGAAATGTTAGGCATCCCTGTTCATACGTTGTACCGCTGGCGGCACAACGGCGACGGACCCGCTGGCTATCGGGTGGGCCGGCATGTGCGGTATCGCAGAGAGGCCGTCGAGGCCTGGCTCGAGCAGCAGGCCGACAAGCGCTGACTCAAGATCATGAACACCGCCGTCTGCTGACCAGCTGGTCGAAGCCGCACCGGCCGATCGCCGTCACGACACCGGCTCCCGCCCGGGCGCGGAAGCCGATCAACTTGCCCTGGGTGCAAACAACGAGCTGACCTGAGCAGCACAGTCGCGGCAGATCAGCGCGCTTCGACCCGCCACAAGATGTCCCACCTCCGACTCGCGTCGGCTGCAGAAGGAGCAGGCATCAATCACGCGCTTCCGGCGGACGTCGCGCGGAACTCGAAGAGCCACCATTGATCAAGAGTAGAACCGGTCCGACGGACTGTGGCCTCAAGCGGTCACGCCCACGGCAACGGAGGTTGGGAAACCCATAGAACTAGAAAAGATCTTCGAGCACTTCGGCTGCCCCGGTCGCTCGCTTCCTGCGGCCCATGTAAATGTCCGCGGTCAACGACGGCTTCGCGTGCCCAAGTTGATCAGCAGCTGCTCGCGCCGACAACCCTGCGTCGTCCATCAAGGTGGCGACGGTCTTGCGGAAATAGTGGCTCGTAACGCCAGTGAAGCCAGCGTGCTTGAAGGCTTGGCGCATCATCTTGAGGGTGTTGTTCGGGTCTCGTAGCCCGCCAGCAAGCGGCGCAGGGAAGACCTGCTGACCCGCAAGTTCATCCTCGCCTACATCGTCCGGCTGGCGTCGCCGGAGCATTGTCACTGCCCAAGAGGGCAGTTCAAGGATGCGTAGTCCAGCCGCGGACTTCGGCGACGGCTTGATGATGAGGCCGCCAGCTCGAAGCCGTAGAACTGTCCCCCGGACTTCCACCGTGCACTCGTCCAGGTCCAGATCGCGCCACCGCACCGCGAGCGCTTCGCCAATCCGAAGCCCGGTCGCGGTCAGGAAGAGTATGAGATCCGGCAGGTCGCGCTCCACCGATTGCTCATCGCGACTCAACCATTGGTGGAGGCGCCTCAGCTCCTCGATGGTCAGTGCGGTCGGCGGACGCTTGGGCTTCACCGAGATTCGGCCGACGTCACGGCATGGGTTGGTGGCGATCGCGTCGTATCGGCACGCAAGCGTGAATAGGCCTGAGAGAACACTGCGGGTGGTTTTGGCCAGGGATGGCCCGTGCGCGGCCTTCACCGCGGCGAGATGCCGGTCGACCACTCCAACTGATAGCTCTCGCAGCTTGAGCTCCCCCAGCGACGGCAGGATCTGCTTGTCGAGCCGATCTCGGTAAGCCTGGACAGTTGACGGGCTCAGATCGCGACCCTTGATCTCCTCGAACCAGACTTCGGATAGCACGCTGAGCTTGGTCTCTGCGTTGATGTCGATTTGTGAGGTGCCGGACGAGCGATCCCTGATGGCGGCCGCTAGGTTCCTCCGAGCGGCGCCTTTGGTGGCACCATGGCGCTTGACTTGGCGCACCTTGCCATCCCAATCCCGGTACCGGGTTACTGCCTTGTATCCGCTGGGTGCCACAGGATAGATCCGGATCGTTCCTGCGGTGCCGAGTACGAGGCCTGGTCTACCCACCCTGAGATGCTATAGCGATTAGGCACAACTTAGGCACAAGAAACGCCGCAAAACGCTGTCAGAAGTTGATCAAGCTAAGGTTCTATGAGGTCGACGCTTTCCCTTAAATACATGGGAAATACGCGAGGTGATGACGTGTCGTGATTTGCATTGCCAAAAGCCAGATTTGTAATCCGTAGGTTGTGGGTTCGAGTCCCACGGGGCCCACGAACTCCCTAGTGGGAGCGCCTTTCCGATTCCGCTTCTCCGCTCCCAGCCGCGAAGACTGTCACGATGCTGTCACACTGGCTACCGAAGTAGGCACCTAGACCACGACCGAGAGCACCGCAGGCGGCTGGTCATCACCATCATGTGATGGTGAGATGCCTTCCAGTACAGCAGCGGCCGCCTGGTCGACGGCACGTCGACCCATGTACACGTCCTGCGTCATCGAGATTCGCGCATGGCCGAGCTGGTCAGCGATGGTCCTGGCACTGAGACCCTGCCGGTCAAGCATGGTTGCAACCGTCTTCCGGTAGGTGTGCGGGCACCACCCACTCAAACGGCGTCCCGCACCGAACCCGACGGTGGTCACGCTCGACATTGTTCGGGTCACGATGCCCGCCAACCGAGTCGGGGAATACCGCACCCTGTGACTCCGGATCGCGCGCCCTACGATCACGCAAAATCGCGCGCCCTACGATCACGCAAAATTGCCACCAGCCAAAGCGGTCCACGAAGCACACGGATGCTGGACTTCGTCTTCGGACGCTTGATCAACAGGCCCTGGCCCTTCACACGAATCAGCGTCGTGTCGATGTTGATCAAGTGCCGCTCGAGGTCAACGTTCGGCCAGGTTAGGGCCAGCGCCTCACCGATGCGACAACCAGTCCCCAGCAGGAAACGCACCAGCTCAGGCAAGTCAGCCTGCCGCACCAATTCGCTGCCGTCCAAGATCATCAGCCATGCGCGGCACTCCTCGTCCGTCAGTGCCCGCGCCTCTTGCCCCGACGGGCGTTCCAGTGCTTCCACGTCTCGAACCGGGTTGTGGCGCATCGCATCGCGGCGGACGGCGAACGCGCAGATTCCGGACGTCACCGATCGACACAGCTTCGCCACCGAGTACCCGGCCGCGCGCCGTCGATCCCGGATGAATCGGTCCATCCGCGCCGAGGTCAACTCCGACAGCCGCAGTCCGCCAAGCCCCGGCAAGACATGGCGCGTCAGCGCGTGGCGGTAAAGCGCCACCGTTCGCGGCGAACGTCGACCCGCTGCCACCAGCTCGTCTAACGACTCCAGCCAATCGGCTGCGACATCGGCAAACGTAGAGCGCGGCGAATAACCCAGCCCTCCGGCTGCCATGGCCTCACCTAGCGTTGCGAACAGCCTCCGACGTGCGGACGCTTTCGAATCGCCTGTGGCTTCGATCCGCTTGCGCACCCCCTGCGCGTTCCGGAAGTACACCGAGGCTGCCACGCGACCGTTTGGCTTATCTCGGTAGTGGACGTCGCCGTGCTCGCCGATATCCAGCCGCTGACCGCTCACCCTGCCGCTGGCCAATCACCCAGCCCCGCGAACCACGCCGTCACATCCTCCGGCCGATAGCGGAGGAACCGGCCGATCCGCCGACACGCCGGGCCGCGGCGCTGCACTCGCCATGAATACAAGGTCCCGACTGGGACGCCGAGATAGTAAGAAACCTCCTCAACCGACCACAGCCGATCGCGAGGAATGTCCCGCTCGCCGTTAGCCACCACATCCATGATCATCTCTCTTTTCTCCCTTATTGGGCCTCGTCTTCCCCATTTGCCTCTCTGTCGCCGGTAGTGCTTGTCCTGACGTCCACGTCGAGCACGTCATGCCCGACCGCTCACTCAGTGTTCCTGTCGCTCGGAGTACCGCCTGTCTAACCGCCATTTAGCCAGCCTTCTTGCTACCCGGGTTTCCCGCCGGAGAGACCTGTGGACAAGTCACGTCCGTGGTGCAATCAACCAGCACCTCCCTAAGCCATCGTGTGGTCTCTCGGCGGTCACGTCTGGGATAACCCTGAGACAGGTGTCGCCGGCGGGAGGGCGGCACCTGGAGGTCTTCCATGCCGCTTGCGATTCTCAATGTAGGGAAGCGGCGAGGTGGTCCACGATCGCGGAAGCATCGGTCAGCGCCGCAACGGCGCTAGCCTGCGTCGTCCATCCGGCTTTGCCGCGCGGGGGTTGAGTAAGGCCGCAATGGTGGAGCTACGAGACGCGAACCCCTGACCTCTTTCATGCCATCGACAGTGGGCTGCCGTGATTTGCCCGCTCTGAGCGCGGGAAGTGGACGTAGATGTGCCTGCATATGCGACGTCGAGCGCACTGATTGGTAAGCAGATTGGTAATCAGCCCCGTCGTCAAGCTGACCTTCTCGTTGCGAAGGTTGCACCTGCCGGAAAGCTGCGCGCGTTGCGGGCGACTCCCGGTGCATTGTGTGCATCCTGATCATGGTCATGATGGCCGCATTGACAGCTGGGCCCTCGGGAGCCGTGCTGGCAGCTCGGAGGATGTGTACCGGAACGGGCCGAAGCCAACATGGTCTTCCAACTCGTCTCCAGAAGCTGGGGTGAAGTCTTCGGCGACAAGGTCCTCGCCACCGCCATCCTCGACCGGCTCCTCCACTACATCAAAGTCATCTCCCTCCGAGGCGACTCCAGCCGGCTCAAGGACCGCCTCACTCTCGCCTGGACGTGAGAAACTGAGATGATCAGCACGGCCAGACCGACACTTCAGGTCGTACACACCCTCGTACCCCCGACCGACATGTGAGGTCGTCGCCGACAACATGTCTGGGTGTGTGCTGGCCGATCCGTCGACCGGCGCTTTCGCCTGGTACTCGCGAGGCTCTGCAATGATCACAGCATGTCGGGACGAGGGCGGGCAGCCGTGTTAGTCGCAGCCGGGGTGGCCTACTCCGGTGTGGTGCGCCCAAGGCTTCGCACATGGGGCGCGAGCCGCGATGAGGTGGGCGGTGCACTTCCAGGGGACGATCTCGTACCGGATCGGTACAGGACGACTCATGCCGTCACCATCGCCCGTCCCCCTGCCGATGTATGGCCATGGCTGGTGCAGATGGGCTACCGCCGGGGCGGCTGGTACAGCTATGACCGGCTCGAGCGTGCCATGGGGGCGGGTGACTTCGCCGAAGGAGGCAGCGCCCGACGCATTGTTCCTGAGCTGCAGGAGCTCGCCGTTGGTGACAAGGTCGGGCTCAGCGAGGCCGGGGGCCTGACCGTGGCCGGTCTGGAAGCACCGCGAAGCCTCGTCCTTCATTACTGCATGGACCTCATAACGGCAGCAGCCGCGACCGAGGGTTCACGGGCGGTCCTGGACTGGACCTGGGCCTTTGTGCTTGAGCCGACTGAGATGGGCTGCCGGCTTCTCGTCCGGGTCCGTGCGAATCCCCGGCCGGCTTGGTTCGAACTACTGTTTCCTGCCCTCGAACCCGTCCACTTTCTGATGGAGCGAAAGATGCTCCAAACAATCAAGCAGCACGCCGAAGATGAGCATCCGGGCCCGCACAGGTAGTCCTTGTGCCCGTCACAGGCCGGGCGATAGCCA
>DATLQP010000029.1:0-7560 GCA_035535155.1 Propionibacteriaceae bacterium
AATGGCGAGCTCGACTCTGCGCCGCGTCGGCTCAGCAACAATATCCGGGGAATTCAAGACATTCGACACCGTGCCTAACGAAACCCCGGCCAGCGCGGCGACATCCTTCATACTGACTGTTGTCTTACGAGCCGCCATACGCCCGCTTTACTCCTGGTCCTGATTTGGAAGTTGGGATTGTCTCGGACATATGCAGGGGTCGCCCGAGGCCGAAATTGTTCAAAAATTATACCCCAGGTAGACGATCTTCAGCGTCAACAATGACGGGGCAGCAAACTGCCTTTGATCGTCACAGTGCCAGGCCGCTCAACGACGAGTGTTGACCATCCGCCTTCGGCTCGCTGCATGCAGCCATCGGAAGCCGACAGGTAGCGGTACCAACGTACGCGAACCACATACTCACCCGCCTCAGGCAAGGACACGGTGAGAGAGACAGGACCACGGGCGGCTACCCGGCCTGGGGGCGTGATGACCGGCCGCGGGTTCGTCACGGCATAGAGGGTCCAGGCGCCGTCCCCCCACACTGGCCGCAGGTACGGCAACCCGCCACGCACCAGATTCGCTTCCTCGGGCGCCGCCCAGTCGTACGGCCCGCTGGGAAGAGCCACGTAGGAAATGGCGTTGTCGTCCAGCCACTTTTGGTACGTGTCGGCGTTGAGAGTCCCGTCGTAGAAGATCGGGTTGCGCCCGATGTCGATTTGTCGCGACCACCCTCGCGCGATGGGAACCACCGGCGGCACAAAGGCAGCTTCACCGCGGCGTTGGGTGGCAATGACTTCAATGGGCCCTTCGACCCCACGCGCAACCAGCTGGTCCAGAAGAGGCGCATAGAACATCGCGCTCAGGGCGGGATCGCCGCGTTCCTGCACCTCCGTAATGGATACCGGCGGTAAGAGCAAGGCGGCGCCGACCGTTCCCGCAATGACCACGACCAGCGGGACGGCGGCGACCCCCATGATCACTGGAGCACCGAACAACTCGGGCAGACGTGTCGCGGTCGTACCAACCTGGGTGGGTAGCAGATAAGCCGCGACGATCAGCCCGGCCGATAGCAGTGCACCCCACCGGACAACCGGCCGGCGCCAACAGAGACCCCCTACAGCCAGGCAGACGAGAAAACCCACCAGGGCGTGCTCTTCGGCGAACGACTGCCGCCCACCGTTGCCGAACGCCAACCCGACGGCGATCGTCGGAACCATGCCGCTGACGGCCAGCGCGACTCCGTCCTTTCGTCGGCCGGCGAGGAAGAGCGCACCGCCGGCCACGCCGAGGAACAAGCCAGTGACGCCGCTGGTGAGTGCTGCCAGCACCGACAGCACGGAGGCGAGGCGCAGCCGCCCTACAGCAAGAGCAAGCAGCGCGCCGAGCCCCACTGCGAGCGCCAGTTCGAAGGTCGTCCGGCTGACCACGAGATTCCCCGCAAGACAGACGGCTCCAGTCAACGCCCCAGCGAGCGGTCGCGGCACATCAGTGACCTTCAGCAGCCCGGCGAAGAACACGACGGTCAGGACGTACGCGATTGCTGTCGTGAGACGTACGCCCAATAACGCCATTACCGGAGCAGACAAGACGCTGTAGCCGAGCGGGTTGAACCCGCCGTACCAACGCAGGCTCAGCAGCTCGGGCCAATGTAACTCAGCCAGCTGAGCATGAGCCATCTGCGCCGAAAGATCACGGCCCATCGGCGCAGCGAGGAGGTACGCCGCCGCGATCAGAACAGCCAAGGATCCCGCAATCACTACCCCGGGCGATTGCCTCAGCAGCGAGCGCAGCCGCGATCGGGCCTTGCGCGCCAGGCTGGTGATCTTGTTCTCAGTGTCGACGCCGCCAGGAGTCGCGGTGAGTGTTTCGTCGTCTTTCGCGGCCGGAGAGTCAATAGTCACCGCAGCAGGCTCCCTGTGACGTTTCCCCTTGTGAAAGCTGGGGCGTAGCTGCTGCGCGGTGCGCGCGGCGGTCCCCCGAGCAACGGTGTCCTCCTCTCGGCGCACGAACTACCAGTAGACGCTCTTTGACGGTGGCCTGTCCAGTTCGCGGTTGGTCGATGCAGGAGTTGCCAGGATCCTCATTCAAGCTGAGTGCCAGCTGAACGGGTCGAGGGCTGCGGTAGTGAACTCGCTCCGCCGCGGGTGGGTTCCACCCGCTTCAAGCCAACGACAGGAGCCCTGAAGATACCGCCCACACTGAGTAGCCAACGCCAGCGAGCCGAGAAGGCGCCGTATGGCACGCTCACGGCTCACTGGTGATGAAAAATCAGGGCAACTGCCACGTTCGCGGCTCTAGGGAGTGGTCTCCCACAAGCCCAGCACGTTTCCCTCCGAGTCCTTGAAGTAGGCGAACGCGCCCATGCCGGGAATCGGGGTCCGTGGTGTGAGAGTGCTGCCGCCACTGTCCTCGATCTGTTGCAGGGCATCGTCAATAGCCTCGACGTCGATCGTGATCACTGGCGAAGCCAGCTGCTCCGTGCGCTCGAACATACCGCCATTGATGGCGCCCGGTTCAGTGGGCATCTGGGTCTGGTCGTCGACCGCCGTGGTCTTGACGGAGGTGTACTCCCCGTCCCCCATCGGCATCGTTTGAAGCTCCCAGCCGAAGATCGAATCGTAGAACTTCTTCGCTCGATCGAGGTCGTCGGTGGGGATTTCGAAGTGCACGACCTTTCGCATGATCAATCTTCCTCCCTTGATGAGATTTTGGGCTTCCATAACAAACCCTCCGACCGTTGCGGTTTGCTGTCAACACCATGCTGAGTACGCTGCGTGGCCATGATCCTTACGCATCGTGGAGAGCGGCCGGCAATCCCGGAATCCGCCTACGTGGCGCCGTCGGCTGTCCTCTGCGGAGCTGTGACTCTCGGCGAGCGGGTACGAGTGCTGCATGGCGCCGTGCTTACGGCCGAGGATGGCGAGATCTGGATCGGCGACGATGTGGTGATCATGGAGAACGCCCTGGTACGCGGCCGATCGCGCCACCCGGCATCCGTGGGTGACTCCGTCCTCATCGGCCCGCATGCTCATCTCAACGGAGCCACTGTCGAGGACGAGGTCTTCATTGCGACCGGAGCATCGCTGTTTCCAGGCTCGGTCGCCGGCCGAGGATCGGAGCTCCGGATCAACAGCGTGCTACACGTCAACTCGCGGCTGGCCGCCGATACTGTCATCCCTATCGGTTGGGTCGCGGTCGGCGATCCAGCTCAGCTCTTCTCGCCCGACCAGCATGAGGTGTTGTGGCAGCTGCAGGCCGAGCTCGATTTTCCCGGCACTGTGTATGGCGTGCCTCGGGGAACACCGCTGCGCACGATCATGGCCCGACAGGTCGAGTTCTACCGCGCTCACCAGGACGACCAGATCGTCGAGCCATAGCGATCACCGCCGTTCGAGTAGGGATTTGATCGTTGCCAAGTCTTTCCGGTTGGCACGCCGCATTGCCGCTGCCATCACCGGCGCGGTGAGGCCTGCGAAGCCCGATGGGGCCCCGCGGTTGCGAAGCGTCATGGACGTCCGCCCGCCCGGAAGGTCGACCCAGGTGTATGTGGTCTCCATCGGGAACATACCCTCAACGGTCGCCATGACGAGTCGCTCGCCAGGGACGAAGTCAGTCACCTCGTAGGTGTAGGAGAGCGTCCGACCCAAGAAGCGTGCCACGAAGGCGAGACGCGTGCCGATGTTCAAAGGCCTCTCGGTCTGCCATGCAACACGGTCGATATTGGCGTACCAGGCCGGAGCCCGGTCAGGGTCGGTCGCAAAGGCAGCCACCGCGTGACGTGGTCGGTCAATGTCGATGGCAGTTATGACGTCAACGGGTTTCATGTTGGACGGACAAAGACGGGTGCGGCAACTCCGCTCTCGACGTAACGCTTGGGCTGGACCATCACCTGGCCCCACAGGTACGCCACCTCTCCCTTCTCATCCCGCCAGCCTCTCATTTTGAGTGACAGCTAAGCGTATTTGTGGACGCTCTTCACGTAGCGGCGGAGGTCCTGTGGTAAGTGCAGGCGGAACTCGACTTCACAGCACTGTGCATGGCGTGCCACGGGGGAACACCGCTGCGTACGATCATGGCTCGATAGGTCGAGTTCTCCGGCCCTCACCAGGACGACCAGATCGTTGATCCGAACGGCCGCTCACACACGAATTAATGGATATAGCAGTCATCAAGAGATCTGTGGATGTCTAGTGTTTGTTCAATGCTTGTTCTAGTCTTGCCCCAGCTGTCGGCACAAGGAGGCGGCCGCATGGAAAGAGCAACGGCAGATCAGGATCGGGACCTGGTCGACCTCGTCGACGAGGCCGGCCGGGTTATCGGCCAGGCGGCCCGCGCGAGCGTACATTCGAGCAATACTCCTCGGCATCGCGCGTTCTCGGTTTACCTGACCGACGACGCAGGTCGTGTGCTCCTGACCAGGAGGGCGCTCAGCAAGATCACCTGGCCGGGCGTGTGGTCAAATTCCTGCTGCGGCCATCCACGTCCGGGAGAGTCGGACGTAGCAGCCATTCACCGTCGGGTCTATGAGGAACTCGGTGTGGAGGTGGCGAACGTCGATGCCGTGCTGCCTGACTTCAGCTATACCGCTACTGATCCGCATGGTCTCGTCGAGAACGAGTCTTGTCCGGTTTATTGCGCTTCGATTGTCGATACGGCCGTCCTGCGCCCCGACCCTGAAGAGGTCATGGACTATCAGTGGCTGACCTGGCCCGATCTCGTTGCGACCGTCGAGCGGGCGCCCGGCCTGTTGAGCCCATGGGCGGTGGCCCAGGTCGAAGGGCTCAGCTCTGCGGACCGGTTTGCGAACCGAAATGGGTCGATGCGACTCAGCGCGGGCAACGGTCATGCAGCGGACGCGACGATCACGTTGTCAGGGGTTACTCGGCTGCTCGGCGAGCAGATCCACGAGCTGGCACGGCTGTGGCGCGACCTGGATGACGGGCACGCACCCGAGATACTGGCAAAAGATTTGCCGACCTGGCTGGATGATCTTGTTCGGCAGGGCGGCAAGCGGCTCCGGCCGGCCATGTGCCACTGGGGATACATTGCCGCGGGCGCCGAGCTCGACCAGCCCGGGCATACCGAGCTGATCAGGGCTGCAACGGCTCTCGAGCTGCTCCACCAGTTCGCCTTGTTGCACGACGACGTGATGGATGAATCGGACCTACGCCGTGGCCGTCTCGCCGCGCACCGGCAAGCCGAGCAATGGCACGCCGCAGCTGGTGCCCGTGGCAACAGCGCAGCTTTCGGACGCAATCTTGCGGTGCTGCTAGGCGACCTCGCACTCGTGCAAGCTCATCGGCTGGTGGCGATGCTGAGCCCTCGGCTACGCGAACTGTGGTACGAGCTCTGCGTCGAGCTCGTACTTGGCCAGCGTGGTGACCTCACCGGCGCCGCGGCAGGACGGCGCGATCGACCCCATGCCGAACGGCTCGCTCAATTGAAGTCGGGCTCGTACACGGTGGGCCGCCCGTTGGCCCTGGGCGCAACGGCAGGGGGCGGCACCGACCAAGCCCATAGTGCGCTGGGCCGTTACGGCGATCATGCGGGTGCCGCGTTTGCGCTCCGGGATGAGGTACTTGGCGTCTGGGGAGATCCAGCGGTGACCGGCAAGCCTGCAGGAGATGATCTGCAACGAGGTAAGCCGACCGTGCTGCTCAGCCTTGCGGCTCCGCGGCTGGACGGCGCCGCCGCGGCGGCGCTCCGCAAAGCGGGCTCTGCTGCGATAACACCCAGAGACGTCGCCGTTCTTCAGGACGCGATGCTGAACGCTGGAGTCAGAACCGAGATGGAGACGTTGATTGCTCGGCACGTCGACGAGGCGTTCGGCTGTCTCAACGGCGGAGCCTTACATCCAGCAGGCGTCGCTGGTCTCACGGCTCTGACCAGGGCGCTCGCCTGGCGTACGTCCTAGGCAACAGCCCCTCTCTGCACCCCCAATCGCTCTACAAACCTTTGACAGGGATCAGGTATGCGGTGATCCGAGGCGGTCGCTGAGCTCGGCCGCTCCGCTGCCAATCGAATGGCCAAGGGCAACCACGAGTTGATCTTCCGACAGGTGAGTCGACCCGACTGTGGCCTCTTGGTACCGCCCTCCAACGGCAATCAGCACCTGATGTGCTGCCAGGCCACTGATGACCGCCGCGGCAGGCTGGACATCGGCAACTGTCGGCACGGCGAGAACAACCGCATCAGGTTGGTGCCGTTCTACCGCTACCAGCCAGTCGCGCAGCGGAAGGTCCGGTCCCAGGTGAAGTACCGCCATCCCTCGCCGCCGGGCCGCCGTGGCATACGCCAGAATCCCGAGCTCGTGATGACAGCCGGGGGGCAGCCCGGTCAGCAAGAGCGGGAAGCGCTCGCTATCCATCGCGGCCGCGTCGAACGCGGCACTCAAGCGTCGTTGTACCGCCGCCGCTACTAGGTGTTCTCCCGCCACAGTGACGTCGCCGTGAGCCCAGGCAGCACCAAGACGCTCTAGCTCGGGCAGCAACCAACTGTCGACTGCGTACTCGAACGAACTCGTGGCGAAGTGCTCGTCCAGCAACCGACTGGTCGCGAGTAGATCCAGATCCATTGCCGCCGTAACCAAATCGGCCGCTGCCATGCTGCTACCGAGAGACGCCGCGCCCGCTGGCGGTTGGATGCGCCGCACGCTTTTTTGGTCAGGCTCGACATCAGCTTGGCCGGACACCGCCGCCGCTGCCTCCTTGGGTGACCATCCGGAGGCAACCAGGGACTGCATACGTCGTAGTACGGCGATATCCCGGGCTCCGTACAACCGGTAACCCGAAGTCGAACGCCCCGGATTGACAACGCCGTAACGGCGCTGCCACGCCCGGAGGGTGGCAACCGGTACGCCCACCCTCTCGGAGACACGCTTGATCGTGTACATGTCGCGACCTGACTCAGGCGCTGAACAGAACCCACCCAAACCTTTGACAAGGGTGGTGCAAAATACTAATCGCGCGGGTTCACCGAGGACAAGACACAAAGCTCATGGGGTTGGTTAGGTCGGAGGTGTCTACGTCGATTCGTTGCGAGGGTCGGGGCTGATGCGGAAGTGTCGGAGCGCGTGAGTAGTGTGCGACGAGCAGCCGCTCAAAACTTGGAAGGAGCAAGAAGGTGTCCTCAGTTCTCAACCCGTACATCAGCTTCCGCGACAACGCCCGGCAGGCGATGGAGTTTTACAAAGACGTCTTCGGTGGCGACCTGAAGCTCGATACCTTCGGCCAGTACGGCGATCCGAATGCGCCCGGGGCAGACAACATCATGCACGGCCAGCTCGAGACCGATCAGGGTTTCACACTGATGGCCTCAGATACGCCACCAGGTATGGAATTCAACGAGGCCGGCAACAACATCACGGTGAGCCTTAGTGGGGATGACGAGCCGCAGCTACAAGGCTTCTGGGACAAGCTGTCCGAAGGTGGCAACGTGAGCTTGCCACTCGAGAAGCAGATGTGGGGAGATCTGTTCGGCATGTGCACCGACAAGTACGGTGTGCCCTGGATGGTGAACATCGGTCAGCCACAGAGCTGAGCTAATCCCTTCAGCCAGTCGACGCTGACTTCGGCATTT
>DATLQP010000030.1:0-2992 GCA_035535155.1 Propionibacteriaceae bacterium
GCTTGATGTCGTCATCCGCGAGGCCAAGAAGCGCCGCGAGGCTGAAGAGGCGTACACCAATGCTGGCCGCACCGAACTGGCGGAGAAAGAGCATGCCGAGTCACAGGTGCTGGCCGACTACCTGCCGCGGCAGCTCACCCACTCCGAGATCTCCGCAATCGTCTCCGACGCCATTGCCGCCACCGGAGCTGCCGAGGTCGGCGTGAGGGGTATGGGCAAGGTGATGGCCCAGGTGACGCCACAGACCAAGGGCAAGGCTGACGGCAGTGTCGTCGCGGCTGAGGTCAGGCATCAGCTGTCCGGGTGAGCCTTCGGTTCAAACACTTCCCTTCGACAGGCTCAGGGCGCAGCTACGCAACTAGCGAGGTCCGGGTGGGAACGGTGGGAATTGCGGCGGCTGCGGAGGATTCTTCTTTTTCTTCTGCTGCGACTTCTTCTTCGCGTCCGCCTTCTCCTTGGCAACCACGGCTGGGTCACGACCCTTCGAATACACCCCGTAGACCGAGCCGAACTCCGAGATTGTTGAACCCGGGCTCGGTGACCAGCCGATGAAGCCGTACTTCGGCACCGTGTCGCTGTAGGTGAATCGCTTCTCAACGGTGAACCCGCGTGCCTCCAGCTTGCGGGTGGCTGCTGCGATGCTCAGGCCCCTCAAACTGGGCACCCGCACCTGTTTGCCAACCTGAATCTTCCGTGGGGGTTGGACGAATCCGGTCCTCGGGACCTGCTGGAAGTACTTCAGCATGGTCGGCTTCCAGATCTTCATGCCGGCGTCACCACTACCCGAGCCCTCGAGGTACACACCAGTTGATGGCACTCGGTACCCCTTGACGCCAGACCGGCGGTAGTAACCCTTACCGGCCTTGGCGAAGGGTCTCTTGGTGTTGTCGACGGAGATCATCGCCACGCCGGCGATCTCGGGGGTATAGCCGGCAAACCACACGGCCTCGTTGCTGTTGATCGTTCCGGTCTTGCCAGCGATATCCCGACCGTCGTAGATCTTGGCGCGCTTGCCAGTGCCCTTGTCGACCACCGACTTGAGCACCTTGTTGACACCGTCAGCGACGTCCTTGTCGACCACCCGCCGGCAGTTGGCGTCTGGCACGCCAAGGTTCTTGCCGTCCCGTGTTGTGATCTTGGAAACGATGATCGGATCGCAGTGGATGCCACGGGCCGCGAATGTCGCGTACGCCTCGGCCATCGACAGCGGGCTCACCTCGACGGTGCCGAGAGTGAACGACGGCTTGTTCTGATACCACTTGACGATGTCCAGCGGCGGCTGCCCGATGCGGGCCCCAACCTTGACGCCGGTCCGGTCGGCCATCTTGGTGACCCGGCACATGCCGGTCGCGAGCTCGAGCTGGATGAAGTAGGTGTTCACCGACCATTGGGCCGCCTCCATCATCCCGATGGTCTTGCTGTGGCCGACTGAGTTCTTGACAACCCAGTGCTCCCAGATGCGTTCGCGCCCGTGGCAGGACTGGTAACGCCGACCGGTGAAGTTGAAGGGCGACCTGGCATGGAACTTCTTGCTGATCGGGATGCCCTTCTCCAAGGCTGCAGCAAGCGTGAATACCTTGAAGGTCGACCCCGCCTGATAGCCCTGGATTCCGCCCATGGCCGGATCGGCGGCGAGGTTCCAGTAGGTCTGACCCTTCTTCGCATCGCTGCCCATCACCGGCCTGCTCTGCGCCATGGCGATGATCAGACCGGTACCCGGCTGGATCATGTTCATGGTCGAGATGATCGGGTCCCTCGGGCCGACCACGGAGCTGACTTTCTTCTGCGCCAGATCCTGTGTCTTGGGATCGAGCGCGGTCTGGATGATCAGCCCGCCGCGGTTGATCATGTTCTCGCGATCTTCGACGGTCTTGCCCAGGCTGGGTGCCTTGAGCAAGGTACGGCGCACGTAATCGCACAGGAACGGATACCGGGTGCCGACGCAGCCGTTACGGGTCTTCCTCACCTTGTCTGGGTTGAAGCCGACCTTCTTCGCCTGCCGCGCCTGATCGACCGAGATCAACTTGAGCTCGGCCATTCGGTTGAGTACGACGTCGCGACGGTCGAGGGCGGCGCTCGGGTTACGCACCGGATTGTTGGCGTCCGGGTTCTGAACCAGCCCGGCCAACATCGCCGCTTGTGCGAGCGTGAGCTTGTTGGCCTTGCTTGAGAAGTAATGCCGGGCCGCAGCCTCAACGCCGTACGCGCCCTCGCCGTAGTAGGCGATGTTGAGGTAGCGCTCGAGGATCTGGTCCTTGGTGAACTTCTTCTCCATCGCGATCGCATAGCGGAGCTCGCGAATCTTACGCTCCACGGTTGGCGCTTGGGCCTCGCGCACGCACTCGCTGTCGCCCTTGGCCTGACACGACTCGATTTGCACCATCTTCACGTACTGCTGGGTGACCGACGAGCCACCTTGGGTGGTACCCCCCGCAGCGGAGTTGCGAACCAGCGCCCGCATCGTGCCCTTGAAGTCCAAGGCGCCGTGTTCGTAGTAGCGATGATCCTCGATGGCAAGCTGCGCCTGCCGCATGATCGGAGTGATGTCCTTGAGCTTTACCGGGATCCGGTTCTCGTCATAGAAGTACGCCAGCGTCTTGCCGTTGCCCATCAGCACCTTGCTCCGAGTGGACGGAGCAGGCGTAGCTAGCTCGGCGGGCAAGCTCTCGAGCTCGGTGGCGGCAGCGTTGCTGGTGACCCCCGCCATCCCCGCGAACGGGATGAACAACCCTGCGACCAAAACACCTGCAAGGACACTGACGACGAGGAACATAACCAGCGAGTACGCGAGGCTCCCCATACGCTTCGGCGTAAACGGCACGCCTACAAGACTAAGGGAGCCGAACACCACACTCAGTCACGTAGTGATACCAAATCTTGACCTGAGGGCAGGTTTGGTTGAATTGTCAAGCACCGAAATGTCACAAAACGGCAAACATCGGGACACGGATCTGGCGATTCCGAAGACGCCGTGCGTAGCGTGTCATGCGCC
>DATLQP010000031.1:0-2257 GCA_035535155.1 Propionibacteriaceae bacterium
TGAATATCGCGCGGCCTAGGAAGACTGCAGTGCGTGCCCGATGGCGTACTCCACGGCCTTGAGGGCATCCTCGGCGCGCGCCCCGTCACTGCCGCCGCCCTGGGCGATGTCGTCCTTGCCGCCGCCGCGACCTCCGAGCGTCTCGCTGGCGACGCGTACGAGATCCCCGGCGTTGAGGCCCCGATCGCGGGCGCCCTGGGTCGTCACGATCACCACACTGGGCTTGTCGACACCTCCGCCGACGACGGCCACGACCGCCGGAGTGTTCTGGAGTCGATTGCGGATCTCCAGCGCAAGAGTCCGCAGGTCACTGCCAGAAACGCCGTCAGCGCGATGCGCGATGTAGCCGACGCCCCACATGTCATGGCTCTTCGCAACGATGCTGCTGACGTCAGCTAGCACGGTCTGATTCTTCAGATCAGCGATCTGCTTCTCGGCCGCCTTGAGCTGAGCTAGCAGCTTGCTGACCCGGTCGGGTAGCTGGTCGGGCTGCACTTTAAGCGCCTCGCTGAGTCCCATCACCAGCGACCGTTCCTTCGCGAGATACCGAAATGCCTCGATGCCGACAAACGCCTCAACCCGGCGTACGCCTGATCCCACGCTGGATTCGCCGGTGATCGTGACAAGCCCGATCTGCGAAGCGTGCTGCACGTGGGTGCCACCACAGAGCTCCCGCGACCACGGTCCGCCCATCTCCACTACGCGTACCTGCTCGTCGTAGGTCTCCCCGAACAGCGCAAGCGCGCCGATCTCCCGAGCTTTGGCCAGCGGCATGATCGTCGCGCTGACGTTCAAATCCTTCCGAATCGCCTGATTGGCTGCCTCTTCGACGTCAGCACGAATCTGCTGACTGAGGCCGCTCTGCCACGCGAAGTCGAGCCGAAGGTAGCCCGGCTTGTTGTACGACCCGCTCTGCAGCGCCGTCGGGCCGAGCACCTGCCGCAGTGCCGCATGCATGACGTGCGTGCCCGAGTGTGCCTGGCAGGCGCCGATGCGCCATTCACCATCGACCGCGGCCAGCACCGGAGCGCCGCTGAGCAATTCACCCTGCTTGACGCGCACCCGATGCACGATCAGGCCCTTCACCGGGCGCTGCACATCGACAACCTCGAGCTCCACGCCATCGCCGATGATCCGGCCGGCGTCGGAGTCCTGGCCGCCCGATTCGGCGTAGAACGGCGTCTGCTCCAAGACAACCTCGACCAGGTCGCCCTCCTCAGCAGCCTCGGCAGGCATGCCGTCAACCACGATGCCGCGGACCTTCGACTCGGTGCTGAGCTCGGTGTATCCGGTGAACGGCGTCGATCCGAGCGCGCGCAGCTCGCGGTAGATCTCCACGGCTTGAGCGCCAGCCTTCTTGGACTTGGCGTCGGCCTTGGCACGATCCTTTTGCTCTTGCATCAGCCGCCGGAAGCCCGGCTCGTCGACCCTCAGCCCTTGCTCCGCGGCCATCTCCAGCGTGAGATCGATGGGGAATCCGTACGTGTCGTGCAGCTGGAAGGCCCGTTCGCTGCCGAGAACTGTTTGGCGCTCTCGCTTCGCATCGGCAACCGCGAGATCAAATATTTGCGTGCCCGTGGCGAGGGTCCGCCGGAACGCGTCCTCCTCGGCGTAGGCGATCTGGGCGATGCGCGCCCAGTCGTGGTCAACCTCGGGATAGGACTCGACCATCAGATCCCTGCTGATCGGCAGCAGCTCGGGCAGCACCGGCTCGGTCACGCCAAGCAATCGCATAGCGCGAACCACCCGGCGCAGCAGCCGGCGCAGCACATAGCCACGCGCCTCGTTGCCAGGTGTGACGCCGTCACTGATCAACATCAGTCCCGATCGGACGTGATCACCGACTACCCGCAGCCGTATGTCGTCCTCGTGGTGATCGCCGTACCGCTTGCCCGCCAATTGCGCGGCGTGATCGATGACCGGGTAGACCTGGTCGATCTCATACAGGTTGTCCACGCCTTGCAACAGGTACGCGACCCGCTCCAGGCCCATGCCGGTGTCGATGTTCTTACGCGGTAGGGGTCGTGCGATGTCGAAGTCGTCTTTTTTCCGTACCGCGGAGAGCTCCTCCTGCATGAAGACCAGATTCCAGATCTCCAGGAAGCGATCTTCGTCGACGATCGGGCCGCCGTCTGGACCGTACTCAGGTCCGCGATCGACATAGATTTCACTGCACGGACCGCCGGGTCCGGGCACACCCATATGCCAGTAGTTGTC
Source organism: Propionibacteriaceae bacterium (assembly GCA_035535155.1). Classification (GTDB taxonomy): domain Bacteria; phylum Actinomycetota; class Actinomycetes; order Propionibacteriales; family Propionibacteriaceae; genus Microlunatus. The sequence continues at coordinate 2,218 of DATLQP010000031.1, forward strand.
CAGCACACCCCGTCTCTGAATCCGCTCGGGGGGCAGGCCG
>DATLQP010000032.1:0-15913 GCA_035535155.1 Propionibacteriaceae bacterium
TCAATGAAACCCAGCGGTCATCCTCGATGTAACGAAAAGCCTCCTTCGAGGAGGACGCCTTGACCTGCCTCATCAGCATGGCGCCCACCGAGGCCGGCCGCGACGCCAGCAATGTTGTCTCGGTCACACCCGAAGGGTAGCTGTTGTTTGATTGCCTCGCTCGCCAAGCTCGCTCGGCGCGGATCGCGCTTAAAGCCGCCGACTTCGTCGTCGCTCCGGGACGAAAAGCATGTCCCGTCGCTTCTCCTCAGCACGGCGGCGCGCGATCCGGGTTTGCCTGCTTCGCTCAGGCGAGTCGCTCCAGGATGATGGCCATTCCTTGCCCGCCACCAACGCACATCGTCTCGAGGCCGAATTGGACGTCTCGTACCCGCATCGCATTGAGCAACGTGGTCATGATCCGCGCACCGGTGCATCCGAACGGGTGGCCGAGCGCGATGGCTCCGCCATGCACGTTGACCCGTTCCATATCCAAGTTCAGATCACGGGCTGAGGCGATCACTTGGACAGCGAACGCCTCGTTGATCTCGACCAAGTCCATGTCGTTGATCGTCATTCCGGCGCTGGCCAAGGCTCTGCGACTCGCTTCCACCGGTCCGAGCCCCATGATCTCCGGACTGATGGCACTGACGCCCGTCGCGACGATACGGGCCAGTGGGCTGATCCCAAGCTCGGCGGCACGCCCGTCGCTCATGATCACCACGGCGGCCGCTCCATCATTCAGCGGGCAGCAGTTGCCTGCGGTCACGGTGCCATTTGGGCGGAAGGCTGGCTTGAGCGCTGCCACCGCCTCCATCGTCGTGCCTGGTCGCGGACCGTCATCGCTGCTCACCACAGTGCCGTTGGGCAGCGCGACCGGTGCGATCTCGGCGTCGAAGATGTGGTTGGCAATGGCCTTCTCGGCACGGTTCTGCGAGCGTACGCCGAACTCGTCCTGCTCGGCCCGAGAGATGCCGCGAAGGGTGGCGACGTTTTCGGCCGTCTGACCCATCGCAATGTAGATGTCAGGCAGCAGGCCACCCTCGCGCGGATCATGCCAGGTTTGATTGCTCAGGGCGGTGTCCTGGCTCCGCTGCTCCGCGCTGGCGAAGATTGGATTGTGGGTGTCGGCCGGGTCGACGCCGGCGGAGCCGAAGCCACGATAGCGGGAGACACATTCCACTCCGGCTGAGACGAAGGCATGGCCTTCGCCCGACCTGATGGCGTGGAAGGCCATCCTGGCGGTCTGCACACTGGAGGCGCAGAAGCGATTGATGGTGGCGGCGGAAACATCATCCAGTCCGAGCTGCACGGCGATGCGACGCGCCATGTTGCCGCCCTGCTCATCACGCGGCTCGGCACAGCCGATGTAGATATCGTCCAGTGTGCGTGGGTCCAGCATCTCGATCTTGCCGAGTGCGGCGCTGATCACACCCGTGGCAAGATCATCAGGGCGCATCTGGGTGAGCGATCCCTTGCCGGCGCGTCCGATCGGCGTACGCGCGGCAGAGACGATGACAGCTTGGGGGCTGTCAAGATCGATATGCGCCATCATGATCACAATCCCATGTCACGACCGATGAGCTCTTTCATGATCTCGTTCGAGCCCGCCCAGATCTTGGCCCCGCGCGCATCGACCCAGGCGCGGGCGACGCGGTATTCGTTCATGTACCCGTAGCCGCCCCACAGCTGCACGCAAGCGTCGAGAATGTCGTTTTGTGCTTGCGCTGACCACCACTTCGCCTTCGCTGCATCGACAGCGGTGAGCGAGCCGTGTGCCGCCTCCATGACGCACTGATCGACGAAGGCCTGGGTGACTTCGGCAAGAGTCTGCAGCTCGGCAAGGGTGAACTTGTTTGCCTGGAAGGAGCCGATCGGCGTGCCGAAGGCCTTGCGTTCCTTTGCGTAGTCAAGAGTCTCATCGAGGATCTGCCGGGCGTGAGCGATGTTGCTCACCGCCGAGCCCATCCGCTCGACCACCAGCCGCTGCATCATGTAGCCGAAGCCCTGATCGATCTCACCGATCACGTTCGCGGCAGAAATCCTGACGTCGCTGAAGAAGAGCTCGGAAGTGTCGGCCTCCGGCATGCCCACCTTGTCCAGCTTTCGGCCGCGTTCGAAACCAGGCATGCCAGCCTCGACGACGAAGAGTGTGATGCCCTTGGCGCCATTGCCTGGGCTGGTTCGCGCCGCGACCAGCACAAGGTCGGCAGATGCGCCATTGGTGATGAAGGTCTTCGATCCATTCAGGACCCAATTGTCGCCATCGCGTACGGCTCTGGTCTTCAATGCAGCAAGATCAGAACCGCCAGATGCCTCTGTCATCGCGAGTGCTGTGATCAGCTCCCCGGTGCAGAACCCCGGCAGCCAGCGCTGCTTCTGCTCCTCGGCGGCCAGGTCGACCAGGTACGGCGCGACACAATTGACATGGATGCCCACACAGGAGGCGTAGGCAAGCGCCAGCCGGGAGAGTTCCTCGGCGAAGATCAACGAGAATCGCGGATCGTCCACGCCGGTGCCGCCGTAGGCCTCTGGCACGTTCAGTCCGAGCAGGCCCTGCCTTCCCATCTCGAGCCACACCTCACGACCGAACCCGTGGTTGGCTATGTGTTTCTCTTGGTTGGGCCGCAGAGTTCGATCGACGAACGTCCGGCAGCTTTCCCGGAACGCTTCATGGTCCTCGTCGAAGATCGTTCGTCTCATCATGCCTCCCAGGGAAGGGCTGAAGTTACTCACCGGTAAGTTTAGTGACAAGCGCTGGACGCTTCGACAGGCTCATTCATCTCAACAGGCTCAGTTCCTGCAGCGCACTACGATCGACGCGATCATGTCCACAACCGTCGCCCTATCTCCCGACGTCGCCGAGCTAGCGTCACAGCTGCAGCGACGCGGTATCGCCGATGTGCTCGATGCGACCGACCTCACCCGCGCGCTGTACTCCTCCGACGCCTCGCTCTACCGGGTCGTGCCGCAGGCAGTCGCACAGCCGCGCAGTGTCGAAGAAGTGGCAGCCGTCTTGGACGCGGCGCGAGCCATTGGCATGCCGGTGACAACCCGAGGTGCCGGTACCTCGTGCGCCGGCAATGCCGTCGGCGCCGGGTTGATCCTGGACACGTCGCGCCATCTGAACTTCATCCGTGAGATAGACCGCGAGGCGGGTACGGCGCAGGTCGAGCCGGGTGTGGTGCAGGCCACACTGCAGACCGCCGCGGCCATGCACGGTCTCCGTTTCGGACCGGATCCGTCAACCCACAACCGCTGCACCATCGGCGGCATGATCGGAAACAACGCCTGTGGTCCGCGCGCCCTGAGCTACGGCAAGACCTCCGACAACGTGATCGCACTTCAGGTGATCACCGGCTCGGGCCAACAGATCACCCTTGATCAATCTTCCGGCCATGATCACCATCCGAGCCTTGCTAGCTTGAAGTCAATCGTGCAAGGAAATCTTGGCACCATCCGTACCGAGTTCGGGCGCTTCGGTCGACAGGTGTCTGGCTACAGCTTGGAGCACTTGCTGCCCGAGAACCGCTTCGACGTGGCACGCTTTCTGGCTGGTAGCGAGGGCACGCTGGCAGTGATCACTGGCGCGACACTGCGACTGGTGGCCGATCCGCTGTGCAAGATCATGATCGCGCTTGGCTACCCGACAATGGCCGATGCGGCAGATGCAGCACCAATGATCGTCGATCTCCACCCGACTGCGTGCGAGGGACTAGACCGCCGGATCGTCGATGTTGTTCGCCGCACTCGGGGTGATGCAGCCGTACCCACGCTGCCGCGTGGTGACGGCTGGATCTTTGTCGAGCTTGTGGGCGATGACCCTGGTGAGCTGCGGGTGCGGGCCGATGAGTTGCTGGCCAAAGCCGGGGCATCAGATGGATTCGTCGTGACCGATTTTGCGGAAGCCACGGCGCTGTGGAAGATCCGGGAGGACGGTGCCGGACTGGCGGGCATCAGCCTGGCTCGACCTGCCTATCCCGGCTGGGAGGACGCCGCCGTGCCGGTCGAGCACCTCGGCTCGTATCTGCGCGACTTCGACACGCTGCTCGATGATCATGGATTGGATGGGCTACCGTACGGACATTTCGGCGACGGATGCGTGCACACGCGCATCGACTTTCCGCTGACCGAGGAAGGCGGCGCGTCGACATACAAGGCATTTGTCGAAGAGGCTGCGCAGCTGGTCGCCGGTTACGGCGGCTCGCTGTCGGGCGAGCACGGCGACGGTCGGGCCCGCTCGGCGTTGCTGCCGGCGATGTACTCTCCGGCCGCTCTTGAGGTCTTCGGCCAGGTGAAGGCCGCCTTCGACCCGGACAACATGTTGAATCCCGGGGTGTTGGTCGACCCGCGCCCGGTGCACGCCGATGTGCGCGCCGTGCGGCTGGTGGGCCGGGTCGACGACTTCACCCAGGCCGTTCATCGCTGCTCCGGCGTGGGCAAATGCCTGGCTGACACCACCGGAGGACTTGGCGTGATGTGCCCGTCCTACCAGGCCACTCGAGAAGAGAAGGACTCCACTCGCGGGCGTGCCCGGGTGCTTCAGGAAATGATCAACGGCGAGGTCGTGCAACGCGGCTGGAAGTCGCCCGAAGTGCATCAAGCTCTTGATCTTTGCCTGTCATGTAAGGGCTGCGCGCGCGACTGTCCGACCGGGATCGACATGGCCGCGTACAAGTCTCAGGTCCTTGATCACACCTACCGTGGCAAGATCAGACCCCGCAGTCACTACGCGCTCGGCTGGTTGCCGCGCTGGGGTCGGTTCATCACTCGGGCACGGGTCCTGTCACGACTAGTCAACATCAGCACAGCGACCCCTGGGTTGCGCAGGCTGGTCCGCTGGTCGGCGGGCGTCGATCAACGCCGCTCACTCCCCCAGTTCGCCCCGGTCGCGGCACGCAGGCGGGTCGCGGTTCCGGAATCGACGGGCAGCCCAGTCATCGTGTGGGTGGATTCCTTCTCCGACTGCTTCAGCGGGAATGCCGTGGATGGGGCCGTTTCGGTGCTGGCCGCGGCCGGTTACGCGCCGCAGATCTTGCAAAAACCAGCCTGCTGCGGGCTGACATGGATCAGCACCGGCCAGCTCGACGGTGCTCGACGACAGCTGCGCGCCGCGCTGGACATTCTGCATCCAATCGTCGCCGGTGGAACGCCGGTGGTTGGCTTGGAACCCTCCTGCCTCGCGGTATGGCGCAGCGACGCGTCCGAACTTCTGCCGGACGATCCGCGTGTCGCGGAGGTTGCCGCCGGCGTACACACACTGGCGGAGCTACTCGGGCGCACGTCGGACTGGACACCACCTGACCTAACGGGCCTCGAGCTGGTGGTGCAGCCGCATTGTCATCACGCCTCGGTACTCGGCTGGCAGGCCGATGCCACCTTGCTGGCTGCCACGGGTGCGAAGGTGATCACTCTGGGCGGCTGCTGCGGGCTAGCCGGCAACTTCGGCGTCGAGAAGGGCCATTACGAGGTGTCGGTCAAGGTAGCCGAACATGATCTACTGCCAGCCGTTGCGGCTCATCCCGATGCACTGGTTCTGGCGGACGGGTTCTCCTGCCGCACCCAGCTCGCTCAGCTCGCCGACCGCAAGGCCAGCACGCTCGCCGAGCTCCTCGCCAGCCACTGAGTTGTCGGTTTTAGGGCGCCGGCCTCGTCAGCGGGTCAGGCGGCGGTGCGTGACTCGGTGCGGACGGGCTGCCTCAAGTCCGAGCCGAGCGATCTTGTTCGCCTCGTAATCGGCGAAGTTACCTTCGTACCAGAACCAGTTCGCCTCATCCTCGTCGTCACCCTCCCAGGCCAGGATGTGGGTCGCAATCCGATCGAGGAACCAGCGGTCGTGGGAGATGACCACGGCACAGCCGGGAAACTCCAGCAGCGCATCCTCCAGCGACTGCAGTGTCTCGACATCAAGATCATTAGTTGGCTCGTCAAGCAGCAGCAGGTTGCCGCCCATCTTCAAGGTCAGCGCCAGGTTGAGGCGGTTGCGTTCACCCCCGGACAAGACGCCGGCAGGCTTTTGTTGGTCAGGGCCCTTGAAACCGAAGGAGGCCACGTAGGCGCGTGAGGGCATCTCGAAATTCGCGACCTTGATGTAGTCGAGCCCGTCGGATACCAGCTCCCACACGTTCTTCCGCGGATCGAGCCCGGAGCGGGCTTGATCAACATAGGAGATTCGCACCGTGTCGCCGAGGATGAGCTCGCCGGCGTCCGGCTGCTCCTCGGCGACGATCATCCGGAAAAGGGTCGACTTCCCGACACCGTTCGGGCCAACAACGCCGACGATGCCAGCGCGTGGCAGAGAGAAGCTCAACCCGTCAAACAGCAGCCTGTCGCCATAGCCTTTGATCAGCTCTCTGACATCGAGCACATTGCTGCCGAGTCGTGGGCCGGGCGGAATGTTGATCTCTTCGAAATCGAGCTTCCGGCTGCGCTCCGCCTCCGCGCGCAACTCCTCGTAGCGGGTCAGCCGCGCCCGATTCTTGGCCTGCCGCGCCTTCGGATTGGACCTCGCCCACTCCAATTCCCGCTCGAGAATCTTGGCGCGCTTCGCATCCCGGCGACCCTCGATCTGCAGCCGGCCCTTCTTGGTCTCGAGGTAGGTGGAGTAGTTGCCCTCGTACGGGTGGGTGCGACCGCGGTCGAGCTCGAGGATCCACTGCGCGACGTTGTCCAGGAAGTACCGATCGTGGGTCACTGCCAGGACTGCGCCGGGGTAGGACTTCAGGTGCGTCTCCAGCCATTGCACCGATTCGGCATCTAGATGGTTAGTCGGCTCATCGAGTAGCAGCAAGTCCGGCTGCTGAAGCAGCAGCTTGCACAACGCGACGCGACGGCGCTCCCCACCGGAGAGCACGTCCACCATGGCGTCGGGCGGCGGGCAACGCAGCGCGTCCATCGCTTGCTCGAGTTGTGAGTCGATGTCCCAGGCGTTGCGCAGATCGAGCTCGGTCTGCACCTCACCCATCTCCGCCATGAGAGTGTCGAAGTCGGCATCCGGCTCCCCCATCGCGACGCCGAGCTCGTCCATACGGGCCTGCAGGGCCTTGACGTCGGCGACTCCCTCCTCGACGTTCTCCAGGACCGTCTTGCCTTCGGTCAGGGGCGGTTCCTGGAGGAGGATGCCGACCGTCGCATCCTTGGCGAGCATCGCATCGCCATTGTTCGGCTTCTCGATGCCAGCCATCAGCTTGAGCAGCGTTGACTTGCCGGTGCCGTTCGGACCGACCACGCCGATCTTGGCGCTGGGATAGAACGACAGGGTCACGTTGTCCAGCACAACCTTGTCGCCGAGCTTCTTGCGGACGTTGTGCATCGAATAAATGAACTCAGGCATGTGAGAGGGGAACCTTCGCTTGTACGCCGAAACCTTGCAGGCGCCAACCCTAGACGGAGCCCTGCGGCGCTCAAGTATGCCAGCCGAGTCGAAGGGCACTTCGACAAGCTCAGCGCCTGAATGAGCGGTGACGCACCACCGGCGGCCACCGTGGGGCCGGCCCAGCCTGACATGGTGCGTCACCTGTGGGCTGGATCCCCGCGCATGTGCAGCGCTGCGCGCTGTCGTGGCGGATCTGATCCTGCCCACCGCCTGAGTCCCCTCAGCCCGCTCTGACACCGGTCCAAGCGGACCGGCGCGGACTGCCTCAGGCGGCCTGTGCGGCGCGCTCCTCCGCGCTCAGACCTGCTGTGTCGATCTCGTCTCCCGGTGGCTCATCCGGTTCTCGAGAATCGGTAGCAGCGAGACGAGGTGGCCGCCGGAATGCCGATGTGCCGCGGTTCAGGTCGTGACCGACCACGTCAGCCTCAAGGACGAGCCGCTCATGAGTCTGACCGTCCTTCTCCCACATGTTGGTCCGCAGTCTGCCAACCACGAGAACGGGATCGCCCTTGCGCACGCTCTGGGCCACGTGCTGGGCCAACGTGCGGAAGCAGGCCACCTCGATCCAGGTCGTGGTGCCGTCACTCCACCCAGCCTTGGTTTTGATGCGCGGCGTGCAGGCCAACCGGAACGCCGAAACGTTGCCGTTGCCCCGTATCTCAACCTCTGTTCCGGCATAGCCCGTGACGTGTACCTGTGCCTCCATCGGCTCGTCCTTTCGCTTCTTGACAATGCGCCTTTGTCATCAGCATGGGGACGCCAGCTCGAATCGTGCGGTCGGTACGAAATCTGTGGATCGCGCTTGGCAGCGCTCTCGGCCTGTGGATGCAGCTGCCGTCTCAAGCCCGGCGACCTCGTAAGGCAGCCCGCCGACGTACCAGGAGCAGCCTGGACGCTTAGCCCTGCGCGCGCTCCAGCGCCAGTCGCGCGCTCTCGTACCGCGCCTGCTCGGTCTTCACCGGAGCAACCACCAGCTCACCGGTCACTCGCGCGATCGCTGCATGCAGCGATTGCCGAGCCTTCGCCGTACGTCGCCGGGCACCGACTTCAACACCTATCCGTGCGAGGCCAGCCAGCAACAAGCCGGCCAAAGCGCCGCCCACGGCCAAGACTGTCGGAGCCGGCAGCCTCCACCAGGTCACCTCAGGTAGCGGTGGGAGTTGGAAATAGGCCAGCACGAAGGACGCGGTCAGCCAGCCGAGGCCGACGAGCACCGTCGCCACCAGCAGCCATTGCACGACACGAATCAGTTGCCACCAGCGCCGATGCTGAGCAAGATCAAGATCGGTCCTCCCGATAGCTCGATCGACCCGGTCCGGCAGCTCATCTTCGGCTGACCGCGCCGCCCGCTTCATCTCATCGGCCCAGCCGCGAGTCAGACCCTCGGAAGCTTGATCAGCAAGAGCTCGCACCGCGGTATCCACCCGAGCCTTCTGGACACCAGATGTCGCCGGCAACGAGGTACGCCCAACCTGCGAGGGATCGATCTCCTTCCGCCGCCGACCAACGCCCAGCCGATCCAGATGCAGCCGCCGTAACGGGTCGGGCTTGAACTTGGCGACCCACGCGAGCACGGGCCATCCGGTCGCCAGGCCACCCCGCAGCCGCCATGCTTTGCCGACCGCCTCGGTGACAACGGGTACCCCTGCCGCGATCGCGACCTGCCTGGTCAGCTGGTCGATGCTGGATCGTCCGAGTGGCGTCAGCTTTGTGGTGCCTGAAGCAGCGCTGAGCTTGCTTGCGACAACCGAGACGTCAGCGGCAAGCCGGCGCGCCGCAGCCTGCTTCTCGGCCACCTGCTTGGCCAGCGCCTCGCGCAACGCCTCAATGCCTTCCCCTGTCACGGCGGAAGCGGCAATCACCGGTACCTTGGCTAAACCCTCCGCGTCCAGCAACCTGCGTAGATCACTCAGACACTGCTCGCGCTGGGCCAGAGTGAGCTTGTCGACCTGATTCAGAATGATCATCATGACATCAGCGTGCTTGGCCAGCGGCTTCAGATAACGATCATGGATGGCTGCGTCGGCGTACTTCTGCGGGTCGACCACCCAGATCAACATGTCGACCAGCTGCACCAAACGATCAACCTCCAAGCGATGGTCCAACTCGGTGGAGTCATGATCAGGAAGATCGAGCAGTACCAGACCTTCCAGCGCCGCATCCATATCCGGGTCGGTCGGCAGCGCGTGCCGACGCGGGATCTGCAGCCAGTCCAGCAAATCTTCGGCGGACTCGTCGCCCCAACTAGTGGCCATGGCATGTGCCGTTGTCGGCCGCCGTACGCCAACGGTCGCCAACGTCGTTCCAGACAAAGCGTTGAAGGTAGAGGATTTGCCTGATCCAGTGGCCCCTGCCAGAGCCACGACAGTGGCACTTCCGGACAAGGCAAGCCGCCGATCGGCTTGATCGACAACGCGCTTCGCCTCGGCCAGGACGTCAGGGTCGACCCGTCGCTCGCAGAGCTCGACCGCCTCGCCCAGGGCACGAAGATGATCGACAAGATGGGCACTGACATCCTTGCGGTTGAGCAAACCGAGACCCCGGCCGACCACTATCGCAACTCCTCTCGCGGTTGATCGAGGAGTTCCGCATCAACGATGTCGCCGTCATCGGGTGCTTCCGTGGCAGGGATCTGAGTGACAGTCGGTGCATCGATCGCGAGCCGTAACTCGCCGGCCGGCAATGCGGCTTCGTCCACCTCACTGACAGGCAGCCCGCCCGCGCGTGCCAACTCGACGGCCCCTGCCGCATCACGCAGCTGGCCGGATTGGTCGGAGTCCAGCGCGAGCGCGTCCAGAATCTTGTAATAGCGGACCAGTTCATCGGCCAGCAGCGCCTGGACCCGTGAATCAAGATCATCTTTCGCAGTCTGGGCGAGGCGTCGAATGGCCTGGTCACCAAAGACCGCCTCCAAGATCCGCTGGGCGAGCACCGCGGTGCCTCCGGCGACCCCGATCTCGGCTCCGACCAAACCGCCGGTGTGAGCAAAGACGACGATCATCAACGCCACCCCGACCCCGTTGATCCCGAGGGCATAGAACCGCGCCCTCGAGCGCTTGGTCATGCCTTCGTCCGCCACCAGGTCGAGGACGGCGCCCTGCCAGTCACGAATGGCCCGCGCTGCCTGTTTGTCGAAGTCAGCGGAAGGTCGCGACAGGTCGATGTCCGCTCTCGCGATCAATGCACGACCGGCCGCGTTCGCCTGCCAGGATGCCTCGGCGCGTTCGGCCGCAGCCGCCGACTCCTCCCGCAGTAGAGACTCCAGACCGGATTCGACCGCAACCTTCAAGTTTCCGGCACCCGGCGGCTCGCCACGCAAGGCGGCCATCAGCCGATCTCGCAGCCAGCTCACCTTCTGCTCGAGCGCTCGGAAGAACTCACCTGTCCCGACAAATTCGTGCCACCGCGCAAGCACCTCGCCGCGCAGCAGCGTGCCGTCGGCGGTCTGGACCTGCACGGTACGAACCGCTTCGGCGTAGGAGCGGTCCGCCTCAGCTCGCAGCTGATCGATCACCTCGAGCTGCTCATCGACCGACCCAGCGAGCGCGGGAGCTTTCGCTACCAATGCTGCGATCGCGCCGTCAAGGGTCTGATGAACGACCTTCGTGCGGCTGGCCTGATCTGATGCCAGGGCCGCCAGCCAGGCCCTGATCGGCTGGATCGCGCTCGCGGGGAGCAGACCATCGGCATCGACGGTCGTCTCAGGTACGGCGAACAGCGGTGAGTCGCCGAGTCCCCGCTCACTCATCAGTTGGCCGAGATGGGGTGGAACCTCTGTCATGGCTCGCGGCGGCACTCGATCAAGTACCACGGCAACCGCGGCACTTCGGTCCGCCGCGGTACGCAGGAAGCCCCATGGCACGGCGTCGGCGTAGCGCGCGGCTGAGGTGACGAAGAGCCAGAGGTCGGCAGCTGCGAGCAGCTGTGCCGCAAGTTGCCGATTTTCGACGACGACGGAATCGATGTCGGGGGCGTCCAGCAGCGCAAGACCAGGCGGTATCGAATCCTCGACGACGAGCTGCAGGGACCGAGAATCCTTGACCGCGCCCGTCGAGCGGGCGAGCCCGGGGAGGATGCGATCATCGGTGAACCACCTGGCATCGCTCGTGTGATGGACCAACACCGGCGCTCGGGTGGTTGGCCGGATTACTCCCGGAGCGCTTACTTGCCGGCCGACCAGGGAGTTCACCAGCGTGGACTTGCCGGCTCCAGTTGAGCCACCGACGACAGCCAGCAGCGGCGCGTCGATCGTCGCCAGCCTGGGCATGATGTAGTCATCGAGCTGGCGGGTGATCTCTTGGACGACCTTGCGCTGCTCCTCGGCTCCAGGCAGTGGTAGAGGCAGGCTTACCGCTGCAACAGCGGCGTGCAGCTCCATGAGCGCAGACTCCAGCGGCGTGAGCTGCCTGCCGGTCATCTGCTGCTCCCTATTCTTCGGGCGGTTTCCAGCTGGGGTCGACCTCGGAATACTGGGTAGCAGTCTGCCCCAAGGGCATCGCCGCCGCGGTGGGCGCGCTTGGGGGCATCGAGGCCCCAGCGGGCGCGCTTGGCACTAGGCCGGACGGAGGCGGAAATACGGGACCTGGTAAGGCCACTGGTGCCGGATAGTTGCCGCCCAGCCCGGCCGGACCGGGATAGCTGGGCGGGGCGTACGCGGCTAGGGCGCCGGCCCGGCGCAGGCGGAGAGATGGATACGCTGCACGCCCTTCGGGCAAGACGATCGCTGCTGGACGAATCGCTCGGATTTTGGCAAGCAGTTCCTTTTCCCGGACCTGGCCGGTCTCGTCGATCAGCCCCCGGGTCAAGGCATCCCGGAGATAGGCCAGCTCCGTAACGGCGCGCTGCAGCCGAATCGTGGCAAGGAATGTGCTGGGACCTTCGAAGAGTGCATGCCACAGAGCCCGGAGTCGCGTCCGCAACCGGGACAATGCCTTGGGATCGGTTTCCGGCAGCCAGCCAACCCGTACGTAGTCGCTGAGACGCTCCCGGATCAACCGGCCCTCACGGAACAGCTGGCGAACCACGAAGATGATCACGCCGACGACGAATGGCAGCGCCACCGCGAGGTAGATGAAGAGCAGGTTGCTGCCCTGCATCAAGGTTGCGGCCGTGTTGAACGCCATGTGCAGGAATACCGCGACGCAATAGCCGGCGAGCGGTGCGACGACCCGAACGATCTTGCTCTTCGAGCGCAGCGCGATCGCCAGCCCGATGCCTGTCATCGCCGTAAAGAGCGGGTGACCGAAGAAGGTCACCAGGCCGCGCAGCACGAAGAGGTCTTGCAGCGCCTCCAATGGGGGCACCTGGCCGAAGGTGCGGGCGGCGTATCTGTAAACGCGGCCGTAGTACAAGACGTTTTCGGTGAAGGCGAAGGCTGCTCCGGAGAGACCAGCCAGCACGATCCCGCTGAGCCGGCTGACCCACTGATAGCGCATCAAGATCGCCAACCAGAACAACACCGTGGCCTTCGACGCCTCTTCGACGAATGGAGCGACATAGATGGCGGCACGGGCTGCGGTCGCGGGGTCACCATCGCCGATGATGCTGAGATGCCCAGCTGCCCAGCTGTTGATCACAGCTGAGACGTAGGTCGCGACGCAGGCGCCCCAACCGAACGTCATCAGCCAGACCCAGAAACGTTGCGGCCGGAATCGGTCGGCCCACAAGAACAGCAAGGACAGCGGGACCGCTGTGACTGCGGCGTACTTCATGGCGACCGGGATCGCCTCGGTGCCCAGTCCGGGCAGGATGCCGCCGGGCACCTCGCGATCGGGAACCACCTTCTGGTAGAGCAACACCAGCATGGTGACGTACACCAAGATCATCACGACGGTGAGCCAGAAGAACTTGCTTTTCAGCAGCCGCTTCGGCAGCGGCTCATGGGGATCGACGTCCCGCGGAATGCCGTTGCGTCGTAGGGCGCGGGCCAGCCCGTCTCGCGCTCTGCCCCGCGAGGGCGCTGCAGCGGTGACCGACATGGCACCAAGGATAGGTGGGAATGTTGCGGCTGATTCATACCGACCTGTCAGAATTCAGTGGCGCTATAGGCCAACTGGATTCTGACAAGTCGGGGTCAGTGAGTTACTTGGCGAACCAGGAAATGAAGGGCTGAACCGGGATGAGAAACTCACTCGGTCGCTCCTCGTGGCCGTCATGCGTGCAGTTCATCGAGGTAAACGTGGCGTGCGGGATGCGGCGACTCAGCTCTTCCACTCGGCTCTGCTGCAGGCTGCTGTTAGCGGCGCCGAGCACCAAAGTGTTGGCTTGGATTTGTGATGCGAGATCCCACCAGCCCGGTGGTGGCGCGTTGCGCCAGCGATGCACCGCGATCATCGCCCGCCAGTCGTAAGTGGCGTCTGGATCGCGTCGTCGCGGGATCGACTTCGGTGGTTTCGCCGGATCAGGGGGTGGCATCTCCTCCAGTACAAGGAGCCGGATGAGGTCAGGTCTGGTGGCCGCCAGCTCGTACGCGGTGAGTGCGCCCATCGAGTGCCCCATGACGATCGCCGCGAGAACGCCGAGCGCCTCCATGAACCTCACGACGTCATCACGCATCCGCTCAAAGCTGTAGTCGCGCATCCACTGGCTCTCGCCATGCCCGCGGGCGTCCGGTGCGATCACCCTGAAGTTTTCGCCGAGCACGGGTGCGACGTTTTGCCAACTCAGACTGGACGCGGTGAGCCCGTGCAGGAGCAGCACGACCGCGCCGTCTGGCCGGCCCCACTCCCGATAGTTCAGGGTCGGCCCGCCGGGCAGACTCACGGTCGCCATGCCCAAAGGCTATCGGCGCGACGCGTCAGGCGTCGAGATGGACCAACCGAGGCCACTGCTGCGCCCAGCCGCCTTGCGGGTCGGCGCAGATCCAGATCTGACGACCACGCTCTTCGTTGTCGGCGCCGGCAGCGTTGTTGATCATTGCCGCAGTCCGGCAACCGGTGAAGTTGGTGGCCGGGTCCGCCACGCCGATGACGATTACTGGGCCGGCGCCCTCCGGTGGCGGACCCCAATCGGCGAAGGCGTTGTGGCCGCTGAAGACAGGTCGATCGAGGCCGTACCACTCCAGGGCACCAGCCTCCCCGTAGTTGCGCGTAAAGACGACCGCAGTGGACCGCTGGTCGGCAGGCAGCGAGTCCAACGTGGCGCGTACTAAGCCGACGTACTCGGGCCAGCCGATCGTCTCCAACTGGTCAGAGTCCAGGGCTGGATAAAAGGACGCCGCGTACGTGCGTACGGGGAGCACCGGCACAAAGGCAGGCCACGCAACCGCTGCGGAGACGACCAGGACGACTCCGACCGCGAACAGGCGTCGAACCGACCAGCGGGCGGCCACGGCCGTGCAACCGGCAGCCACCAGTGGAACGACTGCTCCGGCCAGGTAGTAGCCCTTTCCTGCGGTGATGAGGAAGACTGCCGTTGCCAACAGGAATGCAACGCCGATCGGACGCACTTTCGCCCATTCGGGGGCGCGAAACAACTGGACAAGCCCGTACAACCAGACGATGGCAATCACTGGAGAGAACATCGCCAACGCCTGTCCTAGGAGTGCCAACCGACCTGTGATGCCGCCATACTCCTCAGCGATGTCGGCGCCCAGCGCCAGAACCGGCCAGCCATGCCTCAGCTGCCAGCCGAGGTTCGGAAGCCACCACAGCATCGCGATCAGGCCACCGAGCCACGGGTACGCCGTGCGCAGTTGAGCGCGACAACCGGGCACGAGCAACACGCCGAGGAATATCGCGAACAGCAGGAAAGCGACAGCGGTCTTGTTGTTCAGGCCGATTCCAGCCAGCAGGCCAGCGAGGAGCCACAGCTGGGGGCGGTCGTCGCGCAGCCCGTGCCCGACCACCAGGAGTACGGCTGCCCAGGCGAGAGTGTCAAACGTGGCAGTACTGAGGCGATGACCCAGCGTCACGGTGATCACTGACACGGCCACCGTGCCGGCGGTCAACAGCTGGGCCGCTCGGCCACCACCGAGCAAGCGGGCAAACGCTGCGGCACAGACAACAAGCAGAAGCGCCGCGATCACGCTCGGCAGCCGGAGCACGAGGAGGTCATGCGGCGCCAATTCCGTAGCGATCCGCGCGAGCAGTGGGGTAAATGTCGGCTGGTCAGGATAACCCCACGCGAGCCGCTGGCCGGCTGATACGAAGTAGAGCTCGTCGCGGTGCGGCCCGTACCGATTGACCATGATCAACAACAAGAGGGCGAGGCCGGCCAGGACAGCACCGACCTCCCAGAGTGCAAACTTCGCTGGCGCTGCCCGCTGCATCCGACCATCTTCGCCCCGACCGCCGACGCCGTGGCTCAAGCTAGGCCCTACGTCGGGATCAGTCGTGCACGACGTCGCCCAAGACTCGCCACCGGGCGTGGAGATAGGGACCATTCGTACGCCCTCGGGTGGATCTAGGGCACTGACGTCCAGCTCCAGGCCTCGGATGAGGTGGTGACCGTGTTGTCACTGTCGGCCGACTCCTCGATGGCCAGTGAGAGCTGCTGGTCCTGCGCCGCCTCGGCCAACGGGTAGGGCTCTGGACCCTCGCCGTGCACCCAGTCCGCGGT
>DATLQP010000033.1:0-2556 GCA_035535155.1 Propionibacteriaceae bacterium
CTCGTATTGCTTCACCACGCGGAGACTGATCGCCGCGGCTGCGAGTGCGACTCCGCCCGCGACTGCCAATAATTCGAACAACATCGCTACCTCCCACGCTCAACGCACGGGGCCGGATGGGGAAGTCCTTGGATGAGACCGTTCCGAGGTTGCTCGCTACTCCACGGTAGCCGCGATGTGCTCAGATCAAGGGCCTCCTCGGCACTCAGTTCCTCAATGCCCGAATGCTCAAACACTTTGCCTGGGTCCTGCTGATTAGCAACGCCTTGACTCCATTGACGCCCCACCTTCCCACCCGACGCTCCACCAATAAGCGGGGCGTCGAGCCGGAAGGCGGGGCGTCAGCGAAAAGGTGGGGCGTCAGACGGGCTTGACGCAGAGCGGCGATGGACGCGTTGTGAGTTTGATCAGCTCTTCGCCGTCACATGTTTCCGCAGTACGGGCATGATCGACTCCCCGTAGACGCGGAGGGTCTCTTCCTTGTTGTTGTGCTGTAAGTAACCAGCAAACTGGTCCACGCCGATGTCCTTCAGCTGCTTGAGCTTGGCGATGTGATCATCAGCGGTGCCCAGCACGCAGAAGCGATCCACGATCTCATCCGGCACGAACGCGGTGTGCACGTTGCCAACCTGGCCGTGTTCGTTGTAGTCATAGCCTTCGCGACCCTTGATGTAATTGGTCAGCGCCTGGGGAACCTCACCCGTATCGCCGTACTTGGCGACGATGTCGGCCACATGGTTGCCGACCATACCGCCGAACCAGCGGCATTGGTCCCGCATGCGCGCCCAATCATCACCGACGTACATCGGTGCCGCCACGCAGAAGGTGATCGCGTCAGGGTCGCGCCCGGCATCGGAGGCTGCGGTACGGACCGAGTTGATCATCCAGGCGGCGATGTCGACATCGGCGAGCTGCAAGATGTAGCCGTCGCCCAACTCGCCGGCGGCCTTCAGGGCCATCGGGCCGTACGCCGCCAGCCAGACCTCCAGCGTCGAGGTACGCGCCCACGGGAACTGCAGGGTCGAGCCCTTGTAATCCACCGGGCGACAGTTCGCCAACTCCCGGATCACATGAGTGGCGTCGCGCAACTCGCGAACGGTTGTCGGCCTGCCGTTCGTGACGCGTACCGCGGAGTCACCGCGCCCGATGCCACAAACCGTGCGGTTGCCGAACATCTCATTCAGGGTCGCGAACAACGACGCCGTCACCGTCCAATCCCGGGTGGCGGGATTGGTGACCATCGGACCGACCATCACCCGGTTCGTACGCGCCAGGATCTGGCTGTAGATGACGTAGGGCTCTTGCCACAGCAGGTGCGAGTCAAACGTCCACACGTAGTCGAAACCGTGTGCTTCCGACAGTTCAGCGAGCTGGACCGTACGCCAGGCCGGTGGGTTGGTCTGCAACACGACACCGAAGTCCATCTTTTTGTCCTACTCCTTACTGCAAATACTGGCTCAGGTCGCGCTTGAGGTACTGACCGTGGCCCTTCGCACCGACGAAGCCTGAATCGTCGATCAGCACGGTCCCTCGGGACATCACCCAGTCCACGTGACCATCGATCTCGAATCCCTCCCACGCTGAGTAGTCCATGTTCATGTGGTGGGTCTTCTCGTAGCCGATCGAGGTGTGGCCAGCCGGATCGTAGATCACCAGATCGGCGTCGGCGCCCGGGTGGATGACGCCCTTCTTGCCGTACAGCCCGAACATCTGCGCCGAAGTGGTGGAGGTCAGTTCCACCCAACGGTGCAGCGAGATCTGGCCCGTGACCACGCCCTGGTACATCAGGTCCATGCGGTGCTCGATTCCCCCGATGCCATTGGGAATCGCACGGAAATCATTGAGCCCGAGCTCCTTCTGCTCCTTCATGCAGAACGGACAGTGATCAGTAGACACGATTTGCAGATCGTTGGTCCGCAGCGCCTGCCACATGGCGTCTTGATGGCCCTCGGCGCGCGCCCGCAGCGGTGTCGAACACACCCACTTCGCGCCCTCAAAGCCGAGTGCGCCCAGTTGATCTTCCAGGGAGAGGTAGAGGTACTGCGGACAGGTCTCACCGAAGACGTTCTGGCCCTTGTCGCGGGCCGCAGCCAGTTGCTCAACGGCCTGCTTGGCACTGACGTGCACGACGTAGAGCGGTGCGCCGGTCACGTTCGCGATCATGATCGCGCGATGCGTGGCCTCTTCCTCCAGCTGCCATGCTCGGGCTATGCCGTGGTAGTAGGGAGAGGTCTTGCCGGAGGAGTACAGCTGCTCGGCAAGGACATCGATCGCCGGGCCGTTCTCGGCATGCATCATGGTCAGCAGCCCGGTCTCGGCCGACTTCTGCATCGCCTTGAGGATCTGAGCGTCGTCGGAATAGAAGACACCCGGGTACGCCATGAACAGCTTGAAGCTCGTCACGCCCTCGTCGATCAATCCGTCCATCGCCTTGAGCGAGAACTCGTCGACGCCGCCGATGATCTGGTGAAAGCCGTAGTCGATGCAGGCATTGCCGGCCGCCTTCGCGTGCCAGGTCGCCAGTCCTTCCTCGACCCGTTCGCCATAGCGCTGCAC
>DATLQP010000034.1:0-7693 GCA_035535155.1 Propionibacteriaceae bacterium
TGGAATGGCAAGCGCTCCAAGGCCAACTGCAAGTCCGCCCGCCAAGTGCCGAAGCCAGGCCGCTACGCTGCGACCGCGCGGCTTGACGGCGCCGAGCCGGTGAAGTTGCGGATGACGATTTCGTGAGGGCTGCCGCCTCGACGCTCGCAACTCAAGAAAGACGCTCCGTGTACGCCGACTCGGCTAGCCTCACCAGGCCGTCTCGAATGACCCGCGCACGGCTCTCGCCGACGCCCTCGACCGCCTGCAAGTCATTGGCGCTGGCCCCGAAGAGTGCCTGCAATGTGCCGAAGTGCTCGATCAGCCGGTCTCCCAGATACGTCGGCAGGCGGTTGATCTGCGCCATCTGCCGGAAGCCGCGAGTCGTGACATGAGCCTCCAGATGCACGTTATGCGGGAAACCGGCGGCCCGTGCCACCGTAAGCGGATCAAGCAGTTCGTCGGTATTAAGGTGCCGCAGATTGACCAGGCCGAACGCGGCGGAGCCCGGTGGTCGATAGTCCCGCTCCAACAGGCAACGCAACTCATCAATTCCAGCGCGGAGCTCATGAAGCTGCAGGGTCAGCAGCCGGCCATCGGTCCCCAACTCGACAACATAGGTGTCTAGCTCCTCCTCGAGCCGCCGCACCATCTCCAGTCGCTGTGCGACCAGCGCGACGTCCCGGGCCGTTACCTGATCTTGGACCTCCAAAGAGGACAGCCGGGTCGTCACTTCCCAAAGCCGCCCTCGGTAGCGTTCCAGGGTCTGCAAAGCCTGGTGCGCACGCGTCAAGATCTGATCGGAATGCTCGACGAGATGGCGGTCATGATCCAGGTATAGGGCGATCGTCGACATGGATGCCGAGACGGAAACGACAGGCAGCCCCGACTGGCGCGACACCCGGTCGGCCGTACGATGCCGGGTGCCGGTTTCCACGGTGTCGATGGTCGGGTCGGGCATCAGCTGAACTCCGGCGCGCACGATCCGGTCATCTTCCCAATCGACGATGATCGCGCCATCCATTTTCGCCAGCTCACGTAGCGCTGTCGGGGTATAGGCGACGTCCAGGGCGAAACCGCCGGTCGAGATCTGCGAGATGACCTTGTTCCGGCCGAGGACGACCAGCGCCCCGGTGCGGCCGCGCAGGATTCGCTCAAACCCATCGCGGAGCGGAGTACCAGGCGCCATCATCGTGAGGTACTCCAGCAGCCGACGGCGCCGATCGATGTCTGACGCCACAATTGCTCCCTCCGTCAGCGTCAGAGATTCAGGCGGGGGCGGGCCCTGTCGCGCCGTTGCGACCAGACCCACTCCCTCGGCCGACCGTATCAACCGCGTCATCGGGGGAAGCAGCAGCGTCACGCTGAGTCCTCCGGCCGAAGCCCGAGAGCCGCCAAAGCCTGCTCAAGGGTGGTCACCGAATGCACCACCATGCCGGCGTGAACTGTCAACGCCTGCTCGCGCGAGTCCCGGGTCTCGGCGGGTATCACCGCCTCGGCGAAACCGAGCCGCACGGCCTCGTTGAGCCTCCGGCTGGTTCCCGGGACCCGGCGCAATTCGCCGGCCAGGCCCACCTCGCCTAAAGCCACGATGCGTTGCGGTACCGGCTTGTTGCACGCCGCCGACGAAACCGCGAAGGCCGCCGCCAGGTCAGCTGCCGGATCGCTCACCTTGGCCCCGCCCACCGTGGAGGCGTAAACATCACGATCACTCAGACGTATGCCGCAGCGCCGCTCCAGCACAGCAAGCACCATCGCGAGCCGGCTCGATTCGACACCGTTCACGATGCGTCGCGGATGTGTCAGCGCCGACCCGACGACTAGCGCCTGAACCTCGGCAAGCAGTGGTCGGCGACCCTCCATCGTGACCGTCACGGCGCTGCCCGGCACCGGTTCACCATGGTGTGAGGTGAAAAGACCCGAAGGATCCGACACCTCCACGATCCCGGAGTCGACCATCTCGAAGCAGCCGACCTCATCAGCCGGGCCGAAACGGTTCTTGACCGCTCGCACCATCCGAAAGCCGGAATGGCGATCCCCTTCAAACGCCAGCACCACATCGACCAGATGCTCCAGCAGACGAGGACCAGCGATGGCTCCGTCCTTGGTGACGTGTCCGACGATGATTACCGCCATGCCACGTCGTTTCGCGATCCGTACCAGCGCGCTGGTCACCTCTCGGACCTGCGTGACGCCACCGGGCGAGCCATCCGCCTCCGCCGTGCCAATCGTCTGCACGGAATCCAGCACCATCAGCGACGGCTCGACCTCCTCGATGTGTCCGAGCACAGTCCCGAGGTCGGTCTCGGCTGCCAAATAGAGCTGGTCGGCCAGCGCATTGGTACGCCCGGCCCGCAGCCGCACCTGAGCGGCTGACTCCTCGCCCGTGACATACAGGGTGGTATGCCCTTGGCGCGCCCACCGGGCCGCGACCTCGAGCAGCAACGTGGACTTTCCTACCCCAGGCTCACCAGCGAGCAGCACGACCACCCCCGGCACCAGACCGTCGCCCAGCACCCGGTCGAGCTCAGCTACGCCCGTCCGAGCATGGGTCGCCGAGCGCGCGTTGATCGTGCCGATTGGCACGGCCTTGCTCACTGGTGCCGATGAGGAGATCTGGCTAATCTTCGGCGCGGATGCCTCCACCACGCTGCCCCAGGTCTGACACTCGCCACAACGGCCGACCCAGCGACTCGACCGCCAGCCGCACTCAGTGCAGATGTGGCTGGGCCTGGTGCTGGTCTTCGGCATGGCGAAAAAGCTAGAGCAGGCGGCTGACATTTTGTCGGATGGCGCGCGATGCGCTCAGCTACTCTGACCGGAACACCACTCATCGCCGGGAGCGTCATGTCCATCGAGCCTGCTGCGGCGGTCCGCCGCGCGACCTCGGCGGAGAACGGCTGGTTCGCGGCTGGTGCTCTGCTGATCGCGGCTGGTGTGGCAACCGCGGTTTCGGTGCTGCGACAGTGGTCGCTGTGCAGTGGCAACGCGTCGGCTGAGGCGTGCGTGGCATTGCGCGGCACCATGAACATGCTGCCGATTCAAGCCGACACGGTGGCACTCCGGGTGGCGTGGTCGGCCCCACTGGCCGCATTGGGATTGACGCTTGCGACCATCGCGTGGATTGCGTTCTTGATCTTGACGCCGTTAGGTCGCCGCAGCCAGCTTTTCGGCGCTGTCGTCGCCGTCCCGCTGGTGATCATGGCCGGTGCCGGGTGGTTTGGGGTCTGGTCGGTCGAGCGTTGGGTTGCTCACGGCGGCACCTGGATCATCATCGGCACGATCTCAGAGTTCGTCGGCCTTGCGTTCCTCGCGTACGCGGCGCTGAGCCGGGAAGCGGTCAACCGAGTGATCATGCAGCGGCTGGTGGTTCTGCTGTTCGGGGTAACCGCGTTTGGCACGATGCATCAATCTGCTGAATTCATCCTGCTGGGTCTCGCCAATCAGTCAGCTGTCGGTGTGCCGCGGTTCTTGGGTCTCGGAACGGCGACGACCCTCGTCCTGACGGGAGCCGGTGTGATCCTGATGACCCTCTGGGCGCGCAAGAACCCTGAGCGTGCCCACGATGTTTCGCTCCTCGGCTAGCACGGCTCGCCGAGGTGCGGGCTAGTGATTCGATGGCGGCAATGTAGCCGCGACCTCCAAGACGCGCTCGTTGGCAGCAGGTTCACCGACGGTGATCCGGAGGCCGTCCCAGTCTCCGCCTGAGGCGTACGGCCGCACCATCAGCCCGGCTCGGGCGAAGGTCGCCGCGTACGCCCGCGTGTTCGGCCCACCTGGCAACCAGACGAAGTTGCCTTGGGCGTCTGGGATGTCGAAGCCGAGGCCCCGCAGGCCGACGGCCAATGCATCACGCGCCTTGACCAGATCGGCAACGCGCTCGAGCAACTGCGGCTCGGCCGCCAGTGAAGCGATCACCGCCGCCTGCGCGGCGATGGACACCCCGAACGGCAACGACACGGTCCGAACGGCACCGGCAAGATCAGCATCGGCCACGCAGTAGCCGACCCGAAACCCAGCCAGCCCGTAAGCCTTGGAAAAGGTGCGGAGCACTGCGACGTTCCTGCGCCCGGTGAGGACGTCCAGCCCGCGCAGACCTTCCGGGTCAGTGACGAATTCCAGATACGCCTCGTCGAGAGTGATCAAGATGTGATCAGGTATCGAGTCGAGAAAGTCGATCACCTCTGCATGCTGCAGTGCCGGACCCGTCGGGTTGTTCGGCGTACAGAGCATGATCGCCTTGGTAGCCGGGGTAACCGCCTTGCGCATTGCATCAAGATCATGAACACCACCCGGACCGAGCGGTACCTGAACCGATCTCGCCCCCGCTATCGGCACTGCGATTGGATAGGCCTCGAAGCTGCGCCACGCGTAAATGACCTCATCGCCGGCCTCACAGGTGGCCTGAAGGAGGTGGTACATCACCGCTACCGACCCGGCGCCGAAGGCAATCCGCTCACCGGGCACGCCAAGCCGGCTAGCGAGCGCGTTGGTGATCTCGGCGTTGGCAAAGTCTGGGTAGCGATTCATCTGGGCAACTGCGGCGGCGGTTGCCTCGATAACACCAGGAAGCGGTGGATAGGGATTCTCGTTGCTGGATAACTTGAAGGACTGCTCGTGATCCAACGTCGGAGCGGGCTTGCCCGCGGTGTAGGTCGGCAGTCCAGCAACGGCCGAGCGAAGCTTGATCAAATCCGGACCTCACCGCGCGGGGTGCTGAAGATCGCGGCGGCGAGCCCCGGCCGATCCTGCGGGGCACACCAGCCGATGTCGACGTCGGACAAGACCTCTTTACTCCGGCCACCGAGCCATTCGTCGATCCGCTCCGGATCGCCGGCGATCTCGATCTTGAGGAGCTCGACCTCGCGGCCGCCGACGGACGGATGGATCGCATCACGCGACCATTGCACGAAGAAAGGCAATTGTGGATCGAACTGGAGGTCCTTGACGCCGAGCTGATGCCAGGTCAGGACCGTCCCGTCGGGCAGATGGCGATGACCCTCGATCGCCGGGCGACCCATCCGCTGTTCCAATGGGGCAAGATCATCCACTGCGATCACCCAGCCCAGCCAACCGCCACCTTCCGCGGAGCGCGCCCGGACCGCCTGACCGAACGGCGCCTTGTCCGCCGCAGGGTGATCAAGAACACTGACGACCTCCAAGTAATGCCCGGCCGTCAGCGGCAGGATGAGGTTGCGGGTGCCGAAGCGAGGATGGAATCCGCCGTCGAGAAACCTCACCCCCAACCGCGCTCCGAGTCGCTGCGCCGTGGCTTCCAGGCCTTCCGGTCCGGCCGCGAACGACAGGTGGTCCAAGTGCATGCCCACATTGTTGCCGGGGGCCGTTGACCCAGAGCAGGGGGCCTGGTTCACCGCTTGGGGCGTAGAGGTGCTATCAGCTTGGGATCGGCGGGATGCCGCATCGCATTGCCACGTCGGGAGTCGAACTCTTCACACATCGTGACCAGGACCTCGTACGCTCCGGCACCCATCAGCGCAACCAGCTCGGCACGGTTTTCCAGATAGACCGGGCGTACGCCTGAATGGGCCTCGCTATTGGAGGAGCAATACCAGTCAAGATCGACGCCACCGGGACCCCAGCCGTCCCGCCCATATTCACCGATGCTGATCTCGGTGTAGGTGGTCTCGTCCGTACGCGTCACAGTACGGAACTGGCGCCGGATCGGTAGTTGCCAGCAGACGTCCGGCTTGGTTTCCAAGAAATCGCGGCCCTGGCTCATGGCCAACAGATGCAGCGCGCAACCTTGGCCGGCCGGAAACCCTGGGCGGTTGAGGAAGATGCATGCACCATCGATAACCCTCGTCTTGCGGCCCGGCAGCTCCCCCTCGGCAACGTGATCAGGACGCTCCTCCTCGGCCCAGCCGCCGACCCGACCGTCCTTCTTGTACTGCCACTGGCTCGCCTTCAGCTGCTTGACCGCCTTCGCGACCCGCTGTTCATCCTCGGCATCGGCGAAATGGGCGCCTAGAGTGCAGCATCCGTCATGTGGCCGATCGGCATAGATGCCCTGGCAGCCGTTGCCATAGATGCAGGCCCATCGTGAGGTGAGCCAGGTGAGGTCGCAGCGAAAAACCTGGCTGTTGTCGGCTGGATCTTCGAACTCCACGAAGGCGCGGGGGAAGCCGATCAGCACTTCTGGCACGCGCGCCAGTGTATGCCTGATGACGCGAGGTCTAGGCTGGGCGCGTGCGTGCAGCCGACTCGTCACCCGCTACGACGCGGGCACCGGGGCCGGTAAAGGTGAACTCCGAAGGCCACTTGATCAAGATTCCGCCTGCTCGGGTAGGACTCTCCACCTCCTCTGTGTATCCCGAGAGCACCTCGAGCGCATTCGAACTCGCCCGCCGGCTTGGCTATGACGGGCTGGAGGTGATGGTCGGCATCGACCCGGTGGCGGCGGACATCGACGCGGTGGAGAAGCTGCGTGACTATCACGGCGTACCGGTGCTGGCGATCCACTCACCGTGCTTGTTGATCACTCAACGGGTATGGGGCACCGATCCGTGGGCGAAGCTGGAGCGTTCAGCGGAGGCGGCGCAGCGGCTGGACGCCAATGTCGTTGTGGTGCATCCGCCGTTTCGCTGGCAGCGTGATTACGCCAGAGGCTTCGTCGAGGGAGTCCGGCGCCTTGCCGAAGACACCGGGATCCTGTTCTGTGTCGAGAACATGTATCCCTGGCGTACTCCGGGCGGCGAGCTGAAGGCGTACGTCCCGGGCTGGGACCCAACTGATCTTGATTACGCCGATCTGACATTGGACTTTTCGCACGCCTCGACTGCCGGCCAGCAATCGATGGATCTCCTACGGTCGTGGGGCTCGCGGCTGCGCCATGTCCATCTCACCGACGGAACGGGTTCTGTCAAGGACGAGCACCTGGTGCCCGGTCGTGGCGACCAGCAGGCTGGCCGGGTGTTGCAGTACCTGGCTGAGCGGAACTTCACCGGGCACGTGGTCTTGGAGATCAATTCGCGCAAGAGCGGCACCCGCGCGCAGCGGGAGGCCGACCTGGCCGAGTCGCTGGCTTTCGCCCGGCTGCACCTGGCAGCGCCGATCCAGCCCTCGTACGCCGTGGACGGTACCGGCGTCGCTAGCGCACTCTGAGCGGCGGCCATCCGGAGACTAGCGGGTGGCCTCGCAGAGACCTCTCGTTCGTTTCTCCGCTCAAGGCCGCGAATGCGCTCCATACACGTGTAGATGGCCCATTCTTTGTGGCTCTGTGATGCAGAAACGCACCTGCAAGATCAGCCTGGCCGAGCCGACTCCTCCGACACGTCAGGGTTTACGTCAATGAAGACGTGCAGCCATTGCGTTTGCTCAGCCAAGAACGCCTCCGAACCATCGACACTGTGCTCATGGATATTTGGGCTTATGGATATTGGGCTATGGATATGTGGGCTGACGAGTAGCGGCTGGTGAGAGCACCATGACATCACCAGCAGACCGTCCGTCTCGCCAGGGGCCGGGACGAGTGCGCCAGGCCGCGATCTATCGAGCTGGGACGCTTGGTCGCGCTCCATCGATTCCCACGGACGCAGCCAGCCTTGAGCGACGCGCGAAGAAGGTCATGTCCCCGCAGGCATGGGCGTACGTCGCTGGTGGCGCGGGCGAGGGCCGGACCATGCAACACAACCGTGACGCCTTCGAGCGGTGGCGGGTCGTGCCTCGCATGCTGCACGGGGTGACGGAGCGCGAC
>DATLQP010000035.1:0-11387 GCA_035535155.1 Propionibacteriaceae bacterium
CGCGGATCCACGACCGAGGCAAGGTCGCCAGCGACGTAGATCTCCGGGTGGTCCAGTACGCGGAGGTACCGGTCGACCTTGACGCGGCCATTGTGGCCAGTCGGCAACCCCGAATCGGCCACAAGCTCGGGTGCTTTCACCCCACCCGCCCAGACGAACACGCCGCCCTCCACCAGCTGGCCGTCCTTCAGCCGGAAGCCCTCCTCGGTCGCGGCGGCGATGGCCGCGTTGGTGCGGACCTTGACCCCAAGGTCAGAAAGGATTCTGGTGGCCCTGTCGATCAGCTGGGGTGAGGAGCCGGCCAAGATGGTGGGGCCCGCCTCGACAAGCCACACGGCGGGCCGGTCAGGCGCCAGGCCGTGCCGGCTGGCTTCTTCGGGCAACATCTCGGCCAGCTCGCCGGCCAGTTCGACCCCGGTAGCGCCGCCACCACCGACAACCACGGTCGCCAGGCGGCGCTGCCGCTCGGGATCAGTGGCGGCCGCGGCAGTCGTGAGTGCCGTGCTGGCCGCCGCCCACACCCGCTCGGCGTCGCTGGCCGAGTACAGCGACAGCGCGTGTTGGGCTAGGCCGGGGATGGCGAAGTCATTGGGCCTGCTGCCGAGCGCCAGCACCAGCCACCTCCAGCCGATCGCGCCAGCTTCGGTGAGCAGCCGCTGCTCGGCCAGGTCGAACCCATTGATCCCCGTCTGGACGAACCGAACCCGCTTGGCCAGCATGTCCTGGAGGGGGATGCGTACCGCGTCGGCGGCGCGGGTGCCTCCGGCGACCCGGGGCAGCTCAGTGAGCACCTGGTGGTAGTCGTGCCGGTCGACCAGGGTCAGCTCCATCGTTGGGTTGTTGCGCAGCTTGGCCGTCAGGCGTAAGGCGACGTGCAGCCCGGCGTAGCCCGCGCCCGCGACCACGATCTGACCGCTGCTGTCGGCAGTGGATACATTCACGGCATCCTCAATCTGCAGATGGCCTTGCTTCTAACCGCCCCAGATGTCCTCGACGTAACGGTTCTCGGCCCGGAGGTTGGCGAGCCACGCCTCGCTGTCCCCCATGGGACCATCGGCGTGCTGATGGTGGATGGCGGTGAGGGCGGCCCGGACGGCCGGCGCGATGGTCCGGGCGTTACCGCAGACAAAGACGTGGGCGCCCTGCTCCAGCAGTGACCAGACCTCCTCGCCGTGATCTTGGATCGCGTCCTGAACGTACTGTCGTGGCTGGCCGGGAACGCGGGAGAAGGCATTGACTACCCGGGCAACGCCGAGCCTTTCGAACTCCTGCAGTTCATCGGCGTACAAGTAGTCGGCGTTCGGGTTTCGGCAGCCGAAGAACAGCAGCGACTCCGCGACCGGAACCCCTTGCTGCTTCAGTACGGCCCGCTCCTGCAGGAACCCGCGGTACGGCGCCAGACCCGTACCGGCGCCGACCATGATCATCGGAAGGTGCACGTTATCTGGTGGCCGGAAGCCGATACCGGGATCTCGGACAAAGACGAACACGGTGCTGTTGTTGGGGCTCGTAGCCAGATGATTGGAGCAGATGCCGGCGTACTCGCCGTGGCCCGAGCGCGCCGGAGCCCGCAGCACGCCGGTGGTGATGCTGCAGACACTTTCATCAACCAGCGGCGAGGACGAGATCGAGTAGTAGCGCGGCCGCAGGGGCGGCAGCAGATCTAGATAGACCTCGAACGGCAGCTCACACGCCGGGAACTCCTCCAGCAGATCCAGCAATGAGCGGTTGGGCAGAAAAACCCGCTCCCGGTAACGGGCCTGCGCTTCTGGATCATCTCCGATCAGTTCCTCCAGCACCGCCCGCTGCTCAGGATCGTCGGTGTAGGACACCATCAGTTCGATGTCGGACCGCTTGGCCACGTCTTGCAGCTCTACGCAGGTGCCGAGCACGCCAAGCAGCGGCGTGGGCTCGTCGATCGGCAGGTGCGTGTGCGACCCGGAGCGCGCGACGATCGTCAGGTACTGGCCAGCGTCCATACCGAAGCGGAACATCGCGCGGCGGATCAGTTCGGGGTGGTTGCGGGGCAGCACGCCGAGATGATCACCGGTCTGGTAGGTCGTGCCGTCGGGCAGGGCGATCTCCACGTGCCGGGTGGACCGCTCGACCGGCTGGCCGTCGAGCGCCGTTGCCAGCTCGCGGTTCACCGCGACCCTTGCAGGCGCCGCCTCGTACGAGATGATCACCGGGTTGGTCTTCTGCCGATTGACCAGGCTGATGCTGAGCCGCGGACCGATCGCCGCCGGGTCGGCGGCACTCGCCGGAAGATCGAGGACTGACGCCAGGTCAGACCACAGCCTGTCGTGCCAGGTCCGGTATTGGGCGTCGAAGTCCGACCGCACGTCGCCCTCGCCCCGCGCGTGAATCCGCAAGCCCCCAAGCTCGGACAGCTTGGTGTCGAGCAAGATCGGTACGGCTTGGTAAGTGGCGGCCCACTCAGTGTTGCCGCAGCCGAATACCGTGTAGCGCGCGCCGGTGGGACGTTGATCGGCGGGCGGATCGTTCAGCCACTGGCAGAACTCCTTGGCGTTGGCCGGTGGAAGTCCGTTGTAGGACGAGCTCACCAGGATGCTGACCCCGTCGCTGGGTAGGTCACCCACATGATCATCCAGAGCTCCGAGCACCACCGAGTAACCACGTTCGGTCCCCTCCTGGGCCAGCCGGGTGGCGAGGCCCTCCGCGGTGCCGAGATCGGACCCGAACAGCACCCGCAGCGGCGTATTGTGCCGGTCGGCCGCAGGAATGGTCGGCGCCAGTCCCTCCGCGACCGTGGGAGGCGCCGCCTGGCGGGTGACCGGCGCGTCCAGCCGGCGATCGGGCCGAGGAACGACCTGGATCCGCATCTCGTCGGGCTTGATGGTCAACGTCGTCTTGATCTTGAGCTCGTAGTCGAATGCGTCGACAAAGTCGAAACGTTGCAGCAGGAGGGCGAGCACCAAGATCGCCTCCTGCATGGCGAACTGTCGCCCGATGCAGGCGCGTTGGCCGGTGCCGAACGGCTTGAATGCGTCGGGGGGCAGCGCGCCCAGTTTGTCTGGCGCCACATGGTCGGGGTTGTACTCCTCCGCGTCCGGTCCCCAGACCGACTTGTCGCGGTGCAGGGCCGCCGACATCACCATCACTGAGGTGCCGGCCGGCAACCGATATCGGCCCCCGATCACGGTGTCTTCCCGGGCGTACCGGTTGAACCCCGATGCGGTCGGCCACAGTCGCAGCGCCTCGTTGAGGACCTGCGTTACGTAGGTCAACCGGTGAATCTGCTCGAACGTCGGGGCCAGCGTCCCGCCGAGCACCTCGTCGACCTCGGCCCGGGCTCGCCGGACCACGTCGGGGTTCTTCAGCAGGAAGTAGATCGCGAAGGACAGCAGTCCGCTGGTGGTCTCGTGGCCAGCGATCAGGAAGGTGACGCACTGGTTGCGGATGTTCTCGTCGTCAAGCCCTTCACCGGTGCGGGGATCTCGGCCCTCCAGCATCCGGCCTAGCAGGTCGGTGTTGTCCGCCGCGTCACCCTGTTGCCTACGCTCGTTGATGAGGGAGTCGACGAGGCCTTCCATGTAGGCCTGGTCATCGTCGAATTGGCGCTGCGCCCGTACCCGCAACCGAGTCTTGATCGGCAGTTGGCGGCCCCGCGTCTGGGCCTCCAGCAACGACCGGATCATGGCGGCAACGAACGGGTGCGGTGTTTCGCGGTAGAACGAGTTGAACCGATAGCCGAACCCACACAGGGCGATGGTGTCCAACGTGAGGTTCGTCATGTCGGCCGGCACGTCGACGATGTCGTCCGGATTGAGACGATCCCACTTGCTGAGCAGCTGGTCGGCGATGTCCTGCATCTTCGGCACGTACTGCTCCATCGCCTGCATGCTGAACGGCGCCATCAAGATCGCGTGGGCGCGCTGCCAGAGCGGATCCTCGGTCTTGGTGGTGAACAGTCCGTGGCCGGCCACGCCCTTGGACATCTCGACGAGCCCGCCCGCGATGAACTTGTCGAAGCGGGCATCGTCGCAAACCTCGTTGACCACTTCGTGGCCGGACACGATGACCCGGGTCGCGTTCGGCGTGCTCAGCTTGAAGATGGGCCCGTATTCCTGGGCCAGCTTGATCACACTGGGGATGGGGTTGTGTTGGTCGAGGTCGAAGAGATTACCCAGCACGGGCACACCGCGCGGGCCAGGAAAATCCTCGACGTCGATCATGGTCTCGGTCGTGGTCATGACACTCCTTCGTTTCTCCGGGTCAGAGACCCGCGGCCGTCTCGCCCCAGATGTCTTCGAGGAATCGATCACTCGCCTTGAGGTCAGCCAGCCACTGCTGTGCCGCTTCCTCCGAGCCGTTCGTCTTGTTCTGGTGGATCTTGGTCAGCGCCGCACGGACCCCGGGCGCCATGGTGTGGGCATTGCCGCAGATATAGATCACGGCGCCCGCGGCGAGCAGGTCCCAGACATGATCTTGTTCGCGCTCGATCAGATCTTGTACGTAGATCCGGGGCTGGCCCTCGGCCCGGGAGAAGCCGACCTGGAGATCGGTCACCCCGGCATTCGCAAACTCCTGGAACTCATTGGCGTACAGGAAGTCGTTCTCGGCGTTGCGGCAACCGAAGAACAAGATCGACTCCCCGATCGGGACCCCCTTCTCTTTTAGGTCGGCCCGCTCCTGCAGGAAGCCGCGGAAGGGCGCCACGCCGGTGCCCGCCCCGACCATGATCATCGGCACGTGCGGGTTGGCAGGCGGGTGGAACGGGATGGTGGGCTTGCGCACGAACGTGAATACGGTGCTGCCCTCCATGCTGGCCTCCAGATGACCGGAGGCCACTCCGGAGAAGGTGCCGTGACCGCTACGGGCCGGCCCGCGCAGCACCCCGACCGTCAGGTGGCAGCTCGACGTAGCGGCGGGGGAAGAGGAAATGGAGTAGTAGCGCGGTCTCATCGGCGGCAACAGCTCCAGGTAGACGTTGAAGGGAATGTCGACGCTCCGGTAGTCGTCGAGGAGCTCAAGCACCGACTTGCGCGGCACGGCGACCTTGTCGCGATAAGCCGCCTTGCCCTGCTCGTCGAGTCCGGACATGGTCAGCAGATCCGCCTGCTCCTGCGGGCCCGCGGCGTACCGCGACAGTACGGCCAAGTCCGTCCGGGTGGCGACGTCTTGCAACTCGACGCAACTCCCTAGGACGCCCAACAAGGGGGTCGGTTCGCCGACGGGCAAATGCGTGAACACGCCTCCTGTCGGGGTGATCGTCAGGTAGGTGCCGGCGTCCAGCCCGAACCGAGCCATCACCCGCCGGATCAGGTCGATGTTGTTGCGGGGCATCACACCGAGATGATCACCGGCGGCGTACTCGGTCCCTTCGGGCAGTTGCAGCTCGATGTGCCGGGCCGACCGCGCGCTGGTTGCCGCGTCCGCGCTGCCGTTGAGCAGCTCCCGGTTGATCAGCAACGTGCTCGGCAGCGCGCGGTAGGAGACGACTACCGGATTCGTGGTCTGCCGGTTGGTCATGCTCAGCTGCAGGCGTGGTTCGGTGCTGGACGGAGCGGCCGACGCCTCCTCCGACAGCCCGAGCTTCTCGGTGATTGCGGGCCACAGTTCGGAGTACCAGTCGGAGAACTGACCGTCGAAATCTGAGCGGGCGTCGCCCTCGCCGCGGTCCCGGATTCGAGTGCCCCCGTGCGCGGCCAACTGCTCGTCGAGCAGGGTGGGTACGGCCTGGTAGGTCGAGGCCCAATCCATGTTGCCGCAACCGAAGACCGAGAAGGCGAGCCCGGAGGCGGCGTCGGCGGGGGTGGCGGAGTCGGTGATCCAGCGGCAGAAGCGTTCGGCATTGTCCGGCGGCTTCCCGTTGTAGGAGGCGCACACCACAACCAGGGCGCCCTCCTGCGGCAACACGCCCGTGTGGTCGTCCAGCGTGCCGAGCGTGACCGCGTAGCCACGGTCGGATCCGTCCTGGGCGATCTTGTTCGCCACTCCTTCCGCCGTGCCCAGGTTAGAGCCGAACAAGACCATCAGCGGGGTGTTGTGTCCCTCCCCCGTCCGCTGTGGGCGCGCCTTGGGCTCCGCGGTTTGCCCGTTGGTAGGCGGGGTGGTGATCGCGATCGGTGCGGTTCCGGTGGTTCGACCGGGCCGCTGCTTGATCTTGATGAGCAGGCCCTCCGGCTTGATCGTCAAACCCTCTTTGACCTTCAGCTCGTAGTTCAGGTAGTCCACGAGTTCGAAGCGCTGCAGCAGCATCCCTAGGACGAGCATCGCCTCCTGCATCGCGAACTGGCGCCCGATACAGGCCCGTTGACCCGAGCCGAACGGCTTGTACGCGTTGGGCGGAAGCTGCGACCGCGTCTCGGGCCGGAAGTGGTCCGGATTGAACTCATCGGCGTCGTCGCCCCAGACGCTCCGGTCCCGATGCAGCATGATCGTCAGTCCGGAGATCGACGACCCCTTGGGCATCAAGTACGGCCCCACCATGGCGTCTTCGTACGGGTAGCGCGTGAACGCCGCCACGGTGGGCCACAAGCGAAGAGTCTCACTGAGGATCTGATTGACGTAGGTGAGGCCTTGGATTTGCTGGTACGTGGGCAGCACGGAGGTGTTCGTACCGAGGACCCGATCGACCTCCTCCTGAGCGCGGGCGATGACGTCGGGATGCTTGATCAAGAAGCTGACGGCGAAGGAGAGCAGGCCGCTGGTGGTTTCGTGACCCGCAATCAGGAAGGTCTGGCACTGGGCCACAATGTTGTCATCGCTCAACTTCTCCCCGGTCCGCTTGTCCACCCCGGTGAGCATGGCACTCAGCAAATCCTTGTGATCTTCGGCGTTCCCGCTGCGGCGACGCTCGTCGATGATCGTTTGCACCTCGCTCTCCATGAAGTGGTAGTTCTCGGCCAGCTTCTGCGAAGCGCTTCGCCGCAGCTTGGTCTGGAGGGGCAGTTCCCGGGCCCGTCGGGAGCTCTCGCCCAACACGCCGTACATGGCCTCGACGAAGGGATGCAGGGTGTCGCGGTAGAAGGAGTTGAAGCGGTAGCCGAAGCCGCATAGCGCGATCGTGTCGAGGGTGAGCCGGGTCATGTCCGCCGTCACGTCGACCGATTCACCCGGATTCAGCCGCTCCCACTTTTGCATCAACTGCGTAGCGATGTCGTTCATCATCGGCATGTAGTCCCGCATCGCCTGCTGGCTGAAGTTGGGCAGCAAGATGTTGTGGGCCTTCAACCAGTTCGGGTCATCGGTGTCGGAGGTGAACAAGCCGGCGCTCCGCCCGTAGCTGCGGACCGCCTTCTGCCCGTCACCCACGAGCTTGTCGAATCGCTCGTCGTCGCACAGATCGTCGATCATCGCCAGACCCGAGGCCGCGAACCGATCACCGCCCGGGGTGCGCAACCTGATCATGGGACCGTACTCGCGGGTCAGCTCCATGAGCCTGACGACTTGGTGCTCGGCGGGCACGTCGAACATGTTGCCGACAACGGGCAGGCCCTTCGGTCCTGGGATGTCGTCAACCGTCAATGGCGCGGTCTGACGGTCCTCAAGCGGTTGCGGTGTCGTCATGCGGATTGCCTTTCAGGTGTGGCCGGTGCGGCGACACGACCGGCACGGATAAAGACCACCACGCTCATGATCACAATCCAGCTGGGAAAGACGAGCATGGCGACGGGGTGCATCACGGTGCTCAACAGGAGGAAGGCGGCCAGCAGATAGCTCAACACGGCGAGCCAGGTGGGCATGATCTTTGTATTACGCAGCAGAGTTGTCGTTGTCAACGCATACATCCCCGCGCCGCGCAGCGCATAGACAAAAACCATTCCATAACCGACCGCGAGCATGCCGCGGACAAAGTCCGCTGACGGCAGCGGCGCAGTAGTGAGATCCTTCAACAACGCCACCGCTCCCGCCGACGCAGTGCCCGCAAACAACAACACGACAAACAAAACACCCGACACCAGCTGCAACCCATAAGGAATAGCCGACGGCGACGGCGTACGCGATTCGATCAACAGCCTCGTGCAATGTGCATGCCACAGAAACGCGATCCCGGCGAACGGGATCAGATAGAGACCCACGGTGACGAGCAACGTACTGCCACTGGCGTAGTAGGCGGTGATCTCCGCATCCGAAGCCGACAACGTGGGCGTGCTATGAACGAAGACGATTGCGACCACGAACAACCCGGCAAAGAGGATGCCCGAAATGCTCGACATCCGGGCGTATTTGACAATGTCGGACAGTTCTCGGCGCGACCCGCCCAATCGGGTGGTCGCGGGCGGCGCCGTCGAGGAACTAGTCATCACTTACCTCGGATTCTGGTTCGGAGGCTTGTCTGGCCGAAGGCGACTGGGGTGCGGGACCGTCCGCACGGCTCAGGTCGAGGCCCTCCAGGAGCCGGAGCAGATCCAGAGTGCTCGCGAAGGCATCTCGGCTTCCGTCGGGATGTTGGAGCGTGCCCGTGAGTCGGCCGCCGGCCTCGCGGTACACCTCGACGATCACCCGCATGAGCACTTCTCCCGGGCGAGGCGACTGAGCATGGCTCCAGCCTGGTGGGCGCGGCAGCGGTTTGTCCCTGGTAGCACCTTCCAGTGTTGCTGACAGGGTTTCTTTCGGGATGGGATGTGGATCAGACGAGCAGATCGGGAAACCGTCCAGCCAGCTCACGGCGGGAGGCGATGCCAGCCTTGGCGTAGATGTTGCTCAGGTGAAAGGCGACGGTCCGACTCGTGATGTACAGCTCCCGTCCCACCTCGGAGTTGGTTCGACCGGCGGCGACCAGCCTCGCGACCGCGAGTTCCTGCAGGGTGAAGTCGAGGGGGGCGCCCCTGGTGGCCGGCCGGAGACCGGCGGTCTGCAGCAGCTCCTCACAGACCGCGAGAAATGGGGTTGCCCGTAACTGCTCCAGCTTCTCGTGAGCGCCACGCAGCAGATCAAGTGCGCGTCGCCGTTCCCCTTGGGCCAAGAGGAACCGGCCATACCCGGTTTCCAGCCGAGCTTGGTTGAGCGCGGCCGGCAGCTCCACCGCCAGCTGTAGCCCGCGCTCGTACGCCTGCTGGGCGGCCAGTGCATCCTGCCGCAGCTCGGCGAGCCAGGCCTCCAGCCGTACGGCCTCCAGCGACGCCCAACCCGGCACAAGCCTCGACCTGTCCTGCAGTTCGCGCAGCTCATCCTCCGCCGCGTCCAGGCGACCCAGTCCGAGGAGCGCTTCGGTGCGCAGCGCCCGCCAGGCCGGGGAACGCAGGCCATCGACTCGTTCGCGTACGGCGGGATCGTCGAACACTCGGAGGGCGTTGTGGATGGCCGGATAGTCTCCGCGGGCCTGCGCCAGGGTGGCCTGGGCGGTCGCCGCGTACGCCCGGCTCCCCCACCAGGGCAGCATCTGGGCGGAGCTGCTCGCGACGGCGAACTGCGATTCGGCCAGCTCCCACAAGCCTCGTCCCGCCGACACGTAGCTCGCCACCGCGTAGGTCATTCCCATGCCGAGCTGGATTCCGGCATCCTCCGCCAGGGAGATCGCCAGTTCGGCTTGGCTGGCCGCACCATCCCAGTCGCCCGCGCGATACAGCGCCTCCGCGAGGCCGGTCTGGAGCATGATCCGGCCCTGTAGCAGCAGACCCGGCTGAGCCTCCCGCAACACCTCCGACAAGTTGGCCGCGGCGAGGCCCTCCTGCCCGGACCACAGGGCGAGCATGCCCTCCAACGCCCGCCGCTCGACCGCGTTTGCCGGGTGAAAGCCAGCGTCCGTGGCGGCGTCGACCAGTTCCATGAACTCCTTCTGGCG
Source organism: Propionibacteriaceae bacterium (assembly GCA_035535155.1). Classification (GTDB taxonomy): domain Bacteria; phylum Actinomycetota; class Actinomycetes; order Propionibacteriales; family Propionibacteriaceae; genus Microlunatus. Next base: position 9,752 of record DATLQP010000035.1, read on the forward strand.
GCCTTGCGCGGCCAGGGACAGCATGAGCGCGAACCTGGCCAAGGCGGCCACCTCGGCCGGCGGTCCGGCGAGCAACGCATCGAGGCAGAGGTCGACCGCCTGCTCGACGTCCCCCTCGACCATCGACAGCAGGCCTAGATAGGTCGCCACCACGGCCTGGTCAGTGGGTTGGGCTTTGTCGGCGGCCCCCAGCTGCCGCGCCGTCGACAACTCGCGGCGGGCCGCCGCAAGTCGGCCGGTGAGGAGCGCGATCTGGCCCAACACCCGGCTGCGCGGCGCACTCGGCGGTGCCGCCCGCAACGAGCCCTCGTGCCGGGCTGCCCGAGCGACGTCTCCGTCGGCGATCATCGCCCCAACGGCGCGAGCCAGGCGACGACCCTTCTCCTCCGCGGTCTCGCTGAGGTCGGCGGCGGCCAGCAGGTGCTCGGCCGCTGCCGGCCAGTTCAGCTGGCTGAGCTCCTGCCGAGCCAGGGCGTCCAGTTCGCCGGCCAGTTCCGCGTCCGGACCGATCGCCGCAGCCACCCGGTGGTTGAGCGAGAGCGCTCCCCCCAGCACCTCGCCCGCCCTCTGATGAAGGGCATGGCGCCGCGCCGGCGGCAGGTCGGCGTAGATCGCCGCCCGGACGAGGACGTGCGGGAACGCCAGATCCCGCGGGTGACCGGGCGGGCCGCTTACCAGCAGACCGGCTCGTACGGCTTCGTCCAGGGCGGCCACTGGATCGGCCACCTCGGCCACCCGCACGGTGTCGGAGAGGGCGCACCGCGAACCAAGCACCGCCGCCGCCAGCACGAGGTCCTGAGCGGCCGGTGACAGTTTGGCCAACCGCACGAGCACCAGGACTCCCATCGAGTGCGGAGCAGGGAGTACGTCGGATGCTTCCATCAAGGCCTCGGCGGGGAGTTGGTCCAGCAACGCCCGCGCGTACAAGGGATGACCGCCGGTGTGCTCGTGTAGCCGGCGGCTCGCCGCTGGAGAGAGGAGCACACCGTCGACGCTCGACGACAACCGCCGCAAATCCTCCGCCGTCAGGCCGCCGAGTGGCAGCCGTCGGGTCAGCTGACTCTGCGCCAGCGCTCGCTCCCAGAGCTGACGAGTGTCCGCCGGTTCGGAGCGGCTGCTGAGCAGGACCAGCACGCGGTCGCTACGGAGCCGGCGGGCCACGAAGACCAGCGCTTGGGCGGAGCGGTGATCCGCCCACTGGGCATCGTCGATCACCACCAGCACGGCGCCCGAGGCCTGCAGCGTCCCCAGATCGGACAGCAAGTCCGCACCGACCGCCAGCGGATCCGTATCGCTGCGCAAGGCCGCCAGACCGGAGCCCGACTCGCTCGCTGGAAGATCGGGCAGTAGCTGGTTGATCACCCCGTAGGGCAGATCGGTTTCGTTCTCGTCGCCGCTGGCCCACAGGACGCGTACGCCGGAAAGCCCGCTGACGAACCGACGCAGTAGGGACGTCTTGCCGATGCCCGCCTCGCCGGTCAACCACACCAGCCGCGGCTCACCACTGCGAACCCGCTGCATCTCCTCGTTCAGCAGGGCTAGCTCGTCGGCCCGCCCCACGAACGGGTCGTCTGTCGGCATGCCTCATTCTGGCCGACACGCTGGTCGGCCGGCAGTGGGCTCCCGCTTGCGCGCC
>DATLQP010000036.1:0-4328 GCA_035535155.1 Propionibacteriaceae bacterium
TCGGCGTCGCTCCAGCCCCGCGATGGGGTGTAGGAGCGGGCCGGGACTCCCCACCACTGTTCGGTAAGGAGCAGGATCTCCACTGCGTCGGCGCCGCCGACCGCCCAGGAGATGACGTGGCTGTCCCCGCGGTGCTCGCGCAGCAGGTCCGCGGCCCGCCACGTGGCCCCCAGCGGATGGTCGGGGAACCCAAGCGAGCGCAGCCCCCCATAGATTGGGCGGCCTGCCCACGGTGCGGCGTCGGCGGCCCGGCGCAGCAGGTCGGTGACCCGACCCAGGCCCTCGGGCTGCTCGCCCAGGACCCGGGCCAGCATCGCGGTCGCGGCCTGTTCCCGGGCCTGGAGGATGGCCGCTCGGCTGGTGATCTGCCACCCGGCCGCGACACCCGGCACGACAAACCTCGGGTTGAAGACGCCGAACGCGGCCGCCACGACCTCCCCCGGTACCTGCCCCATGCAGGCGCCACGGCTGGTGAAGTACGACTTCAGCTCCGGGCGGGCGATGCCATCCGTACTCGCTGGGGGGCTGCCATCAAAGCCGAGCGCTTCATAGGCCGCGTGGGCCTCGGGGGCGAAGTACACTCCGGCCGCCACCGGCTCCACCGCGTTGCGCAGCCGCCGGGCCCGCTCCCGGAACTCGGTCGTCATCTACTCGCCTCCTGCTCCCACGGCGGCGTCGATCCACCGCCAATCCGAGAGTCCGCTGGCCTTGCCTCCTCGTCAGCATCGTGCTCGGAACCGCGGCAGTCATCATGTGGATCGCATGAAGAACTGGCTTCCTCCGCTATGGAGGCGTCGGCCTTCGCAAGGAGACCAAGCGATGATCTTCACCCAGTCTGTGTGATGCCGACTTCGACAGAGCTGCCGAATACTGAGACGGAGGATCTTTGGCCAGACCAGAGCGGTCACTAGATGCTCCCATCGGAACTCGGATGATTGGGAGCGGCGCTGACGCGAGGGCGGAGTCAAATTTGGACTACCAGGAGTGTTTGCGCCGTCTGGCTGTCAACGATGCAGAGTTCGCCGAAGGACGTGTCCCAGAAGTCGACGTTGAGTCTGAAGGCCTCGATCCGAAGACACTCGCGCTCGTCCGACTGGCCGCATTGGTCGCGGTCGGTGGGTCGGGCCCGTCCTACGGAGCGCAAGCCGATGCCGCGGTGAGTAGCGGTGCCACGGCCACCGATACGGTCAACGTGCTGGTCGGCGTCATTCCCATCGTCGGACTGCCTCGCGCCGTGGCGGCAGCTCGGAAGCTCGCGATGGCGATTGGTTACGACATGGACGATGCCCTGGATCGATAGTCGTGACTTCCAGCTACACGCCGAGCAAGCCGATCGACATGGCTTGTACCACCGCCTCGCTGCGTGACGAGACGCCGAGCTTTCGGTAGATCGAGCCCACCTCGGAGCTGACGGTGTTGCGGGAAACGGACAGCCGCTGCCCGATCTCGCCAAGTGTGAGATGCGTCTGTAGGTACGGCAGCAGCCGAAGCTCCGCCGGGGAGAGGGGCGGCCCAACTCGCGGTTCCACGTGTGCACTCGACCCGACGAGTCCGCGAAACTCCGTGACCTCCCCGACGAGCGCGCCGAGAGACGGCCGGCGGATCAGGATATCGTCGATCTCTCGTAGCAGGTGGCGAGCGGTCGAATGGTCGGCGATCGCCCAGAAGATCCTGGCGAGTTGCAATCGCACGCGGACTGCAAGGAACGGCAGCACGTACGTCAATGACGGACGAGCACGCATCGCTTGCGTGAGGTCACGGTTGACCTGCTCAAGGTCGCCGCGATGCAAGGAAAGCCGAGCCGAGGCGACGAATGCGAGAACGCACAGAGCGTAGTCCTGCATCCGCGCCTCACGTATCGCGCCGAGCGCAACACGCAGCCGCTCGTCCGCATCCGCCCATCGTTCGCCATCCATGGCCAACAGGGCGCGCTCAGACTCGCTGAGAACGAGCGAATCGACATTACCTGCCGTTGCCGCCAAAATGGATGCCTCGGCGAACCAGGCATCGGCCTGCTTGACGTCGCCAGCGAGCAGGTGCGCCTCGCCGCACAGGGTAAGCGCCTGGTCGCGCCAGGGGCTCCACGGCGGCTCTTCGGCGACTGCGAAGCTCGCATCGGCCATCGCTTGCTCCGGGCCGGAGGGACACATGATGACCCGAAGCATCGCTCGCGCCGAGGCAAACGACGCCGTGCCGTCCGCGGGCACCAGATCGAACGAAGCAGCGTCGACGACAGCCGCCCAACGTTGCGCTTCGGTGGTCTGGGCGGTCAGTGCCGTGATCCAGCCGGCCAGCACCGCGAGTGGGGGGTATCCCTCGACCGCGGAGTCGCCGAGCGCCGAGAGCCAGCGCTGCACGGTCGACAACTGACCCGCCTGGTAGGTCTCGAGGGTCAACCCCGTCGCGAGCTGGACGCTTCTGTCCCGCTCGGTCGTGTTCAACAGGTGCTCGAGGGCCATCGCCCGGGAGCCCCGGGACTCGTACCAGTCGGCGGCCCGCAGGTGCAGTTTCATGATGACGTCAGGCTCGACGCGACGAAGCTCCCCAAAGAGAAACTCTTTGAAGAGTGCGTGATAGCGATACCATTCTCGCCGACGGTCGAGCGGGATAAGGAACACGTTCGAGCCTTCGAGCCTTCGCAGCTGTTCATGCGCGTTTGGGTCCGCAACGACAGCATCGCAGAGGGGACCACACAGTTGATCGAGTATCGCCGTGCGACGCAGGAATCGCTGGGTGTCATCCGGCAGGTTCATCAACGATTCGCGGTATAGGTAGTCGGCCACGTAAGGATCGTCACCGGAGACCGACAACGCCTCGCCGTTGCTGTCTCTCGCGATCAGAGCAGCCAGGTAGAGGCCAACCGGCCAGCCCTCGGTTCGTTCGGTGACAGCGGCCGCCAGCTCATGCGTGAGGCTCACGTGCGCCTCCGAGAAGATCTGTTCGGCCGCGGCCGCGTTGAGGGCCAAGTCGCTCACCACGATCTCCAAGGCATCGCCCGAAGCCCTCAGCCGCGGCAGGTGGGGCTGCTCGAACCGACTCGCCGCGGCCAGTTGAGAGCCTTCAGGCACCCCAGAGATCACCATGCCGAGCATGTCGTGACAGGCCGGCGACTGCAGTTCGTGCAGGTCGTCCAGCATCAGCACGAACGGAACGGGGCTGCTCCTGAACGCCGACGCGAGGCGGGGTGCCGCGCGTCCCAGGACCGACATGCCAGGACCGCGCATGTCGGCGACCAGGTCGGCGTTGCCCGCCGAACCCCCCGCGTACGCGTACGCCAACAACTCGAGGAGGGCCGCAGGATCATCGTCGAAGCGATCGAGCGATACCCATATCACCCGACGATCCTCTGCGAGTGCCCACTGAGCGAGGAATGTTGACTTGCCGTAGCCCGCCGGCGCGGTGACGCCAACCACGCGGCGATCACTCGCTTGCGCCACCTCGATGAGCTCGGCGCGACTCACGGCACCCGGGCGAGGCTGGGGAGCCGCCAGCTTGGCGTCGAGCAACACCCTATCGAGCTCAACTACCACGGGGACCCCCAGCCTGCGCCTTCCCAGACGGTCCAATCCCGGGCGCGCCCCTCAACCTTGGAGAAGTACTTCAGCCGTTCAACCACCTCACCGGCGCGGGCAGCCCACGTCTGGGGTACGGGGCGGTCCCCTCGGTCATGGTGATCGCCCCGCTTATGCTTCCGGACTCTGCTGCGCGGAGCCGCGGTCAGACCGGGTCCCGCATGGCGCCGCCGTGGGCGGCAACGGCCCAGATCACAAAGATGTCCAGGGTGATAAGGAGCAGCGACCAGAACGGGTAGTAAGGGATGAACAGGAAGTTGGCCAGGGCGCTGAGCACGGCCAGGATGATCGCCACCGTCCGCGCCCAGGTCCGCCCCGAGAACAGCCCCCAGCCGGCGAAGGCCACCAGCAGCCCCAGCAGCAGGTGGATCCAGCCCCAGGTGGTGGCGTCGAACTTGAACAGGTAGTTGCGGGTGGCGACGTAAAACTCGTTCTCGAAGATGCCGACGAGCCCCTGAATCGCCTCGAACACCCCGACCATGATCATCATGATCGCGGCGAACAAGATGAACCCGACCGCCGTCCCGCTCGGTTCCTCCGCGCGCCGTGCTGACCGGTACCCTGCGTCTTCGGTCATCTGCCGATCCCTTCTCTGCCCCGCGGCCCGCCACCTCAGCCGACCGCAACGGAAAACCGATCGCACCATCGCACCAGGCCGGCGTGCGGGCATCACCCCTTTGGGGTGAGATTGGCTCCGACATAAAATCCTCATCAACCACTCGGATGCAGGCTCGTCCCTCCCAGTACGCCGGGGCG
>DATLQP010000037.1:0-7583 GCA_035535155.1 Propionibacteriaceae bacterium
GCACTGTCAGCCAGTGCCACGTCTGCCTGCGATCCGTTGTAGCGCGGCAGCCGCACGACGAACCGGCTGCCCGCACCCGGCTTACTGTCGACCTCGACTGTGCCGGCGTGTGCAGACGCCATGTCGGCCACCAGCGCGAGACCGATTCCGGAGCCTGGGTGTTGATCACTAGCTCTTCCCCGGCGGAACCGCTCGAAGATCTCCGCCTGCTCGTCGTGCGGGATCCCGACGCCGGTGTCAGCGATGGTCAGTACGACGTGGCTCTCATCGCCGCTCAAGATCACCGCGACCTCCCCGTCGGGAGTGAACTTCAACGCGTTGCTTACCAGGTTGCTCACGATGGTGGTCCACATGTTCCGGTCGACGTACGCCCGCAGCGGGTCATTCGGCATCTCGACGCGCAGGTTAAGCCGACCCTCGGTCGCCGGTCGGAATCCCTCGACCACATCGACCGTCACCGACACCAGATCGATGTCCTCCCGGTGCGGGATCAGCGCGACCGACGCGGCACGGGAAATGTCCAGCAGGGCATCGACCACGCGCTGCAAACGATCACCCGCGCGTACCGAGGTTTCCACCGTGTCGCGCGCGGCGGCCGGAAGCACGACGCCAGGCTCATCAAGGATGTCCTGCAGCGGCGTGAGCAGCATCGTCAGCGGTGCACGCAACTCGTGGGTGACGTTCTGGAAGAACTCTGTCCTGGCCCGATCAAGCTCCTCGAGAGCCTGCTGCCGTTTGCGCTCGTTCTGGTAAGAGACCGCGTCGGTGATCATGACACCGAGCTGCCGCGCTGCCATCGCGGTAAAGGCGGTATAGGCCTCGTCGGGTCTCCAATAGGGATTGACGCCCAAGATCAGCACGCCGATCGGTTTTCGATCGCCCAGCATGACCACTGGCAGCACGAAAGCTTGGTCGGGCGTCAGGGAGCCCAAGGGTCCAGGGGCAAACACCCCGGGGTATTGCTCGCGGAGCCCGGATACCAGCTCTGTGCCTCCGTGCTCCATGGTGTCCAGAACCGGTCCGGTGCTCGGTAAGAACTCGACCAGTTCGCAGCCGGCTGCGGCACTCTCGTCGAAGCCGTAACCCGCGGTGCGACGCGGACCTTGGCCCTGAAGATCACGAAGGAAAACCGCCGCGAACGGGACACTCTTTCGGTTTTTGCCGATTACCTCGACGGCGGCTCGACAGGTTGAGGGCAGCGAGTCATCGGCAGTGATCGACATAGAGCCCAGCCTGCGCAGCACCTGGAGGCGCCGCTCGTAAAGGATGTGCTGGGTCGTCTCGGTGATCGTGTTGAAGAGCCCGACGATCGTGCCGTCGGCGTCACGGACCGCGATCAGCGAGAAGGTGAAGTGGCCCTCCTCGGGATAGCCATGCCGATCGATGATCAGCGGTTGATCCTCGCTGTGGTAGGCCCGGCCAGTCTGCATGACCTCGCGCACATGTTCCTCGCTCGCAGGCCACGGAGGTGGGCCAACCTCACTCGCCGGGCGGCCGAGCGCCCACGGATGCTTCTCGGCGCCGAGCAACGGGATGTAGGCGTCGTTATACAGGACGAGGAGGTGGGGTCCCCAGCTGATCTGGACAGGAAATTCGGAGTCCAAGCAGAGATCAACGAGCAGCCGAAGCAGCGATGGCCATTTCTCTTTGGCACCCAGAGCTGTGGCCGACCAATCCACCTGGTCATACACCGCACGCATGGAGGCGCTGTCCCACGACTTGTCGGACGACAAATCGATGGTTGGCTCTTCCGTAGCGCCAAAGGACCCGGTCATGTGGAGTCCTCCGATCTATCGCGCTCCGCAACAGCGGGCGAGACGACGCTGTGGATATGCCGGGGTGGCACGATTGCGGTTTCAGGTAGGCCGCTCCGCGCGCAGACCAATCTAGTACCTTGCTCCGCGTGCTGTTTTATGTAAGGGCTTTTAGTGTCGACCAACGACCAACGGGTACTGCGTAGGCATGGTCAGTGCTGAATTGCGCAGGGGCGAAGGGCGCAGGCGTGTCGTCGCAGTGACGGGTGCGAGCGGTGGCGTTGGTCGGGCCACCGTACGCGAGTTCGCCAAGCGAGGAGACTCCATCGCGCTGCTCGCTCGCGGTGAGGTTGGCCTGGGCGCAACGGCCGCCGAAGTCAGTGCCGCCGGTGCAAACCCGATGCTGGTGCCGGTCGATGTTGCCGACCCAACTCAAGTCGAGGAAGCGGTCGGGCGTATCGAGAACGAGCTTGGTCCGATCGACATTTGGGTCAATTCCGCGTTCACCTCGGTCTTTGCTCCCTTCGCCGAGATCAGTCCAGAGGAGTTCAAGCAGGTCACAGATGTGACCTATCTCGGCGCGGTGTACAGCACCATGGCGGTACTGCGCAGGATGCGGGAGCGCGATGCCGGCACGATCGTGCAGGTCGGCTCGACGCTGGCGTATCGCGGGATTCCGCTGCAGAGCGCCTACTGCGGCGCGAAGCACGCACTGCAAGGCTTCCACGAGTCCCTACGCTGCGAGCTCCTCCATGATCACAGCAATGTCAGGGTGACGATGGTGCAACTTCCGGCGGTCAACACTCCGCAGTTCTCCTGGGTGCTCTCTCGGCTGCCTGAACGTGCTCAGCCGGTGCCACCGATCTACCAGCCCGAGGTGGCTGCGCGAGCGGTCGCGTACGCCGCCGACCATCCGGAGCGACGGGAGTATTGGGTCGGTGCGAGTACGGCGGCCACCTTGATCGTGAACGCGGTCGCGCCCGGCATGCTTGATCGCTACTTGGCACGGACCGGATTTCAGGCGCAGCAGACCGGACAGCCCAAAGATCCCGATCAACCGGCCAACCTGTGGGAGCCGGCGGATGGCGAGGGTGGCCACGATTTTGGTGCCCACGGTGCGTTTGATCAACGGGCCAAGGCGCGGAGCGTGCAGGTCTTCGCCTCCCAGCACCACGCGGCGCTGTTCGGTGCCGGGGTAGCCGCCGCTGCCGGGCTGATCGCGACTGTCGGCAGAAAGGCCCGGAGATCATGATCAACAGGTGGTATCAGGAGGCTGTCATCTACAGCCTCGACGTGTCGTCGTTCCAAGACTCCGACGGCGACGGCCGCGGTGATCTGCGGGGGTTGATCAGTCGGCTGGACTACCTTTCTCGCCTGGGTGTCAGCTGTCTGTGGCTGAATCCGATCCATCCGAGTCCGTGGCGGGATAACGGCTACGACATCATCGACTACTACGGCATCGAACCGGCATTGGGCAGCCTCGGTGACTTTGCAGAGCTGGCACGGGAAGCTCAAGAGCGAGGCATCCGAATCATTCTTGACCTGGTCGTCAACCACACCTCCGACGAGCATCCCTGGTTCGTCTCGGCCCGGAGCAGTCCGGACTCGCCATATCGGGATTGGTATGTCTGGAGCACGGAGGAGCCGCCGAACCGCCACCAGGGCACCGTCTTCCCTGGAGAGCAGGAGGAGACCTGGACCTTTGACGAGCAGGCGCAGGCGTGGTATTTCCATCGCTTCTACGGCTTCCAGCCCGACCTCAACTGGGCTAATCCCGCCGTACGCAGGGAAATTGCGAAGGTGATGAACTTCTGGCTGCAGATGGGGGCGGCCGGGTTCCGGATAGACGCGGCTCCATTCATCATCGAGTTGGTGAAACCCGGCGCCGAGTCAGGCCCGCAGGACTTCTCGATCATGGATTCGTGGCGTCAGGAGACGCAGTGGGTACGGGGCGATTCCGTGCTGCTCTGTGAGGCCAATTTGCCTCCCAGCGATATCGGCACCTTTGTCGGCAGCCGACCCGACGGTCCCACCGATCGGGCTCAGATGATGTTCGACTTCCTGCTCAACCCGCGGATGTGGCTGGCCCTGGCTCGTAATGATGCGGAGCCACTCATCGAAGCCCTGAAGATTGCGGTGCGGTTGCCTCAGGGCGGGCAATGGGTGAGTTTCCTGCGTAACCACGACGAACTCGATCTCAGCAGGCTGACCGACGAGCAGCGCGGTGACGCATTTCGCGCCTTCGCGCCCCGGGCGGAGATGCGCTTGTACGGCCGCGGGATCCGTCGTCGGCTGGCACCGATGTTGGAGGGTGACCGCCGCCGGATCGAGCTGGCGTACGCGCTGCAATTCTCGCTGCCGGGCACGCCGGCGCTGCGATACGGCGAAGAGATCGGAATGGGCGAGGATCTGAGTTTGGATGGCCGGGAGGCCATCCGAACGCCGATGCAGTGGGATGACACTCTCAATGCCGGGTTCAGCCCGGCAGCGCCCGAGGCTTTGTTCCGCCCAGTTGCCATGAGTGGCCGATTTGGAGCCAAGAAAGTCAACGTGCGTGGCCAGGAACAGGACCCCAACTCGCTCTTGCGCTGGTTCGAGAACCTGATTTACACACTCCGTACGGCGCCTGAGATCGGCACTGGCAGCTGCTCGGTCCTGGACGCACCGCTGCCACGCTCGGTGCTGGCACACCGATTCGACGCGGAGGCCGGGGCGATCTTGCTACTGCATAACTTGGCTGACGACAAGGTCACCGTGGACATCGGCCCCCTGCCGGGCATGAACGGCGACCCGTACGACCTTTTCGTTGACGGCACATACGCCGCGCCGACCAAGAAACTCAACGGTTTGACGCTGAACGGTTGGGGATATCGCTGGATCCGTCTATCCCGGAGCGACAAAGGCTAGCTGGAGGTTGGTAGTAGGGGTGGAAGCGTGATGCGCGAATGGTTGCGTGATCATGGACTGCTGATCGCTAACCTGGCGCTGTTTGTGATCTTCTTCGGCGGCATGATCTTCTCAGGTGTTAGGGTCGACAACTCCGAGCAACTGCAGCACGGACAGCACGCAGTCTCGCTCGGTGGCTATCTGCTCAGCGGCGCCTTCTACGAGGCCATCTTCGAGAATTGGGAAAGCGAGTTTCTCCAGATGGGGATGTACGTCGTGCTGACGGCCTATCTGTTCCAGCGTGGGTCTTCGGAGTCCAAGCCGATCGATGAGCCCGCGCCTCAGGACGAAGATCCACGGAGCTCGGCAGACCGCCCGGGTGCGCCATGGCCAGTACGCCACGGCGGCTGGTTGCTCACGGCGTACGAGCACTCGCTGGCGGGATTGTTCTTCCTGCTGTTCTTTGCGTCGGTCGTGGGACATGCGATCGGCGGCGCCAAGGACTACAGCGATGAGCAGCTGGCGCATGGTGGTCAGGCGGTGACGACGTTGCAGTATCTCGGGACTTCGCAGTTCTGGTTCGAGTCGTTCCAGAACTGGCAGAGTGAGTTTCTGGCTGTGGCGGTGCTGGTCTGGGCCTCCGTCTATCTGCGGCAGCGCGGATCGGCGGAGTCGAAGCCGGTCGCGGAGCCGCATGGTGCGACCGGCTCCTGAGCCGGCATCGACAGCAGGGTTCGGGCCGCGGGTTGCTGGGTAACTGAACGATCACGACTTGAATGTTTGAAGGAGGACCCATGAGCCAGCCCGCACAGCAGCAAGAGGTGCCTGGCACTCAATCGAAGATGACGCCGGTGCCAGACTGCGGCGAGGAAAGCTATCGAGGCAACGGAAAGCTCACCGGCAAGATCGCAGTGATCACTGGCGGAGACTCCGGAATCGGACGTGCCGTGGCCATCGCGTACGCGCGGGAAGGCGCCGACGTTCTGATCTCCTATCTCAGCGAGGATTCCGACGCCAAGAACACCGCGGGCTACGTCGAGCAGGCTGGTCGACGGGCGGTGCTGGTGAAGGGCGACATCGCGGATCCACAGCACTGCCGGGACATTATCCAGACCGCACTCGACGAGTTCGGCGGCATCGACATCCTGGTGAGCAACGCCGCTTTCCAGATGACCCACGAATCGCTCGACGAGGTCTCCGACGAGGAGTGGGACTACACCTGGGATACCAATGTGAGCGCGATGTTCCATCTGTGCAAGGCAGCCATTCCGCACCTGAAGCCGGGCTCGTCGATCATTGGAAGCTCGTCGGTGAACTCCGATATGCCCTCGCCCCAGCTAGCTCCCTACGCGGCGACGAAGGCGGCAATTGCCAACTTCTGTGCCAGCCTCGCCCAGATGCTGGGGGAGAAGGGCATCCGGGTCAACAGCGTCGCTCCAGGTCCGATCTGGACACCGTTGATCCCCTCGACCATGCCGCCCGAGAAGGTCGAGAAGTTTGGCGAGAACACCCCGCTCGGTCGCGCCGGACAGCCCAAGGAGCTGGCACCGGTCTACGTGCTGCTCGCCTGCGATGACGGCAGTTACATCTCCGGCGCCCGGGTGGCGGTCACGGGTGGACGGCCGATGCTCTGATGCCTCTGTGCTTTGCCCGCGCGTTTGGTCCCGTTTACCCGAAAGTGGTCACAAACGTCAACCTTTGATCGATTCAGCCGCGTCGGACATGACTACTTTCGGGACGAGGAAGGTGCAGGGAAGGTGACCGCAGCGAGGAGGGTGGGCGCATGACGCTGCCGCGTGAGGTGGATGCGGTAGTCATCGGGGCGGGCCCCAATGGATTGGTGGCCGCCAACCGGCTGGCTGACGCTGGTTGGGACACCCTGCTCCTCGAGGCACAATCGGAGGTCGGCGGCGCTGTCCGCAGTGATCGGGAGCTCGATCCGCATTTCGTGACCGACACCTTCAGCGCCTTTTATCCGCTGGGGGCTGCCTCCAAGGTGATCAGGAGTTTGCACCTCGAGGAATACGGGCTGCGCTGGCGGCACGCTCCTGCGGTGCTGGGACACCCCCGGCACGATGGCTCATGGGTGATCTTGCATCGCGATCTTGACATTACGGCGAACCTGCTCGATGCGGAGCATCCTGGCGACGGTGCGGCGTGGCGAGCACTTGTTGATCAATGGCGGCTGATCGGGCCAAGCCTGATCGACGCCCTCCTGACGCCATTTCCGCCACTCTGGCCGGGCCTGCGGGCCATGATCAAGTTGCCACGGGTGGGTGGTCTGTCGTTTGCGAAGGAGCTGCTGAGTCCTGCAATCTCCACGTTCGGGGAGGAGTTCGGTGGCCAGGCGTTCCGCTTGATGCTCGCTGGAAACGCTTTGCACGCTGACATTGCGCTGGATGGCGCCGGTTCAGGTTTCCTCGGCTTGTTGTTGATCATGCTAGGCCAGACGATCGGGTTCCCGGTTCCGGAAGGCGGTGCCGGCAAGCTCTCAGAGGCCATGCGGGACCGCTTCGTCGCACACGGCGGTGTTGTGGAGTGCAACGCAGAAGTGACCAAGGTCTCCGTCGCGCATGGTCGGGCGGTCGGCGTACAGGTCAATGATCAACTTGTCCGGGTTCGTCGTGCGGTGCTCGCCGATGTTGCCGCGGAGCACCTGTACGGCCGGCTCGTCACCTTCGACGAGCTGCCACCGAGGATGCGGGTCAAGATGGCCGGCTTCCGCCGCGACCCGGGAACTTTCAAGATCGACTATGCGCTGAGCTCGCCGGTGCCGTGGCGTACGCCGCCGCCGTACGCGCCGGGGACCGTGCACATCAGCGATTCCACCGAGGAACTGGTCACCACCTTTGCCCAGCTCAGCGCGGGCAGCATCCCCGACCGCCCGTTCTTGTTGATGGGCCAGATGACAACGGCAGATCCGACGCGTTCGCCAACCGGCAC
>DATLQP010000038.1:0-7913 GCA_035535155.1 Propionibacteriaceae bacterium
CGTCAACATGATGATCAGTCCGCGTCGCACGATCCTCGACGCTCTGCTCGTCGATGCAGCCCGTGCCGCGGGCGCCGAGGTACGCGAGGCTTGCTCCCTGGTGAATCTGGTCAAAGACCGCGATCGCGTAGGCGGGGTTCAGTTGCGGGACAGAGGTAACGGCCGAGTGAGCACAGAGACTGCGTTGCTCGTCATCGGAGCCGACGGAAAGCACTCGAAGGTCGCTCGGCTGGCCGGCGCGCCCGAGCGCCGTACGGTCCCACCGGCCACCTTTGCCTTCTACGCATATTGGGACGGTCTGCCCGTCAAGGGCGGCGAGATTTACTCGAGCAGTGGGTCCGCGGCGAGTGCCTGGCCGACCAATGACGGTCTCACGATGACCTATGTTGCTGGGCCGATCGCGGACTTCGAGGCAATCCGCCGGGATCCAACCGCTCACCTCATCGCCGCTCTCGACAAGGCCGGCAGCTTGGGTGAACGAGCGCGTGCCGCTGTTCAGGTCGGACGGACGAGGGGAACCAGCGATCTTCCCAACCTGGTACGCGCTGCCTACGGCCCAGGATGGGCCCTGGCCGGCGACGCCGGACTCGTGATGGATCCGATCACCGGCCTCGGCATCGGTCATGCGTTGCGCGACGCTGAACTGCTGTCGAGTGCGATCGTCAGTGGACTGGCTGGCTCGCGGCACCTCAACGGGTCAATGAAGGGATATGAGAAGCAACGCAATCACCAGACCAAGGCCGCCTTCAACTGGACTCTGGACGTAGCGGGTTTGCGCGGTGTCAATGAAATCGAAGAGGGGCTGTTCAGGACCATCGGCGCAGACGAAGAGGAGGCATCACAGTTCTTCGGCATGCTCACCGGGGTCGTTCCCATGCGGTCGTTCTTCAGTCCTGCGCACCTGATTCGACTCATCGGCGTGCGGGACTTTCTCCACCTTGCCCGAGCTCGTTCGCGGCAAGAGCCTAGTGAGCCGCCGGGTTAGATTTGTCCGGTGACTGTTCAGGAACAGGCCCAGAAGGCACGAACCGCTGCGCAGACGTTGAGCAGTGCCACGAGGGCCACCAAGGACGCGGCCTTGCTGGCGATGGCCGATGCACTGGCCAAGGCGGAGACTGCGATCTTGGAGGCGAATGGGCGCGACGTGTCCCGCGCCGAGGCGAACGGAACCAGCGCAGCCTTGATCGATCGGCTTCGGCTCAATCCGGATCGCATTGCGGGCATGGTCGAGGGAATACGTGAGCTGGCTGCGCTGCCGGATCCGGTCGGGGATGTCGTACGCGGTTGGACCAACGCCAACGGCGTGCAGGTACGCCAGGTTCGGGTGCCATTCGGCGTCGTGGGGATCATCTATGAAGCCCGTCCCAATGTCACCGCAGACGCCGGCGGCATCTGCCTGAAATCTGGCAATGCCGCATTGCTGCGCGGCTCTTCCTCGGCTGCCGACTCAAATGCCGCCATAGTTGAAGCACTCCAGGCCGGAATCGTCGACGCCGGGCTTCCTGCAGACGCCATCCAGCTCGTGCCTGGTCCGCGTGAGGTGACGAATGAGCTGATGGCGGCTCGCGGACTGGTCGATGTGTTGATTCCGCGCGGCGGCGCCGGGCTGATCGACACTGTGGTGCGCAACAGCCAGGTGCCGGTGATCGAGACCGGAGTCGGCAACTGTCACATCCTTGTCGATGCCGGTGCCGACGAGCAGATGGCGATCAATATCGTGATCAATGCCAAGACCCAGCGGCCTTCGGTCTGCAACGCGGCGGAGACGCTTCTGGTACACGCCGAGATCGCCGACTCGTTCATGCCGAAGATCTTGGACGCGCTTGCTGAGCAGGGCGTCAGAGTGCATGGCGATCCGCGTGTCGCGGCGTACGGCGAGATCATCCCGGCAGAGGAGCGCGACTTCGCCGAGGAGTATCTGTCGCTGGACATCGCTATCGCGATCATGGATTCCCTGGATGCTGCACTACAGCACATCCGCCGGTACGGCACCGGCCACTCCGAAACGATCATCACCGAATCGCAGCGCTCGGCGGCCCGATTCACCGCTGAAATCGATGCCGCTGCCCTACTCGTCAACACCTCGAGCCGCTTTGTCGACGGAGGTGAATTCGGTTTCGGGGCAGAGATCGGGATCTCGACTCAGAAGCTGCACGCCCGCGGGCCGATGGGTCTGCCGGAAATGACCTCGACCAAGTACGTGATTATCGGGTCAGGCCAGATTCGTGCGTAGCCCCTTCTCGATAATCACGAGATCGGGATAGCAGTGCACCGCGACTACATGGGAATCGGTGTAGCAGCGGGGCCGATGATCACCGAACTCGCGATAGTTGAGGCCATCGAGAAAATTCTTGATCATGCCCATGGTGGTGGCCCGCTCGATCGCGTAGTAGCCGCCATCTGTCAGTAGCGGAAACAAGATCGCGAAGGTAGCTCTGGTGTGTTCGGGGCGATGACTGCCGCTGTCAATGATGATCTTTAGGTGATGGTGTTTTCTAGCGATGCTGCGCAACAGATCCGCATCGATCTGATTGCCCTGATAGGTGAAGATGCGTTCCTCGTCGACAACCGATTTGTCGTAAAGGTCCAGGCCGACGATCTGAGCCTTGGGGAAGAAGTGTTTCCACATGCGCAGTGATGAACCGTCGGCGCCGTCCCGACCCTCCTCGCCGATGCCGATCTGCAGCAACGTGAAGCTGGTATGTCGGACTTGCGTGAAGTGTCGCTCGTAGTGCATTGCGTAGCGCCGGCTCCCGGTTAGGCCAGTTCCATCGCGAGTCGCCAACCTCCCCAGGCTGGGCCGGAGTCGTAGCTTGATGCGCTGCGGGTCGATTTCCCGCAGTTTGGCCCAGGTCTCCTCACTCACTCGAGGCTTCACCGCGCGTACTGCTGCACGCCGTAGTGGCTTCAGCATCGCAGGGGAGCTCCTTCGTGGGCTGGGCTTGCCGCAAAATCTAGTGTCGCGACACCTGACCGGACCACGGGGGAGTGGGAACGCAGCTTCCGCGGCACCCATCAGCTGCTCTGAGCCGATACGCTGCGCGTATGACCCTGGGACTCACGCTTCTCCAGACCCGCGAACTCCCAATTCCTGCCTGGGCTTTCGGTGTCCTCGCGTTTAGCATGCTCCTCATCCTGCTGCTGATCACCTGGTCGATCGGCAGGGGTCGCCCGCACAGCTAGGCGTGACTTCGTCACCTCGCGCCACAGGCTTGGCCCGGCAGCGCGGATTCGACCCACAGCAGCGTTATCGGCTTGGCGTGATGGGTGGCACGTTCGATCCAATCCACCACGGCCACTTGGTCGCCGCTAGTGAGGTGGCCAGTCGCTTCGGTCTTGACGAGGTTGTCTTCGTTCCGACCGGCCAGCCGTGGCAGAAGACTCATCGTCAGGTCTCATCCGCGGAAGACCGTTATCTGATGACCGTCATCGCAACCGCATCCAACCCCCGGTTTACGGTCAGCCGCCTCGACATCGACCGACCAGGGCCGACGTACACCGCCGATACGCTCCGCGATCTCCGCGCTGAGCGGGGCGAAGATCTGGATTTGTACTTCATCACCGGCGCCGATGCGTTAACCCAGATCCTCACTTGGCACGAGGTCGACTCCATTTTTGATCTTGCTCATTTCGTGGGCTGCACGCGTCCCGGAGTTGATCTTGACTCGCCGGTGATCGCTCAGCTGCCGCAGGACAAGATCACGTTGATGGAGGTGCCAGCGCTCGCGATCTCGTCGACGGCATGCCGGCTGCGAGTGCAGGGGCAGCAACCAATCTGGTATCTGGTGCCGGACGGCATTGTGCAGTACATCGCAAAGCGCGGTCTCTATCAGGAGTGACCGAGGGGATGGGTGCCGGTGGCGTTGACGAGGTATATCCGTCCGTGGGGTGATCGCCAGAGCCAGGTGCCGGGTTCGGGTTGTCGGACGTGCCAGCCGCCGTGGGTTTTCTGATTGTGATGCCGGCGTACGCACGGTCCGAGGTTGCCGATTCGGGTTTGGCCGGGCGGCCCACCCTCCGTAACACTCAAATAGGCGATGGTGTGATCCATATCGACGGAACGGCTCACGACATTGGCGAAGGGGAAGACGTCGGCGGGGTAGCGCAGCAGGAGTTGTTCGCGCAGGCTGGTTGGGATCTCGTAGCAGTCGATCGGGATGTGTCCGGCGGGTAGGTCGATGACCGGTTTCAGGTTTATGGTGCAGCGGTCCCCGAGGAGCATCTGTAGCCGGCCCAGCAGCACCGGGCCGACGTTTTCGACGCGGGCGATGCCGGTGCCGGCGGCGAGCGCTTCGACGCTTAGGTGTATATACACGATCGCTCGGGGCCGCGCCTTGTCCGGGTTGAACGGCGACGGCATGATCTGCAGCGACCGGTGGGTCGCCTCCTCCGCGGGCGGCTCATCCTCGACCAGCAGTTGGTCACGATCGGATGGTTCGGCGGATCCGTCCAAGTCGTCGTCTTGATGCTCATGCAGCAGCCGCAGTGCTTCGGCAGGCTGGGCGAGAATGCCAATCGCCTTGGACCGCCGTACGTCGGTGGTGTCGGTGTCGCCGTCGTGGCCGAGAATGTCGGCGATCCGATCGATGGTGGCTTTGAACCAAAGGGCATCGCCAGCGGCAGCGCGGGCGATGATTAACTTGAGGCCGTGCTCGGATGTGCTGCCGAGTCGCACGAAGCGTTCCTGCGCCGCCGCGGCAGCCCGCTGTTCCGCGGCTTCAGGGTCGGCGTCAATGATCGCGGTCTCCACCAGGGTTTGCAGCCGGCCGAAGGAGACCGCACCCAGCGACGGGGCGATGCGTTGGTCGACGAACCCGGCTTGCTCAGCGGGGAGCTGCCGGGTTGCTGTGGCGATGTAGCGGGCCTGGTAGGCGGGCACCTGCCCAGCCAAAGCCGCCGCCCAGATGCGGGGAAGCCGGTGCCGCAGATCAAGAGCGTCGGCGATCAAGCGGGAGGCTGATCCGTCAGAGGTGCGCATCACGCAGCCGAGTTCAGCGGGGGCGAAGTCGCCGACGGTCGGGGTGCCGTCCCCGCCCAACTGGGCCGGTCGTTCGCTGCCGGGCAGCCGAGATTCCGCGACGGCGTCGCCGGGATGCAGGTCTGCCCAGTGTGCGGCGATCTGAAGCCGTCGGGTTTCAGCGGTGATCAAGGTGTGTTCGTTGACTTCGGCCGCGGCCAGGGTGCCGGCCGCGTCCAACTCCGCCAGATCATTTTCGAACACGCATTCAATATAAGGTCGACGACTGACGCTTCCGCCGTCATTTCGGTGTGCCGCGGCGCACGGAAACACCTCAACGATCCGGACAACACCGGTGGTTACGAGTCGCAACTGGGTATGGCGACCCATAGTGCCGTAGAACACATGGGAGGCCAGGATGACGCGTTTCGGCTACACGCTGATGACCGAGCAGAGCGGACCGCGAGACCTGGTCAGCTACGCGGTCGCAGCCGAGGAGGCCGGCTTCGACTTCGAAGTCTCGAGCGACCATTACGCGCCGTGGCTGACGTCGCAGGGACACGCGCCGTACGCCTGGAGCGTCCTCGGCGCAGTATCGCAAGCAACATCTCGGGTGGAGCTGGCAACGTACGTGACCTGTCCGATCATGCGCTATCACCCGGCTGTGGTCGCGCAGAAGGCGGCGACCCTTCAGCTGCTGAGTGAGGGCCGATTCATCCTTGGCCTGGGATCGGGAGAGAACCTCAACGAGCACATCACCGGCGAAGGGTGGCCACCGATAGCGCAACGTCAAGACATGCTGGTCGAGGCGGCCACGATCATCCGCGAATTGCAGTCGGGTGAGCTGGTGACCTGGGAAGGCGACTACTTCAGGGTGGATTCGGCACGCGTGTGGGATGCCCCAGACGGTGGCGTACCGATCGCGGTTGCTGTGTCCGGCGAAAAGTCGGTTGCTCAGTTCGCGCCGCTGGCAGATCATCTGGTGGCCGTTGAGCCTGATCCGGATTTGATCAAGGCCTGGGATCAGGAAAAAGGCTCGAGCAACAGCCGCAAGATCGGCCAAGTACCGATCTGCTGGGATCCCGACGAGCAGCGGGCGATCAAGCGGGCCCATGATCAATTCCGCTGGTTCGGCGGTGGCTGGGCGGTGAATGCGGATCTCCCGACTCCGGCGGGTTTCGAGGGTGCGAGCACCTTCGTCCGGCCAGAAGACGTCGCCAAGCAGATCCCCTGCGGTCCTGATCTTGATGCAGCCGTGCAGGCTGTGCAGCCGTACTGGGAAGCCGGCTTTACTGACGTGGCGATCGTGCAGGTCGGCGACGAAGGTCAAGCGGAGTTCCTTGATCAAGCTGCGAAGCCGCTGTTGGACAAACTGCGGCGGACCGCCGGCTAAGTCTGCATGCGCAGGAGCCGCCGGTCCATCTCAGCCGACAGGGCGTGGTCACTCCTTGAGGGTGCGCACGCACAGTGCGGTCACCCATCCCCAGCCCAGCGCAACGGCGACCGTGAAGGCAATGTTGATCACCGAATTTCCGGCTCCTGACGCTATCCCGGCGAATGCGACGAGATAGTAGATGCCGATCGCTGCGGAACAGGTCGCCCACGCACGCTCGCCGACTTTCGCTGACTTCCGGGCGGAGGCAAGACACGCCACGATCAAGCCGAGAAACCCGATTCCTCCTGCGACCAGGTGGCCAATGCCGCTGGCTGTCACCGCCGCAGGTTGTCCTGCTGGAGTGCCCAGCGGAAATCCCTCAGCGGGGTCGGCACGCAGCAGGCCCGCCGTAGCAATGCCTAATCCGTACACCGCCAGTCCGATGATCATGGCGTATGAACGTCGGCCCGCTCGCTGCGCACTGCTCAGCCCGAGCGCGCCGATGACGGTAAGCAGCCCGCTTGTCACCATCATCGCGGAGTGGATCCAACCGGCGCTGCCATTCGCCAGGAGGCTAAGGGAGTGGATGCGGATGTCGAAGCCCCGACGCAGCACGGCCTCGAGGGCGCCAACGCAAATGTAGAGCGGTCCAGCAACTGCGCCGGCCACCAAGGCCTGGTGGACGCGTCGCGAGGTGGTCACTGGGACCTGGCGAGTCTGAGACATGATGTTGATCCTTCCGGAAATCTGTTTTGGTCTGTGTAGAACTAGACCGTCCAGTACTCCCGGAATTATCGGCCAATTCCCTACAATCTTTTTGTGGATACAGCGATGTCGAATCGCAGCATGCGTAAGAGGGAGGCGATCCTGCAGGCAGCCACCGAGTTGTTCTTGACTCGGGAGTACAGCGGCACCTCGATGGAGGACATCGCCGTCGCTGCCGCGGTATCGAAGCAGACCGTCTATAAGCATTTCAGCGACAAGCTGACACTCTTTCGGGAGGTTGCGCTGGGCAGTGTGGAACACGTGAGCCGGGACTTTCAATCTCAGGTCGCCTCGGTTGCGGAGGCTCCCGATGTGCCTGCCGCGCTCCGGGATCTGGCGCGGAGTTACGTCAACGCTGTGATGAATCCCGTGCTGCTACGCCGACGCCAGCTCGTGCTACGCGAGGCGGGCCGGTTTCCCGATCTTGCGCGCACGTATTACGACAGCGGGCCGCGGCGGACAATCAGCGTTTTGAGCACCGCCTTCGCGCGGCTGGCCCACCGTGGTGAATTGGCCATTGACGATCCGCGAACTGCGGCGACCCAGTTCGCGTTCCTCGTGGTGGGTGAGCCGCTCGATACCGCTATGTTCCGTGGAGCTGGACGGCGCCGCCGTCGAAGCGAGCTTGATGCGCTTGCTGAGGCTGGCGTGGAGGTCTTTCTTGCCGCTTATGGGAGGAAGCGCGAAACCAAGCGGCCACGTGGCCCCGGGAACGCGAACCGCTAGCCTTGGTTCCGCGTTGTCGCGACGACGTGAGCAGTACCGTCCCACAGATTGAGAGATCTTGACTGCTACCAAGCGTGCACTGGAATTGAC
>DATLQP010000039.1:0-3613 GCA_035535155.1 Propionibacteriaceae bacterium
GCAAGCTCCTGCAGATGCCGAAACGGGCCACCTGTCAAAGTGCGGTGCCGGTCCGACATTAGACTCAGCGCCATGGAACTGGTGTTCCGCGATCTTGGGCTGGGCAGCGACCACGTTGACTATCAGGCGGCGTGGGACCTGCAGCGAGCCATACACGCCGAGGTCTCCGAAGGCACGCGCCCAGCGACGGTGCTGCTCCTCGAGCACGCCAGCGTCTACACCGCTGGCAAGCGGACCGAGCCTCATGAACGTCCCCTCGACGGAACACCGGTGATCGACGTCGACCGTGGCGGCAAGATCACCTGGCATGGACCCGGGCAGCTCGTGGGTTATCCGATAGTCCGGCTACCTGAGTCGGTGCTCGTGGTCGATTACGTGCGCCGGCTCGAAGAAGCCTTGATCACGATGCTTGCCGGCTACGGCCTGAACACGGGTCGGATCCGGGGCCGCTCCGGCGTCTGGCTGGCAGCAGAGGATCATCGGTTGGAGCGCAAGATCGCCGCCATCGGCGTTCGCGTCGCGGCCGGCACGACGATGCACGGCTTTGCCCTCAATGTCGATCCTGATCTTGATTCGTTCGACCGGATCATTCCCTGTGGACTGACTGGCGTCGGCGTGACGTCAATGACCGCCGAGCTGGGCCGGCGCGTCACGGTCGCCGATGCGGCGCGGGCGCTCGGTCCCGCTCTGCAGCATTACCTGGCCTTTGAGGCGTATACCCAATCGCCCGATATCGGATCCGCGCCCGACACCACTGCTCACCCCAGGCTTGCAGTTGGCGCCGCTTGATCCGTCTAGGTCGACCGTTGCAACTCGCCGTCGGAGTGTCGTAGGACAACCGGCGGTCGACTATGCCATCGAGGCGTACAGCCTCCAGAAGATCTACCGGACCCGGAACGGCAAACAAGCGGCCGTTGATGGCCTCGACCTGCGGGTGCCCATGGGAGGCGTACACGGGTTCCTGGGTCCCAACGGATCCGGCAAGACAACGACGATCAGGATGCTGTTGGGACTGATCGCCGCTGACGCGGGCCACATCCGCATGTTTGATCATGAAGTGCCGCTGGCCATTGATCGGATCATCGACCGAGTGGGCGCCATCGTCGAGCAGCCGAAGTTCTTTCCGGCATTCTCCGGGGAGAAGAACCTCCGCTTGCTGGCCCGCGCGATTGGGGCACCACAGCGGCGGGTTGCGGCGGTGCTCGACGAAGTGGGGCTGGCACGTCGCGGCGGAGACAAATTCCGCAAGTACTCACTCGGCATGAAACAGCGGCTCGCCATCGCGGCAACGCTGCTCAAGGATCCGGACCTGCTCATCTTCGACGAGCCAACCAATGGGCTTGACCCGGCCGGCATTCACGAGATTCGCAGCATGATGCGGAACCTGACTCGGCGCGGAAAGACCGTGCTTGTCTCCAGCCACATTCTCAGCGAGGTGCAGCAGATCGCCGACACGGTCACCATCATTGGCCGTGGCCGGCTGCTCGCCGAAGGCAACGTCAGCGACATCCTCTCCGCAGACGGACAGCTCTCGGCTCGCGTCGGAGTCTCCGATCATGTCCAAGCCACCGATGTGCTCACCAGGTCCGGCTTCACCGTCGAACCCCTGGCAGGCCGGCTTCTCAAGGTCAGCCTGAGCAACCAGCGGCTCGATCTCGCCGTCATCACTCGGCTGCTGGCCGACCAAGGCCTGTACGTCTCAGAGCTGACTCCGATCCAGCCGGATCTCGAATCGGTCTTCCTAAACTTGACTGCCGGTGATCATTTGGGAGCCAGGCCGCAGCGCCGTCAGCCGGACAAGCGTAGGCCGCCACAACACCAGCGCCCGCCAGAACGGCGAGGCAGACCACAGACCGAGCGGCAGCGTCAGCCAGAGCGTCCCGATTGGAGTGGGCGATGACCCGGCTGATCACGGCCGAGATCGCCAGACTGCTCAGTCGACGGTTCACCTCAATTGCCCTGATCGTGCTGCTATTGGGGCTCGGCGGATATCAGCTGATCGTCAACAAGTCGCTTTCACCCTTGACCGGCGAACAACTCGCGGCTGCGCAGCGCGTGTACGAGCAATCTCACCAGGACTGGGTGGACAACCACGATAAGTACGAGAGGGACTGCCGCAACACGGGCGGCGCACCAGCGGAGTGCACAATGCCGGAGCCCTCTCTGGCCAACTTCAGTGTGGATCCGACGCCATTCAAGGAGGTGGCCACAACAGCGCTCGAGGTATCGACTGTCCTTGTCGCGCTCGGCGCTTTCCTGATCGCGGCTAGCTTCATTGGCGCTGAATACAGCTCCGGTTCGATTGCCAACTGGCTCACCTTCATCCCGCGCCGCCGCCAGGTCTTCTGGTCGAAGTTGCTCACCATAATCGGGTTTTCAGCACTACTCGGAGCCTTTGCCGCGGCGCTCGTCGTCTCTGCGGCTTTGGTGCTGGCACGCCTCCACGGCTCACCCATCGAGTCGCTGACCGAGATCGCTGCGATGGGATTGCGCAGCGTACTGGCCGTGGTCGGTCTGACGGTGCTCGGCTTCTGCGCCGCACTGCTGACTCGGCATACGGCCGGCGCGATTGGCGTGCTTCTTGGCTATGTCGTTGTCTGGTTCGTCCGGCGCGGGCCGCTGAACTCGCTGGCTTGGGCGCAGCGCCTGACACCGTGGACTCCCGAAGCGGGTCTCGCGGCAATCGTCGGACACGGCTACAGCTACTCGGTGCCGATCGAGAACGTGACGCCAGATGGGGCGCGCATCGAATGGGTCGAGCGAACCGTGAGCCTGACGCACGGCGCTGTCTACTGGTCAATCCTTCTTACTCTGGCGATCATCGGCTCACTGCTGATCTTCCGTCGCCGCGATGTGGTCTAGCGGAGACGCTTTCGTCCCCCGAGCGACGACGAAGTAGGCAGCGTCCAAGCGCGATCCGCACCGCGATTTTCGCGGCGCCGATCTGCAGGAGCAGCCGACGAAACCCGTCGAGAGCAGAGCTGACTTCTCACAGGGTTGTTTCGTCGGATTCGACGAAGACGGCGGCTCCCCGGCGAAAATCGCAGCGAGCGGAGCGAGCCGTCGGCCACAGCGAGCGCCAGCGAGCGAAGCAATCAAACTCCGGATCGCGCGCCGCCGTGCTGAGCCAGGCTGGCGCGCTGCTGTCCTGGACGAGTGAGCGAGCAGACACGCTTTTCGTCTGCGAGCGAATGAGGAAGGCAGCTGCTGACAAGCGCCAGCCTCAACGAGCGCAGCGAGCAATGTACACAGGAGTGAGCCGACGCGCTTTTTGTCGGCGAACGATGACGAAGTAGGCGGCGACCAAGCGCGATCCGCGCCCGCGATGTTCGCGCCGCCGATCTGCAGGAGGAGATGGCGGAACAACGCTTTTCCGGTCCGTCGGCTCCGACGAAGACGGCGGCAACCCAGCGAACATCGCAGCGAGCGAGCAAGCAATCGAACACAGCGAGCGTCAGCGAGCGGAGCAATCAAAGCGGGAAGATGGTAACCATGGCGAAGGAGAAGGGCCGCAGGCTCATCGCGCAGAACCGCAAGGCACGGCACGATTACCACATCCACGACGTCTATGAGGCTGGCATCGTCCTCAGCGGCACCGAGGTGAAGTCGCTAC
>DATLQP010000040.1:0-6048 GCA_035535155.1 Propionibacteriaceae bacterium
GCCGCCGCCTCCTCGTACGCCTGCTGAAGCCTGTCATAGCCTTGCCCGAGATGCAGCGTGCCCGCGAACCCGATGGCGGGGTCGATTCCGGACTGGAATCGGGGCAACCGCCGCAGCACGATATTGATCTTGATCTGGCTACCAACCGGCGTTTCGTACGCCTCACCGAGCAGCCGCTGCAGGGTAGCCGGCGCGCAGTTGGCCAAGATCGTCTCCGCAGTGATCGACTCTCCGTTGGCTAGCCGGAGGCTTCCCCCGCCGTCGGCGAGGGGCTCGATCGACTCGACGGTGCAGCCCGTCCGGATCATAACCTTCGCCTCTTCCGCCACCCGGACCAGTTCTGCGGTCACGGCACCCATTCCCCCGACGGGCACCCGCCACTCTCCGCTGCCGTTGCCGATCACGTGATACAGAAAGCAACGGTTCTGGCGCAGCGACGGATCGTGTGCCGAGGCAAAGGTGCCGATCAGTGCATCGGTCAGCACGAGGCCGCGTACGGTGTCGTCGCTGAACGTCGACTCGACGAGCTCTCCGAGCGGCTGTTCGACCAAAGAGGACCAGAGCCCGGCGTCGACGCGCGCGCGGAGCTCCTCCACACGAGGAAGTCTCTGGGTCAGGGTCGGTTCTAGCACCGCGGCCAGCTCGTGCAGCCTCTCCTTGAATGTCGCCCAGGCCTGATATTCACCTCCGTCGCCGGTGAGCGCGCGGAACGAGTCGCGGGTCGCGCGTCCGACATGTCGTTCGATGAGGAGGCCGCGTGTGTCTACCGGTGTGTAGGAGCCCACCTGGCGCGAGCGGAGCTCCAGCTGGAGCCCGAGCTCATCGATGACGGTGGTGGGCAGCAACGAGACCAGGTAGGAAAAGCGAGACAGTCGGGCGGCCACCCCTTCGAAGACTTCTGCGCTTGCCACAGCGCCGCCGAGCTCCGCGCGCGCTTCGAAGATGCTCACCCGGCGCCCGGCCCGCGCCAGATACGCGGCAGCGACCAGACCGTTGTGTCCGCCACCGATGACGGCAACCTCAGCTGACCTATTGATCATCGAGTCAGATCCCGAACTTGCGCAAGATCAAAGAGACGGTCAATGAACCGGGCCGTCGGCTGAGCACTCGCGCCACGCTACCTGCTACGTGCGTAGGATCTGCGGACCCTGGCGAGGCGTTGCCGCCGCAATTTGGTGATCTCGGGATGTACCAGCGGCTCCAGCTCATGGCCCAGCGCCAGCTCCAGGATGTGATCGGCAAAGGCGGGGTT
This sequence comes from Propionibacteriaceae bacterium, assembly GCA_035535155.1. Taxonomy (GTDB): domain Bacteria; phylum Actinomycetota; class Actinomycetes; order Propionibacteriales; family Propionibacteriaceae; genus Microlunatus. Next base: position 1,253 of record DATLQP010000040.1, read on the forward strand.
CCGGGCCAGGATCGGGCCGTGCGGATAGGTGCCGATCACCGTGCCGGCAACCGCGCCCTCGGTGCCGTCGTTGCAATTGCCGACTCCGATTTCCACTGATGCAAGTGGTGTCACGCCCGCTCCGAGCCGCGTGTATCCACCGTGATTTTCGAAACCGGTAAGCCATTGATCATCAGCGCTTCGGCCGTTCCACCGGCTGATGATCTCCCCAACCGCACGCACCGGGCCACGTCTGGTGGTGACGTCGAGCAATCCGAGTCCGGAGATCACCTCGTCTCGGTACCCAACGGTGAAGGTGTTGCCGAGGATCTGGTAGCCGGCACAAACGGCGAGGATCGCAGCTCCGCGTTCGACCGCTCGATACAGTCCGCCGTCGGCCTTGAGTCCCCGAACGGCCGATACCTGGGCCGTGTCCTCTCCGCCGCCCAAGAGGTAGACATCTCCGGTATCGGGGAGTGGGTCGCCTGGCTCGACGAGGGTCAGCACCGGGTCGTAGCCTCGCCAGGCCAGGCGTTTCATAAGTACGGTCGCATTGCCGCGGTCGCCGTACAGGCCGAGGAGCGATTGGTAGATCAACACGACCTCAACCCGCTGACCAGCGAAGCGATTGTTCATCAAACCCTCCCCATCCTGCGCAGCCGTTGGAAGGGGGTGTACGTGGCGATCACGTCGACCGGTTCTGGATGATCGGCGAGCGCGGCGGCAAGATCGGGAACGCAGCGATAGTCGACGCCCGCGTATCTCAGGCGTACGGCAAGGTCTTGCGCGCGGCGCCCGGTAGCGATCACCGATCGCCCTACCAACCGCTCGTAATCGACATCCCAAAGCCATGAGACATCACGGCCATCCGCTGCAGCAGAGTCGATCGCGAGTATCACCGTCTGGGTTTGCGCCAACGGCAGAGCTTCGGCCCAGCCGGCAGGGTTTTTGGCCAGCAGCAGGCGGGCGGTGGTGTTTCCGAATCGCGCAGTGGCGAACCGGCCAGCCGGCGAGGTAACCGTCCGCATCCCGCTCAGCGCAGCTCGTGGCTCTACACCCATCAGTTCGGCGGCGGCCAGTGCGCACGCGGCATTGCTGACATTGAAGACTCCAGGCACGCTGAGTTGGGGATCCCACACCTGCTGCGTACGGTCGATGATCGTCCCGCTCTCGACGCGGTAGTCACCCTTCGGTTGAGCGAGTCCGCAGCCCGAGCAGTACCAATCACCGCCCAACCCAGAGGTGGGGTCTGGCTGAGTGCGGATCAGGCTCGCATCGCATTCCGGGCATTGCGAGGAATCCTGCGTCCAGGTCGCCGCCGTATCCACCCAGATGACCTGCTTAGCGGCCATGGCGGCCCATACGACCAGCGGCTCATCGGCATTGGCCACGACGATAGGCCCGTTCGATCCTGCATCGGTTAGGGCGGTACGCCAGCTACGACCGAGACCCTTGATCTCGTGATGTCGATCAAGCTGGTCCCGGCTGAAGTTGAGCAGCACCAACACTTCTGGTCGTCCTAGCTTGATCACGTCGCCAACCACCCGTTCGTCGCTTTCCAAGATCGCGATGCCGGCGTCGGGATGCTGGCTGAGTGCAGATGCGAGGCCATGATGCAGGTTGGCTCCGTCCGCGTTGTGTACCAGCCCACCGGCGTGCGGATCCAGGGAGGTACGTAACGCAGCAGCCAGAAAGTGCGTGGTCGTGGTCTTGCCGTTGGTTCCTGACACGACGGCGATTCGCTTGCCAGCAAGGAGTTTGGCCAGGGCGCCGGGGTCGATCTTGAGCATCACCTTGCCGCGTATGGATGCCCCGGTTCCGCGCCGTGCCAGACGGGAGGCTGCGCCTACGGCGCGCCCTGCCAATGTGGCGGCAGTCAGACGTGCCGTAGAGATCGACATGGCACTCATCGTGCGGTACGGGTAATAGCTCATCGAACCTCCGCGACGATCGTTCCCCGATACCGCGCCTTCAGGTGGGGTGAGTGACGGGACTCGAACCCGCGACATCCTGGACCACAACCAGGGGCTCTACCAGCTGAGCTACACCCACCATGCGAGAGGTCCAAACATGTTTCGCGGACCACACCGCGCAGCGTGAAGTGTACCGGCCAGCGTCTTGGCCGTGGTAGGTCAGGATTCAGTCCTGGACGGGAACCGCACCTGTCAGCGCGCCCTGATGGTGATCGGCAATCTCCTTGGCTGCTGCGCTGTCCGGCCCGGGCTGTGCCACAAAGACCGCCTCGCGGTAATACCGCAACTCCTCGATCGACTCTTGGACATCGGCGAGCGCGCGATGATTGCCGGCCTTGGCGGGGGCCTGATAGTAGACCCGGGGGTACCAGCGGCGGACCAGCTCTTTGATGCTGGAAACGTCAACGCTTCGGTAGTGGACATGCCGCTCGAAGGTCGGCATGTCGCGTGCCAGGAAGGCCCGATCTGTTCCGATGGTGTTGCCGGCGAGGGGCGCCTTGCCGGGCTCTGCCACAAACGTGCGAACGTAGTCGAGGATGCGCTGCTCAGCCTCGGCCCTGGATAGTCCAACATCCAACGCGTTGAGCAGCCCGGATGCCTTATGCATGCCGCGTACGAAGTCGCCCATCTGCTCCAGCGCGCGGTGGCTCGGCCTGATCACCAGATCGACGCCCTCGCCCAGCACATTGAGCTCAGCATCGGTTACCAGCGCTGCCACTTCGATCAGCTCGTCGTTGATCAAGTCCAGCCCGGTCATCTCGCAGTCGACCCAGACCAGGAGGTCACTTGTCGCCATCTCTAGGATTCCTGTGCCTCTCGTCGTCTATGTCGGCGGTGCCGTGCCGGAGCGTACACGGGCACCCATTTGATCAGCCATGCTGAGCCCGCCCAGGTGAGCAACCCCATCGTGACAGCGGCCGCCGCCAAGGTCGCCAGTGCGCTCACCGCACTGACCACGAGTGGGCCGGCCGTATTGCCGAGATCGCTGCACACTCTCCATCCTCCGAGAAACTTGGCGCGATCTTGTGTCGGCGAAGCGTCGGCACCAAGGGTGAGAACCACGCCAGACGAAATGCCGTTGCCCAGACCCATCAGCGCTGCCACCAAGCAGACGCTAGTGGCCCCGCTGGTCAGCGGCAACAAACAGAAGCCGAGCCCGAGCACGATCATGGACGGCACAGCGACGTACACCCGTCCGAAGCGATCCATGATCGCCCCGCCTGGATAGAACAGCAGCATGTCGACACCGGCTGCGATGCCGAAGATCACGCTCGTCGTTGCGGCGCTCAAGCCGATCGATTGAGCCCAGAGCGGCACGATCGACTGCCGTGTGGCGCGTGCCGCCGAGATGATCAAGATGCCGAGGCCAAGCGTCAGCAGGATCCTGCGATGCTCGAGCAGCACCGAGACCACTGACCGGTGTTGTCGATCTTTGGCAGCCGTGGTGCGATGGTTCAGGCTGACGTCGGGTAGGAAGGCGGTCAGGGCCGCGGCGGCGAGGTTGGTAACGGCCGCGAACGCATAGGCGGCACCGATGTTCCAGCGGGTCACGACCACCGCCGCGATGAAGGGGCCGATGAAGAGCCCCACCCTGAACGTGCCGCCCAGGGTGGACAGGGCGCGGGCGCGCATGCGGCTCGGTATGGCGTCGGTGAGGTAGGCCTGACGCGCCAGACCGAAGACAGCTCCGGCCACCCCGGTCACTGTGATGGCGACGGCGAGTAGCGCTACCGAGGTGGCCAGGAACGCCCCCAGCAGAGCGACGGCGTCGAGAAAGCACGCCGCGATCAAGGCTCGTTTCTCTCCGATCCGGCCTGCTAGTGCTCCGGCTGGGAGATCGCCGACCAGCTGACCAAGCCCGATCAGAGCCACGATGAACGATGCCGTCCCAACACTGGCGCCGACTTCCCGGGCTGACAATGCCACCAACGGCAGAATCGCACCCTGGCCGATCGCCACCAGAATGGTTGGGCCGTACGCGGTGATCGCGATGTCGCGCCAGCGCGTGGGCTCAGCGCTCATTCCGCCGAGCTGGCACAACACCCTGGCGCTGCCCCGGCCTCCCTCACTCGAGCGAACCTATCGAGGCCTTCACGGTGCGGTCCACCGGCTGTCGAGCGGCACAGGATCCCGAGTTGTAGGAAAGATCCGGCGCTACAGTGATTCGCGAGCCGACCGTATGGCACACGAACGGCGCGCTCCTAGGCCCCCGTAGCTCAGAGGATAGAGCAGCAGCCTTCTAATCTGTCGGTCGTAGGTTCGAGTCCTACCGGGGGCGCACTACCGGGGGCGCACTACCGGGGGCCGCACTCACCAGCCACACGAGCGGGGGTGGTCCCGTCAGCGGCATGAGCGGTCATCCGGGTCGGTGAGCGTCTCGTCTGTGGTCGATGCGGAGCACCACGACTTCGCGCTGCACCTCGTTGATGCGATACAAGACACGGTAGGTGCCGCGCCGGGCTGAGTGGACGCCGGCGAGGTCGCCGCGCAACTGCTTGCCGACACGATGCGGATTCTCGACCAGGGCACCGGTCAGGAACTCGATGACGGCAGCCGCTACCCCCTCGGGCAGGCCCGACCGAACGGCCCGGATGGCGGGTGGGGTCAGGACCAGTTCGTAGGGGCCGTGGCTCACGACCGCAGAGCGCGAACGGCATCGACTCCGCGAACGACGTCACCGGCGGCATACGCCGCATCGGCTTCGCGGATGTCGGCCAGAGCCTGTGGGTCACTGAGGACCGCCAGGGTTTCCTCGAGCTCGGCCAGGTCCTCAGGGCTGAGGATGACGGCGACCGGGCGTCCGTTGCGCGTGACCGTGACGCGCTCGTGCTCGTGCTCGACGCG
>DATLQP010000041.1:0-3610 GCA_035535155.1 Propionibacteriaceae bacterium
GACCTGAGCACTTCGCCACGTGGTGAGATGACGGCGCTGTGGCCGACGCCAGTCGGTGCCGTGCCGTCGAGGACGGGGTTGAATTGCTCGCTCCGCTCGCTCCTCCTCAGTACGGCGGCGCGCGATCCGAATCCAGCCGCCGCCGGATCTGCCTGGCCAGCGGCCACGATGTACGCGGTGCTGTCCAGTGCGCGGGCCCGAGTCAGCAGCTGCCACTGCTCGACTTTGCCGGCACCGGCTCCCCAGGATGCGGGAACACAGATCACCTCAGCTCCGAGCTCTGCCAGTTTGAGATATAGGCCGGGAAACCGTACGTCGTAGCAGGTGGTCAGCCCGACCTTGATCTCTCCCACCGTGATCATCACGGGCTCGGTGCCGGGAGCGACTGTGTCCGATTCGCGGAAACCGAATGCATCGAAGAGGTGAATCTTGTCGTAGTGGGCATCGACATCTGGGCCGACAGCGCGCAGTGTGTTCTTGACCCGGCCGTCCCCGCTCGGGGTGAACATGCCGGCGATGATCACGAGCTGATGATGCTCGGCGATCTTGCCCAGCTGCTGGGCCCATGGTCCGTCGACCGGTTCGGCGATTTCCGCCAGCGGCAGCCCGAATCGGCGCATGGTGGCCTCGGGAAAGATCACCAATTGAGCGTCCTGCGCGGCGGCCTCAGCCACCTGCGTTGCGACCAATTCCAGATTTTCCTGGGGATCAGAACCACTGAGAATTTGGGCGAGGGCAACTCGCAGCGTGCTCATATCTGGCCTCCGTGTTCGCTGTCCATCTGCCATACCAGTACCTCCGCTTCGGCCCGCGCCGTCAGCCTTAGCTGGGTGGGACCGGAGAGCCGGAGCGAATCACCTACGTCCAGCTGCCCGATCGCTTCGACATCCAGCACTCCTCGTGCCAGATAAACGTGCAGCAGCTCGCCGTCGGGGAGGCTGCGCGAACTACCGGGCGGCAATACGCTGGCCCAGAGTGTTGAGGCGCCGCTGCCGAGCCTTACCACCGCGTCGGGATGACTGCCCGAGGCAATCGGCAGCCAGCCACGGGCAAGATCTCCCATCACGAGCTCGCGCTGCTGGTAGCTCGGAGCGGTGTCGGCTTCATCGGGCTTGATCCACATCTGAATGAAGTGCACAGGCTCGGCCGGGCGTGTCGGGTCGACCCGGAAGGCATCATTGCGCTCACTGTGCACAATGCCCGAGCCCGCGCTCATCCGCTGCGCCAGCCCGGGATAGATCAGCCCGGAGTTGCCGTGCGAGTCCTGGTGGACAAGTGACCCGGTCAGCACCCAAGTGATGATCTCGGCGTCACGATGAGGATGGTTGGCATACCCGGATCCGGCGCGGACCACGTCGTCATTGTTGACCAGTAACCGACCGAAGGAGACGTTGCTGGAGTCATAGTGCTCGCCGAAGGAGAAGCTGTGGTGTGTTTCGGCCCATTCAGTGCGAGTGAGGAACCGTTGCTGCGCGCGACGCAGTTCGACGCCCGGCGCGACGATCCTCGGCATACTCACTGGTTCAGTATCGCGGGCTGCTAAAAGCATGGCAGCAATGGACACCGGCGTACGCTCACCTCATGTTTTCTCGTCCCGCTCCTGAACCGATCGCACCGGGTCAAGAGTCGGTCTGGGATTACCCGCGCCCACCAGCCATGCGCGCCACCAATGAAGAGATCATCGTGATCTTGGGGGGTGTGGAGATCTGCGAAACACGGGCCAGTTGGCGCATCCTCGAGACGAGCCACCCACCGACCTATTATCTGCCGCGTGCGGCCTTCATCGAGGGTTCGCTGCGGCCGGCTCGGGGGACGTCGTTTTGTGAGTGGAAGGGCAAGGCTACCTACCTGGATGTGATCGGCGGCAGCAAGATCGCTCCGCGGGCGGCCTGGTACTACCTGCACCCCCATAACCGGTATTCGGCACTTGTCGATCATGTTGCGGTCTACGCAGGGGCGATGGATGAGTGCCTGGTCGACGGCGAACGCGTCGTGCCGCAGCCCGGGGGTTTCTATGGCGGCTGGATCACCTCGAATATCAGCGGGCCGTTCAAGGGTGGGCCTGGCACGCGGGGCTGGTAGGTCCATGGAAGAGGGCTACACCGAACTCGTGCTGAGCGCCGTGGAGCAGATACCACCGGGCCGGGTCGCGACGTACGGAGACATCGCGGAGATCGTTGGGCGCGGCGGACCGCGTCAGGTGGGGCACGTCTTGGCGCGATTCGGCGGCGGGGTGCCGTGGTGGCGCGTGGTACGCGCGGACGGACGCCCTGCCCGAAGCCTGGAAGAGCGCGGATTGCGGTTGCTGCGTGCTGACAAGACGCCGATCAAAGGGGATCGCGTCGACCTGGCTCGGGCCCGTTTCACCATTGATGAGGCGGCCAGCTGAGAACCTCGTCCCGACCTGCCGGTGATCACCAAACGAGGGTCGAGACACGACCGTTGTCAGGTTCACATTGCGCAGTGATCTATGACAGGCTAGGGATCGCTGTTGCAAGTGGTCTGTGTTCGTGGTCAGTGCTACGCCCCCAGAACTTTGCGTGGGCGTGAGGAAGATCCTGGCGTCCAGCAGCAGTCGAAATCGTGAGGTGCGGTTTCGAATGCAGATGCTAGGAGAGATGTTTCATGGCGCAGGGAACCGTTAAGTGGTTCAATGCCGAAAAGGGCTACGGCTTCATTGCCGTGGACGGCGGCGGCCCGGACGTTTTCGTCCACTACAGCGCGATCGAGTCGAGCGGATTTCGGACGCTCGACGAGGGCCAGCGTGTGGAGTTTCAAACCACCCAGGGACCTAAGGGTCCGCAGGCCGACCAGGTCCACGCGATCTGAGCTTCAGGCACGACACGCACGAAGCCCCAGTACCGATCGGTACTGGGGCTTCGTGGGTCTAAATCATCAGGAGATGGAATCATGGCAGAACCCATCACCGAGTCCGACATCGCGAATCTCGTGGCCCAGGTCGAGGAGTCAGCTGACGCCTTGATGGCCGGTGACGTTGACCGATACCTCGCGTTGATTCACCACGCGGACGACTACACCCTGTTGAACCCGGCCGGCGGACCTGCTCGACGCGGATTCGATGACTCGCCGGAGAGCCGGATCGCCATGGCGCGGATGTTCCAGTCCGGCAGCGCAAAGCTGGAGCTGGTCGAGACGTACGCGTCGGGCGACCTAGCTGTGATCGTGGGCGTCGAACGGCAGCGTGGAGTAATCAGCGGTCTCCCCGAACAGGACTGGTCGCTCCGTGTGACATGGGTCTTCCGCCGAACGGAGTCCGGCTGGGAGCTAGCGCACCGTCATGCCGATCCACTTGTGCAGCCGGTCAGTCCGGAGCAGCTTGTCGCGCTGACACGCGGCTGACCGCATTGAGTCGGGTACTCAGTACGCAGGCTGGCTGGGGTCGATTTGGCGGACCCAGGCACTCACGCCCCCGCCTACGTGGACGGCGTCCGCGAGTCCAGCGCCGTGTACCAGCGCCAGCACCTCCGCTGAGCGGACACCGGTCTTGCAATAGAGCACCACCTGCTTGTCCTGCGGCAGCTCCCCCAGCGCAGCCCCGGCCTGGAAATCACCCTTCGGGATCAGGATCGATCCTGGAATCTGGTTGATG
>DATLQP010000042.1:0-5749 GCA_035535155.1 Propionibacteriaceae bacterium
CTTCGTGGTTTCGAACGGCACCGGCGGTCCTGCGGACTCGACATTGTTCTTCACGCTGTATCTGTACCAGCGCGGGTTCGTCCAGTTCCAGATGGGCTATGCCGCCGCGATGGCCTGGCTGCTGGTGGTGATCATCGCGGCATTCACCGCTATTAACTTCTACTTCTCCAAGCGTTGGGTGTTCTACGGTGACTGATATTCAAACGCAGGGCGGGGTGGCAACCCCCGCCGAGACAACGACACCACTGGCTGGACCGGCTCCCCAGGAGGCGATCCATCATGCTCCCACATGGCGGGACCGGACGCGGTCAGTGATCAAGCACATACTGCTGATCGCCGCCAGCGTGATCATGATCTATCCGCTGCTCTGGCTGATTGCCAGTTCCCTCCGCCCGACCGAGGTCATTTTCCGTACTCCAGGCCTCTGGCTGAACGACCTGTACGTGGAGAACTACACCAAGGGTTGGTATTCGCTCTCCTATCCCTTCGGCCAATACATCATCAACTCTTTCATCGTGGTGATCGGGGCCATCGCCGGCAATCTGTTTGCCTGCACGCTGGCCGCGTACGCGTTTGCTCGGCTGAAGTTCCGGCTGAGGGGGTTGTGGTTCGCCATCATGCTGTTGACGCTCATGCTGCCTTTCCACGTGGTCGTGGTCCCGCAGTACATCCTTTTCAACGCGCTGGGCTTCGTGAACACGTTCGTTCCGCTGATCTTGCCTAAATTCCTGGCCACCGATGCGTTCTTCGTATTCTTGATGGTCCAGTTCATCCGAGGCGTTCCCAGGGAGCTGGACGAGGCGGCGACCATCGACGGTTGCGGCCACTGGAAGATCTTCAGCAGGGTGATGCTTCCGCTGATGGGTCCAGCGATAGCCACGACGGCGATCTTCACCTTCATCTGGACCTGGAGCGACTTCTTCACCCCGCTGATCTACCTGACCGATCCGATCGCCTACACGGTTCCGGTTGCGCTGCGCTCGTTCCTGGACGCGACAGCAGGGAGCAACTGGGGTGCCATGTTCGCCATGTCAGTCGTCACCTTGATTCCACTCTTCCTGGTGTTCCTCTTCGGCCAGCGGTTCTTGGTCAAGGGCATAGCCACCACCGGCGGAAAGTGACCTTAGTGCGGGATCCGGCATAGCCGGGTCCCGCATTCTTTAACTAGCGAAAGGCACTTTGTGACCTCGAAACGACGCTATGTGGTGGTCGGAACCGGCCACCGCGTCCAGATGTATCTCGATGCCATGGCTGGCGAGCATCGTAACGACGCCGAACTTGTCGGGCTCGTTGAGCCGAATTCTGGCCGGCTACAAGTACATCTGGGCTGGTTGTCGCAAGCCGGCCTCGACGTCGGCAAGGTTGCCACCGGTGCGCCTGACGAGTTGGAACAGATGATCAAGACGGCCCAAGCGGATCGCGTGATCATCACCTCACCCGACTACACCCATGCCGGACTGATCGTCCGGGCGCTGGATGCAGGTGTCGACGTCGTGGTCGAAAAGCCGTTGACGATCAATCCGGAGAGCACGCGGCAGATCGCCGAGGCTGTGATGCGTACCGGTCGGCAGGTCGTGGTGACGCACAACTATCGCTACTCGCCACGGAACTCCGCGCTCAAGGACGTGATCAAGAGCGGCTCGATCGGCATGCCGCTGTCGGTCACGTTCGAATGGGTGCTTGACACCGCTCACGGCGCCGATTACTTCCGCCGCTGGCACCGGGACAAGGCCAACTCGGGTGGCCTGCTCATTCACAAGGCGTCGCACCACTTCGACTTGATCAACTGGCTGCTCGCCGACAGTCCTAGCCAGGTGTACGCCCGTGGCGGGGTGCGGTTCTACGGGGCCGAGAACGCGACAGCACGGGGGATGGCACCCCACTCCGAGCGAGGCACCCATGATGGCGTGCACAATCCCTGGGAGTTGGATCTCCGTGCCGACCCTCGGCTCAAAGCGCTCTATCTCGAAAACGAGTCTTTTGACGGCTACCACCGTGATCAAGACGTGTTCGGCCCCGGCGTGACGACCGAAGACAACCTGGCTGTGATCGTTGACTACGACCGAGGTGCGACTCTCAGCTATTCGCTCAACGCGCATGCTCCCTGGGAGGGCTATCGGATCTACGTCAACGGCGACCAAGGCCGCGCCGAGCTGGAGGTAGTCGAACGGGCGGCTGTGCTGGTTGATGCGGCCGGCAATGTGGTGGTCGACCCGAGCGCGGTCCCAGAGACCTCATCCCGGACCGGCGGTGAGCGCCTTACCCTGCAACGCCATTGGGAGGCGGCACAGGACGTCAAGATCGAAGAGGGCTCCGGAGCACACGGTGGAGGTGATGCGTTGCTGCTCAACGACATCTTCCGCGGCCGCGGTGATGACTGGCTGGAACGATCGGCCGACTGGCTGGACGGGATTAGAGCGATCGCAGTAGGGATGGCAGGCAATGAGTCATTGCGTACCGGTATGCCGGTCAAGATCACGGATCTTGAGCTCGGTGTTGATCTTTCCCGCACGTAGGAGCTATTGATGTCGTCTCTTCAACTCGATCCTGACCGGGCTCTCCCGTTTGCCGCAGAGCAGCGGAGCATCGCCAGGGAAATCTACGGCGAAACAAAGGATCTGCCTCTGATCTGCATGCACGGGCATGTCGAACCGGCGGTGTTCGCCGAGGATCTTCCTTTCGCCGACCCTGCGCAGCTGCTGATCGTTCCCGATCACTATGTGTTCCGAATGCTGGCCTCGCAGGGCATCGAGCCGGCTCAACTTGGAGTGCCGCGGCTCGATGGCGGTCCGGTCGAGAACGACTCTCGGACAATCTGGCGTACCTTCTGCGAAAGCTGGAAGCTCTTCCGCGGCACGCCCTCGCGCTACTGGCTAGAACACGAGCTGGTCGAGGTGTTCGGCGTCCATCTGGTCCCGAGTGCTGAAACGGCCGACGCCATCTATGACCAGATCGCCGCTTGCGTTGCCGATCCTGCCTTCCGCCCCCGCGCACTGCTCGACCGATTCAACATCGAAGTCATCTCGACGACGGACTCGGCGACGTCGGACCTGCAGCACCATGCCAAGCTTGCCGCCGACGGTCTCAGCGAGCGTGTTTTTCCCACCTTCCGGCCCGACGCACTGGCCTACCTTGATCGACCGACCTGGCGCGCCGATATTGCCGAGCTGGGCGAGCTTTCGGGGATCGACACGTCGGCCTACGACGGCTTTGTGGATGCCTTGCGTTCGCGCCGTGCAGCGTTCGTCGAAGCCGGCGCCCGCGCCACCGATCACGGTCATTTGCTGGCCGACACCACCCCGATGGAGGTGAGCGCAGCCCGTGCGCTGTACTCCCGCACCCTGGGCGGGACGGACGCGAGGGAGGCCGAGGTCGAAGCGTTCGCGGCGAACATGCTCTACCAGATGGCTGAGATGTCCTGCGAGGACGGCTTGGTGATGCAGATCCACCCCGGCGTGCTGCGCGACCACAACAGCACGATCGGCAGAACGTATGGGTCGGACAAGGGCTATGACATTCCCATTCAGACCGAGTTCACCCGTGCCCTCCGGCCGATGCTGGACCGGTTCGGCACCGACCCGCGATTTCGAGTCATCCTCTTCACCGTCGACGAGACTGTGTACAGCCGCGAACTGGCGCCGATCGCCGGCACCTATCCATCGGTTCGGCTAGGGGCCCCATGGTGGTTCCTGGATTCACCGGAGGGCATGCGTCGGTTCCGGGAACTCGCCGTCGAGACGGCCGGCTTCTACAACACTTCGGGCTTTGTGGACGACACGCGGGCGTACGCGTCCATACCCGCTCGCCATGATCTGTCTCGTCGCGTCGACGCGGGCTATCTCGCGCGCCTGGTGCTGGAGCATCGGCTCAGCCTCGCCGAGGCGGTCGAGACGGCGATCGACTTGGCGTACAACTTGCCCCAGGAGTCGTACCGGCGGCCCTAACGCGCGCTGAGCGCGGCGGAGCGCGGCTGAGCGCCCTTCGACAAGCTCAGGGCACATGGATCGATCGGGGGCTATTGCGCGTAGGCCGCGAACGGCGCCAGATGCTTCACGAAGTGGTCAGCGATGATCCGGTAGTGCTCCTCTTCGTTGTCGTTCCACACGTGGTACATCCTCGTCCCGAACTCCTCCAAGATCGCGCCGTAGCCCACGTGCAAGACCTGCCGTGAGTCGACTCGGGTCATCAACTGAGCGACCTCGTCATCGGTGGGGTCAGTCGGGATCTTCGCCGGATCGCACGAGAGATGGTAGCTCTTGCGGTTGGCCTCGAAGCTGTCAAGGGCCAGCGCGAGAACCTCTCGCATCAGATCGGGATCATTGTTCGCGATCACCCGCAACGCTTCTGCCCAGCTGGTGCCGGCCGTCTTGAGATGCACCACACCCTTGGTCGCCTCGGCAATGAGCGGATACGTGGAGAACTTGTCCGACCCCGAGTGCAGAGACAGCTTGTACGGCCCGAGCGCCCGGGCGATCGCCGCATGAATCTCGAAGTCACGCTGCAACTCGCCGATGTCACCGATGTACTCGACACCCTTTTCGAAGCGGCCGACGAAGCGCGGTGCGAACGAGATGAAATTCATCCCAAGGCGCTGCAGCTCGCTGACAACAACGATGTGCTCCGCCGGCTTGGTCGGATAGTCAGTCTCGTCAACGGCAAACTCGACCTCGCAGTCGATGTCCTTCTCCGTCAGGCGCCGGTACATGGCCATCGCGTGCGCAAGAGATGGGCCGTACTTCGCCAAGGCGCGAAGGACCGACTCCTCGTCCAGCTCGATCGCCTCATGTTCGAGGTCGATGCGGCGGCCAACATAGGTCTTGGTGAAGGTCGCCAGATCGGACTCCAGACCCGCCCACTCGAGCGCCTCCACTTTCTGCTGGATCGCCGCGGGATCTGCGTACTCCGCCTCGGGGTCGACTTCCGCCTTGGGATCCAGGGTGTAGAACACGAAGCCGGCAGCCGTCGTGTCCTCGATGTCCTCGAGCTGCTCCAAATGATCCGCATCGCCACCCACTGGCTTCGTCCACCCAGCCTGGAATGCCCCCCAGGTTGCATCGTCGAGCACATTGCGCGGCGTCCGATGGCAGCGCCCCATCTCGCGAATGGATTGCTGGGCGAACACGGGGTTGATAGCTGCGCCGACCGCCTGCAACGCTCGTACGTGACCGGGTGTCGCGAGCCCGAGCCGGTCGCCGAAGCCGGCCGAGGTATGCAATCCGAAGCGCGACGGGGTCAGCCAGGGCAGCGCTGATCGCAGCGCAAGGGCATTCTCCGGGCTGGTCTCGGCAACCAGGCGAAACTTGCCATCGGTGCCTTCGACCGCACCGACGAAGTCGCGGAACACGGACTCGTCATCGGCGACCGCCACGAGACGTTTGACACCGTCCTCCGACCGGTCCAGCCAGTACGTGGCGCCGCGGTAGGAGACCTGTGACTCTGCGTAAGCGCGACCTCCGAGCTGGGCGGTGGCGGACGGGTCAAGCTGATCGGGTTGAGCGCTCATGCTGTCGCCTTTCGCAGGGTGCCTCAGCGGGACATGCTTACTTCGGCATTCTCCACCCCGGCATGTTTCTCCTGGGCCGAGGCTAGATCGATCAGGGACCACAATCGCGCCATGCTTAACCATGTCCTCTATGCCTGGAATCGACGATCTCCGCGCAGGGTTTGCAAAGCCGCCGCCGAGCGGCGCGCCTCGGATGCGCTGGTGGTGGTTCGGTCCTTCGGTGACGCGAGAGGAGCTTGAGCGCGA
>DATLQP010000043.1:0-24026 GCA_035535155.1 Propionibacteriaceae bacterium
GATCACCGCGTCGACGCGGCAGGTTGCCGAGGGCGTCAAGTCCTGCGCCTCGATCACCGAACTTGCTGCCAAGCATCACGTCGAATTGCCGATCGTGGAAAACGTCGCCGCTGTCATCGCGGGCGAGCTGACCCCGGCCGAGATGATCACCGCGCTGATGTCCCGCTCGGCCAAACCCGAGCGTTACTAGCCGGACTCTGCTGCCTGGCGTGATAGGGGGCGCGCAGCGCTAACCCTCTCTGATCGAAACCAAGGAACACGCTGCGCCTACAACTGATCAAGAGCTTGGGCGAGATCTGCCCACAGATCCTCGACGTGCTCGATCCCGACCGACATTCGCACCAAACCCTCCGGAACCGTTGGGAGTTCGCCCGGCCAGCGCCGACGGCGCTCAAGGGTCGACTCGACGCCGCCGAGGCTGGTGGCAAACACCCATAGCGAGCAGCCGTCGACGAATGCATCCGCCGTTGTCGCATCCGCAAGCTCGATGGAGATCAGCGAGCCGAAGCCCGACATGGTGCGCCGAGCGACCTCGTGACCGGGATCGCCTGGCAGTCCGGGGAACCGCACCCGTTGCACGCGCTCGTGTGCGGCCAACCGTTCGGCCAGAATCTGCGCACTGGCTTGAGCCTGTGCAAGTCTGAGCGGCAGCGTACGCAACCCTCGCAACGCGAGATAGGCCTCCATCGGGCCCGGCACCGCCCCCACCGAACGACGAATCTGATCGAGTGTCTCGAAGGGCTGCTCTCGATCGGCCCGCGTCACGAGAGCGCCGAGCACGACATCGGAATGACCCGACAGCAGCTTGGTCGCCGAATGCAGCACGACGTCTGCGCCATACGCCAGCGGACGCTGCAACAGCGGTGTGGCGAGGGTGTTGTCAACGACGAACAGCGCCTGGTCCGGGAGGTTGCGGCCTAGTGCGGGAAGGTCTGCCACCTCGATCGTCGGATTGGCGGGCGACTCGATCCAGACGACATCAGCGTTCTCGGCCGCAGTCAACACCTCGGTGGTCTGAGCGATGTCGACACGTCGTACCTGCCCGCCGTACCTTGCAGCGCGGCGATCGACGGCCTCAGCCACGCCCAGATAGCAGTTGCGCGGGATCACAATGACCCCGCCAGGCGGCAGGAGTTCCAGTACGGCGTGTGCTGCCGCCATGCCCGAGGAGAAGATAAGTGCTCGTCCACCCTCCAATGCGCTGAGCGCCTGCTCCAGCGCCTGCCAGGTCGGGTTGCCGTCCCGGCCGTATCCGATCTCGGCGGTTTGGACGTCGTGCGCGCCGACGTAGGTGGAGGCAAAGACGACGGGCGGATTCAGCGGCGCGTCCACCACTCGTTCCGGGCGCCCGGCGGTGACCGCCAACATCTCTGGACGCAGCGGGGTCTGTGGATCACTATCAGGTGGATCAGTATCAGGTCTGTGCCGTTGCTTGGTCACGGGCCCAAGTCTGGTGCTTCCGCGGCGCGAGCCGCTGCCCGCGGATAAGGTCGAGGATCGTGAGCGAAAGCCAGCCGAGCCTTCAAAGGGTCAACGGTTCTCGCCACCGCGTGGCGGTGGTTTTCGGGGGAACCAGTAGCGAGCATGGGGTGTCCTGCCTCACTGCGGCCGGGGTGCTGACCGCATTGGATCGAGATCGGTTTGATGTGGTGGGCATCGGCATTACGCGCACCGGACGGTGGATCCTGGTTGATCCCGCGACGATCAGCCGGCTGGGAGTTACAGACGGCAGATTGCCGGAGCTCAGCGAGAACGCGGCCGAAGCCCTTCTGATGCGGGTCTCCAGCGGCAGCGAGCTCGCGGTGCGTGAGCAGTCCGCGCTGTCACACCTCGGTCCGGTCGATGTTGCGCTTGCGCTGCTGCATGGGCCCTTTGGTGAGGACGGCACGATCCAGGGGTTGTTCGAGATGATGGGGACCCGCTACGTCGGAGCCGGGGTGCTTGCCAGCGCTGTCGGGATGGACAAGCACTATATGAAGCTGGTGCTGGCGGCGTCCGGGCTGCCGATTGGACCTTTCGTGTCGATCACCGCAGCCGAGTGGCGGCGCGACAAGACCGCATGTCTGGAAGCGATCGCGGCGCTGCAATACCCGCTGTTCGTCAAGCCCGCGCGCGGCGGATCCAGCCTTGGAATCTCGAAGGTGGACGACGTAGCTGAGCTCGAGCGGGCCGTCGATGTCGCACATGGCTACGATCCCAAGATCGTCGTTGAGCAGGGCTTCGTGGGCGCCCGCGAGCTTGAGTGCGGGGTTTTAGATGATCTTGATGGCGGATCGCCCGTGGCGAGCGTGGTTGCCGAGGTTCGCGTGCATAACGCCTCCGGCTTCTACGACTTCGAAGCCAAGTATCTGCCTGAAGAGCAGGTTGATCTTGATGTGCCCGCCAATGTACGACCCGAGCTAGTTGATCAGGTACAGCAGCTGGCGATCAAGACCTTTGAGGCGATCGGGTGCGAGGGCCTGGCTCGAGTCGACGTCTTCGTCACCCACGACGGACAGGTTGTGATCAACGAGATCAACACCATGCCGGGCTTCACCCCGCACTCCATGTTCCCTCGCATGTGGGCGGCCAGCGGCGTGCCCTACCCCGAGTTGGTGGAGCGGTTGGTCACCTTGGCCCTGCGCCGCCCTGTCGGGCTCCGTTAGCAGCTCAAGAGCTCAAGAACACGGCTGCGAGCGTTGCAATTTTCTGCGCGAGCAGCTCCGAACTAGATGTGCACCACGGGGCAGGTCACAGTGCGTGTGATGCCAGGCACCGTTTGCACCCGGGCAACGACGAGCTGGCCCAGCTCGTCGACACTGGAGGCTTCGGCGCGCACGATGACGTCGTAAGGACCCGTGACATCTTCGGCCAACGTGACACCTTGGATGGCGCTGATCGCATGAGCGACCTCAGCCGCCTTGCCGACGTTGGTCTGGACCAAGATGTATGCCTGTACGACCATCAGGTGGTACCTCCTGCATTCGAGACGGCGGTGTCTGCTCACTCACAGGGCGCAGCGTCAATCCCGTGGCCACAGACCGCGTACGCTCGCCGATGTGCGTCACGCTACAACCAATGGCGACGCCGCGCCCATCCGGGAGCACGGGAGGTTTAGGTGAATCTGAGCCGCAACGCGACGCTTGCCGAGGTGGGCGAGTTCCCACTCATCGCAGCGATCACCCAAGGGCTGTCGCTGGCGTCGGACGTGCGGGTTGGCCCGGGTGACGATGCAGCGGTGCTGGCCATCGAGGATGCGGTCGCGGCGTCGGTGGACCTGCTTGTCGAGGGGGTGCATTTCCGGCGCGACTGGTCCGAGGCTCGAGACGTCGGACGAAAGGCGGTTGCTGTCAACGTCGCCGACATCGAGGCGATCGGTGCCCGGGCAACGGGTCTGTTGGTCGGCCTGTCGGCACCGCCTGACCTGGCGTTGGCTTGGGTACTGGATTTCGCCGATGGCCTCAGCGATGAAGGCAAAGCGGCTGGCGTAAGCCTGCTCGGCGGTGACGTGACCAGGGCCCGCGACATCACGATTGCCGTCACCGCCCTCGGCGCCCTGGATGGACGTCGGCCGGTACTGCGGTCGGGGGCGCACCCCGGGGACGTGGTCGCCATTTCCGGGCGCCTCGGCTGGGCCGCTGGTGGGCTTGTCGTACTCGGGCGGGGATTCCGTTCACCCCGAGTGCTCGTCGAGGCGCAGCGAGTGCCTCAGCTGAGCTACGGCGCCGGAGCTGTCGCCGCCCAGGCAGGAGCCACGTCGATGATCGACATTTCCGACGGCCTGCTGGCCGATCTCGGGCATGTGGCACAGGCTTCCGGGGTGCTCATCGACCTGCGTCAGGATGCCTTCGACGTGGCCGAACCACTGCAGGCCGTTGCCGCGGCTACGGGCTCGGATCCGTACACCTTGGTCTTCACCGGCGGTGACGATCATGCCCTGGCGGCCACTTTTCCTGCTCTGGATGCCGTGCCGGTGGGCTGGCGCGTCGTGGGTAGGGTTGAAGTTCCAGACCATGATCACATCGGAGTGCTGGTGGACGGCAAGGTGTGGGAATCGCCCGCGGGGTACGACCACTTCCGCTCGGCACGAGCGTCGGAATCTCGCCGATGAGCCTGCCCACCGCTCGTCTTCTCACGATTGCCGGTTCGGATTCGGGCGGCGGAGCGGGAATTCAGGCGGACCTCAAGACGATGCTGGCACACGGAGTTCACGGCATGACCGTCCTCACTGCCGTGACCGCTCAGAACTCCGTCGGTGTTCAGGGCATCTGGCCGCTTTCGCTCGAGGCGATCCGGGCACAGTTCCGCAGCGTGGTCGACGACATCGGCGTTGATGCAATCAAGATCGGCATGCTCGGCAGCGAGGAGACGGTGGCATGCGTAGCTGACCTGATCGCTGATCTTGATCAACCCTTGCCGGTCGTTGTGGACCCGGTCTGCGTCAGCAAGCATGGTGATCGGCTCATTGATCATGACGCGGTCGGCGCGCTTCGTACGCTGTTGTTCAGGCACGCGACCGTGATCACGCCGAATCTTCACGAGGCTGCCATGCTGACCGAACGCTCCGCTACGACGCCGGTGCCGGTACTGGCCGATCTCCTCCTTGGCTATGGCCCGACCTGGACGCTGATCAAGGGCGGTCACCGGGAGGGAGATGCGGTCGACTATCTCAAGAGTGAGGACGGACGCGATTTCAGCTTCGGCGCCGCTCGAGACGACAACCGGCACAGCCACGGGACCGGCTGCACGCTTGCTTCGGCCCTGGCAAGTCAGCTCGCACTAGGCCACGACGTGCCCGAGGCGATGGCGCTCGCGAAGTCCTACGTCACCGGAGCCATTGCGGCCGGGTTTGCACTTGGTAGCGGTATCGGGCCGACAGATCACCTGTGGCAGTTACGGGACTGTCTGTCTTCGCAGGGGAGTGACGGTGCAACGGCTGGGCAGAGCGTCGGCGTGTGACCCCCGGCATCGGGCCGTTGATCTTGTAATCTCACCAGCATGGCGACCCGCGCGTCTTCCCCCTCGCGGTCCCGCAGCCGCGCCGGATCCTCCCAGCGCGCGAAACCGCGGTCGACCGGCAGAAAGAAAGCCACACCACCGGTGGCGACACAGCCGGGTGCGTCGCGTCGGCGATCCACCAACAGCCGGCCACGCAGTCGGCGCCAACGTCGTTCCGTCCTCGATCAGCTGGGCCTCGGTCTTGCCGCGATCCTGAGCGGCCTTGCGCACGGCGTAGGCCGTGCCGCGCGGCGCGTCGGACCCGCGGTGGAAGAGGTCGACCCGGCACTACGCCGGGACGGAATCGGGCTCTTCCTGCTGGGCAGTGCGATAGTCGTCGGCGCTGCGGTCTGGTGGGGCCTGCCGGGCGCCGTTGGTCACGCCATCTTCGTCGGTGTCGCCAGCACCATCGGGACGCTGTGCTACCTGGCGCCGATTCTCCTGGCGCTGATGGCGTGGCGAACCTTGCGGCACCCAGATCGGAACGGTCCCGTGGGCCGGCAGATGATCGGCTGGAGTGCGATTATGCTCGGGCTACTGGGCTTGATCAACATCGCCCGTGGATTACCTCGGACCAACGAGCCCGAACGACTCAGAAGTGCCGGCGGCATTCTCGGATACATCTCTTCCAGCTTGCTCTCGGATCTGTTGACGGTCTACGTCGCCGTACCGTTGCTGATCTTGCTGTTGCTCTTCGGGGTGCTCGTTGTCGTCGGGGTCCCGCTCCATCAGATTCCCGAGCGAGTGCGCTCGGCGCGGACCCGGCTGCACCGCTCGCCCGTGGTGATCGAAGGTGAAGTGGTTCGTGAGCTGGAGTATGGCGGCGCCCAGGCCTACGAGACTCCGGTGATCGGCGATCAAGCTGGACAGCGCCGGCGACGTCGAACAGAAGATGCCCCTGCGCCAGAGTCAGCATCCGATAGCACTGACGCCGACGGCGAGTCGGGCGGCGAGTCGCGGCGGCCCGTGACCGCCGGACTGCCACCCGGCGTCGTGGTGCATGGCGTCGATGGTGAGGAGTTGGAGGCACCGCCGCATACGCCGATGCCGCAGCGCGTGGAGCAGCTCCAGCTGTCCGGCGATGTGCAATACATGCTGCCTGACCCGGCCACACTGAAGCACGGGAGCGTGCACAAGGCGCGCACCACCGCCTCGGATGCCGTGGTCCATCAGCTGAGCGAGGTGCTGCTCCAGTTCGAGATCGACGCGCATGTCACCGGATACAGCCGAGGCCCGACCGTCACCCGGTACGAGGTGGAGCTGGGCCCTGCCGTCAAGGTGGAGAAGGTCACGGCACTCAGCCGCAACATCGCGTACGCGGTTGCCAGCGCCGATGTCCGCATCCTGTCTCCCATCCCCGGAAAGTCCGCCATCGGCATCGAGATTCCCAACTCTGACAAGGAGGTCGTCTCGCTCGGCGACGTGCTCCGGTCGGCCCGCGCCCGAAATGATCATCACCCGATGACTGTCGGGTTGGGCAAGGACGTCGAAGGCGGCTTCGTGGTGGCGAACCTGGCCAAGATGCCACATCTGCTGGTGGCAGGTGCGACCGGTTCGGGTAAGTCGAGCTTCGTCAACTCCATGATCACCTCGATCATGATGCGGGCCACACCTGATGAGGTTCGGATGCTGTTGGTCGACCCGAAGCGGGTCGAGCTGACCGCGTACGAGGGAGTTCCCCACCTGGTCACACCGATCATCACTCATCCCAAGAGGGCTGCTGAAGCGCTGCAGTGGGTCGTCCGTGAAATGGATATGCGGTACGACGACCTAGCACGGTTCGGCTTCCGGCACGTCGATGATTTCAACAAGGCGGTACGGACCGGCTCGGTCAAGCCACCGATAGCTGTCCCCGGGAGCACTGCTGAACCGGCGCTCCCGCTGGATGCGTCCTCGGAGCGGGTGGCCGCCCCCTATCCCTACCTGGTGGTGATCGTGGACGAGCTGGCGGACCTCATGATGGTGGCTCCGCGAGATGTTGAGGACTCGATCGTCCGGATCACCCAGCTCGCCCGAGCGGCCGGAATCCATCTGGTGTTGGCGACCCAGCGGCCTAGCACCGATGTCGTCACCGGGCTGATCAAGGCGAACGTGCCCAGCCGGCTGGCATTCGCGACGTCGTCGATGACCGACTCCCGAGTGATCTTGGACCAGCCAGGTGCGGAGAAGCTGGTGGGTCAAGGAGACGGGCTGTTTTTGCCGATGGGTTCGAGCAAGCCCATCCGCATCCAGGGGGCATGGGTCACCGAGCAGGAAGTTCGAGGCGTCGTCAGCCACGTCAACGGCCAGCTCAAGCCGATCTACCGCGAGGACGTCATCGCTTCATCGGAGTCCTCGACCCGGGTCGCAGAAGACATCGGTGATGATCTTGCCTTGGTGCTTCAGGCGGTAGAGCTCGTCGTGACGCTGCAGCTCGGCTCGACCTCCATGTTGCAGCGCAAGCTCCGCGTCGGGTTTGCGAAGGCAGGGCGCCTGATGGACATCCTGGAAACCCGCGGCATCGTCGGCCCTTCGGAAGGATCGAAGCCCCGCGACGTTCTCGTCACCCCGGACGAGCTGGAAGCGGTCACGGAAAACCTCAGGGTCGGGTAGCAGGGGGCCCAGTCTGTAGGAGGTCAGCGGCGACACGGGACCCCTGGCATACAGCGGCATCGGTCATACTGGGACCGCCATGCATGAGTCCGCCGCCTTCGCCGTTCGGGCCGATAGTCACCGCCCGACCAGCTCGAAGCCGACGGCAGTGCACCTCATCACACTCGGCTGTGCGCGCAACGAGGTCGACTCCGAAGAGCTCGCGGCACAGCTGGACAGCGGCGGGTTCCGGCTCGTCGCTGACCCGGCCGAGGCGGACGCGGTGATGGTCAATACCTGCGGTTTCATCGAGGCGGCCAAGAAGGACTCGATCGACACTCTGTTGGCAGCTAGTGATCTGAAGCATTCCGGCCAGGCCAAGGCTGTGGTGGCTGTCGGCTGCCTGGCAGAGCGCTACGGCCGTGAGCTTGCCGACTCGCTGCCCGAGGCAGATGCCGTCCTCGGTTTTGACGATTACGCCGATGTCGCGGGCCGGCTTCGAACGATCTTGTCCGGTGAACGCCACCCTGCTCATCGGCCCCGTGATCGGCGCTCGCTGTTGCCGTTGGCACCCGCTGCACGAGCCGCGGCCGCCCACACCGTCACCATTCCGGGACACCAACCAGTGCCTGTCAACGGTGTCGGGCCGGCAAGTGGGCCGCCGTTGTTCCGTCGCCGACTCGACGGTGGGCCGTCGGCGCCGCTGAAGATCGCTTCCGGCTGTGACCGGCGCTGCACGTTCTGCGCAATTCCGTCATTCCGCGGCGCGTACGTCTCGCGGCCTCCGGTGGAGATCGTGGCCGAAGCGGCTTGGCTCGTCGAACAGGGCGTTCGCGAAGTCTTCCTGGTCAGCGAGAACTCTTCGAGCTACGGCAAAGATCTCGGTGATATCCGGCTGCTGGAGCGGCTGCTCACTGAACTGGCTGAACTCGATGGTCTGTCCTGGATTCGCGTTTCCTATCTACAGCCTGCTGAGATGCGGCCGAGCCTGATCGAGGTCATGGCCAGTACGCCGAAAGTGGTTCCATATTTCGATCTTTCGTTCCAACACGCTTCCCCCCGCGTGCTGCGCCGCATGCGGCGCTTCGGTGGAGCGGAGTCATTCCTGGGCCTGATCACATCGATCCGCGCGCTGGTTCCTACCGCGGGAATCCGGAGCAATGTGATCTGCGGCTTCCCGGGTGAGACGGAGGCCGATCTCGAGGTGCTCCGTGAGTTTCTCGGCGAGGCCGAATTGGATGCGATCGGGGTGTTCGGCTACTCAGCTGAAGAGGGGACGGAAGCGTGCCGGCTGGATGGGCAGCTCTCGGCCGAGGAGATTGAAGCCCGACGTACCGGAGTCGCAGATCTTGCGGAGGAATTAATCAGTCAGCGCGCGGCAGCACGGATCGGTGAGCGGGTCGAGGTGCTCATCGAGGAAGCCGGCGACGAGATCACAGGCCGCGCCGCTCATCAGGGTCCAGAGGTTGACGGCACGGTCCGGTTGATCACCGATGATCGCCTCGGCAGGGGAGATCTGGTGGACGCCGTCGTCTGCAGCAGCGAGGGCGTTGATCTCGTTGCGAGCGCGGTCGTCGATCGGCAGCAGGTCCTGGCGGGGCAGCAGGAATTCAGGTCTCCGTGATCGACGACGCGCATCGCGGCGGTGCTGGGCCCGACAACCTCCGGCCAACCCCTGACCCAGATGCCTTGGCGCCGAGCGAGACACATCCGGTCGGGCCAATGGCCGAACCCGAGACGAGTCCGTGGAATCTGCCGAACGCCCTCACCGCGTTTCGTATTCTTCTTGTTCCCATCTTCGCGTGGATGCTCCTGGCTCACCCGGAGCAGCCGTGGTGGCGGTTCAGCACCGCGGTGATCTTCAGTGTTGCGATCTTGACCGACACGCTCGATGGATATCTGGCACGTAAGCACAACATCATTACCCGCTTCGGCAAACTCGCCGATCCGATCGCGGACAAGGCCCTGACCGGCATGGCCTTCATCGGCTTGTCGATTATTGGTGAGCTTCCCTGGTGGGTAACGGTCACGATCTTGGTTCGTGAGTGGGGAATCACCTTGCTCCGTTTTGTGGTGCTCCGTTACGGCGTGATGGCAGCGGGCCGCGGTGGCAAGGTCAAGACCGTGACACAAGCAATTGCGGTGATCTTGTACTTGCTCCCGTTGCCGGGCCCGGCCCATGTTGTCGCCATGATCGTGATGGCTGTCGCCTGGATCATCACGATGGCAACCGGACTGGACTACATCCGCGAAGCGTTGCGTCTGCGGCGCCGGGCACGTGCGAGTGAATAACGCCGCGCTGGCCGAAAGCATCGTCGCCGAGCTGAGCCGTCGGGGTGAGACGCTTGCCAGCGCTGAGTCTGTGACCGGAGGAATGATCGGTGCGCTGCTGACCGATGTGCCCGGGGCGTCGGCGACCTATCTGGGTGGCGTCATCAGCTATGCAACGCGCCTCAAGGTGACGCTTGCCGGAGTGGACCGGAGCACACTGGCCGAAGTCGGTCCGGTCGCGGAACGCACTGCTGCCGAAATGGCTCGCGGTGTGGCGGAGCGATGCAACTCCGACTGGGGATTGGCTACGACCGGAGTGGCAGGCCCCGAGCCTCAGGACGGCCATCAAGTCGGCCAGGTCTTCGTGGCCGTCAGCCACTCCACCCGCGCCGTGTCGCGGGTGGAGGAGCTTTCGTTGCAAGGGGGTCGCGCGTCCATTCGACACCAGACAGCCGAAGCTGCGCTGGGTCTGCTGGCGGATGCGCTCGGACTAGCGAGCATCGCTTGAGGAGTCGACAACGCGTACAGCGCGCCAGCGTGGGACGCCCTGGTGTTGTCAGTGAGGGTGGGTAAAGTTTCGGGTATGCGATCGCAGGAACTCACGGTGAAGCCGGTGCTGGTGCGCGAGCTCATCGGCGAGTCGCTCCGAGAAGAGCGCGTGTCGCAGGGAAAGACACTGCGAGAGGTGTCGAGAAAAGCCCGGGTGAGCCTGGGATATCTCTCCGAAGTCGAGCGCGGCCAGAAGGAAGCGTCAAGCGAGCTGCTCGCTGCCATCTGCGCGGCACTTGATTTACCGCTCTCTGTCGTCCTCAATGTGGTCAGCGAGAAGATGGCCGTCTATGAAGGCGTGACCGCCCTGCCGAGCGTGCGGCCGATGGCTCAGGCCGCAGCCTAGAGCGCATGTCTTCGGTTGATCACTCGCATCAAACGCTCGGCCGCAACCGCAGTCCCTGAGGAGTCATCCGAAAGCCTGCATCTTGCAGCGCCTCGCTCACCCTTGCCGAACCAAAGATGTGTGCCCCGTCTGCCCGCTCCACGGTCAGCTTCCCGAGCAGACCCTGGTGGACCGACCCAGCAAGAGCGAATGCTGCCGGAGCCAGCCGGGACGGATCCTCGCTGAACGACAGCAGCGTCTTACCGCCACGCTCCACATAGAAGATCAATTCTCCGCCGACCAACACGACCAGGGCTCCCGCCTTGCGTCCCGGCCGATGCCCCTCCCGATCAGGCCACGGAAGCGCAGCGCCGTATGGGTTGGCTGGATCACAGGCGGCGAGTACGACGGCTCTCGGGTCAGCCGGTTCACGTTGATGGGTACGCAGCCGATCAACCGCACCGGTCAGAGCGAACTGGGCCGCACCCAGACCATCCACGAAGTATCCACGTCGACACTGACCCGACTCCTCGAGTGAACTAAGCGCCCGATAGGCGGCGCCGAACCCACCTTCAGCGTTCTCGGTGAGGACGCTGCCGCGGGTCACCACGCCGTAGCGGTCCAGCTGGGCGAAGATGTCGGAGGCTAAGCGCTCTGATGCCGTTGGGAATGCTCGCTGGACCAGTGACCAGCGACCGGCTGTCGTCGGCATCACGACGCGCGGGGTGCGGCCCGGGCGGCCCAGGCCTCCGCCGCCGAGCCGCATGCGATGGGTCCTGACCATAGGCCGGCTAGGCCTCCGGTGGGCCCCACTGGCAGCAAGGCTGCGTACCGGCGCAAAGGTGTCCCCGGTCACCAAGCCTGCCCAGACCAGCTCCCACAAGGCAGCCACGTACTGCGAGCGATCGACGATCGCCAATCCCGATGGCAGCAAGGCATCGAAGAATGAGGCGCCGCGATCGGCGAGTGCGGCCAGAATTTCCTGACTCCGGTACTGCTCCGGCTCGCTGCGGGCGGCCGGCGGCTCTTGACCGGCGACGTACCAACGCAGCCAGCCGTCATGATCACCGATCGCGCCGTCTCCGACCCAGAGGATCTCGCCCGACGCCGTCAGCTCATCCAGCATCGACGACGAGTAGTTGGCGACCCGGGCCGGCAAGATCATCGACTCCATCGCGCTAGCAGTAATCGGATAGCCCGACAGCTGTTCGATGGCCCCCAGTACGGCGTCGACGCCACGACTGTCGGAGCCGATTCCCTGCCACTCGGCCAGGAAGCGGGCGAAGGCCACCTGCTCAACCGGCTCGACGCCCTTACGCAGCAGTGCCAGCGTGCGCCTCTTGATCAACGCCAGCACTTGACCGTGGCAGTACTGACGCCGTTCGTTGGCAGCTTCTCCTGCGAGATCGACGAATGATCCGGCGACCAGGGTGCCGGAGGCGGTCAGTTGGTCGCAGCTCGACTCAACGACTGCCCGTCCCAACCCGTAGCGTTCGGCGATTGACAGCGCAACGAACGGCCCGTGAGTTCGGGCCCACCGCAGCACAAGATCATCGATGGGGTGGGCCGCAAGCTCGGTGAACGAAGCAGCAACGCCGGGCGGAACCGGGATTCCGAGGCCATCGCGGAGTCGCGGAATATCCTCGGCAACCGCCAACATCGGCTGACCGGCGATTCGGACTTCGACCACCCGGCGATCGTTGATCAAGGTGTCGATTGCCTCAGCGATGTCTAGCCCTGGTGCGGCTCGGGCCGCCAACTCCGGGCGGGCAAACGGTCCGGCTGTACGCAGCAGGTCGAACGTCTGCTCCCGCGTGGTCACCTGCCTGTCGGCGCTGAGGCATTGCAGATCAGCCTCGATGCTGGCAATGACATCTGCATCAAGGAGTTGTTTGATGCCGTCCTTGCCGAGGAGTTCGGCTAACAGCGTTGCGTCGAGAGAGAGCGCGGCCGCCTTGCGCTCGGCGAGCGGAACGTCGCCTTCGTAGACGAATGCTCCGACGTAGCCGAACAGCAAAGAGCGGGCAAAGGGTGACGGCTCCTTGGTCTCCACTTCCACGATCCGGAGGGATCGCGACGCGATCTGCCGCTGCACGTCAAGGAGGCCATCGAGATCGAAGACATCGTTCAGGCATTCCCGCATGGTTTCCAGAACGATCGGAAACTCTGGGTATTGCGCGGCAACGGTCAGCAGTTGGGCGGAGCGCATCCGCTGCTGCCACAGCGGCGAGCGCGACTTGGGATCTCGCCGGGGCAGCAGCAGAGCGCGGGCGGCGTTCTCCCGGAAGCGGGCGGCGAAGAGCGCCGACGAGCCGACTTCGTCGCTGATGACGGACTCGAGGATGTCCGGATCCGATACGAGCAACTCGGCGCTGGGTGGCTCGGACTCGGTGTCGGGGACGCGCAGCACCATGCCGTCATTCGTCGCCGTAGCCTGCACCTCCATGCCATAGCGTTCTCGGGCGGCGCGCTCGACCGCGAGCGCCCAGGGGCTGAGCACGCCAGTGCCCAGCGGACAGTGGACGCAGACCCGCCAGTCACCGAGCTCGTCGCGGAACCGCTCGAAGATCACCGTTTGATCGGTGGGCAGTGAGCCAGTCGCTGCTTGCTGCTCGGCGAGGTAGGAGACCAGGTTGCCGGCGGCAAACTCATCCAGCCCGGCCTCGGCTAGTCGCGCTCGCGCGGCGTCAGGGCGCAATGCACCGACTTCGCGAACGAACCTGCCGTACGCCCGTCCCAGCTCCAACGGGCGACCCGGTGCGTCGCCTTTCCAGAACGGCAGCCGTCCCGGAGCGCCTGGGGCGGGGGAGACCAACACCTGATCGTGGGTGATCTGCTCAACCCGCCAGCTCGTCGTGCCCAAGGTAAACACGTCGCCCACTCGAGTTTCGTAGACCATCTCCTCATCGAGCTCGCCGACCCGGCGCCCCGGGGCGTGCCTCCCCGAGGCGTTTCCCTCACCAACCAGAAAGACTCCGAACAATCCGCGATCAGGAATCGTGCCGCCGGAGGTGACGGCGAGCCGCTGTGCTCCAGGACGAGCCGCCAGAACGCCGGTGTCGCGATGCCAGACCAGGCGCGGCCGGAGTTCGGCGAATTCTTCGCTGGGATAGCGGCCGCTCAGCATGTCGAGCACCGCCTCGAAGGCGCTGTAGGGCAGCTGCCGGAAGCTGTCCGCCCGGCGCACCAAGGCGTACAGCTCCTCTGCCTTTGCGTCCTCGACCGCGACGATGGCCACGATTTGCTGGGCTAGCACGTCCAGGGGATTGCGCAACTCGGCGAC
The DNA here is from genome assembly GCA_035535155.1 of Propionibacteriaceae bacterium. Classification (GTDB taxonomy): domain Bacteria; phylum Actinomycetota; class Actinomycetes; order Propionibacteriales; family Propionibacteriaceae; genus Microlunatus. The sequence continues at coordinate 13,977 of DATLQP010000043.1, forward strand.
TTCCTCGATCGCTGCCTGCCGCATCCGTTCCACAACGACTGCCGAGGCGATCAGATCGCCACGATGGTTGGGGAAGAACACTCCGCGGGACGTCGCGCCTACGTGATGGCCGGCCCGACCCACCCGCTGCAGGCCGCTGGCCACGGACGGCGGCGCCTCAACTTGAACGACGACGTCGACCGCGCCCATGTCGATGCCGAGCTCCAGTGACGAGGTCGCTACCACGCACGGCAGCTGTCCTGTCTTGAGATCGTTCTCGATTTGGGCGCGCTGCTCCTTACTGACGGAGCCGTGGTGAGCTCGGGCGATCACCGGAGTTGTGCTGCCGTCGCGCCCGCCGGACGCGCCGGACTGAGCCATCACCTGCGCAGGCGGTGGGTAAGAAGGGTCGGTGGTATCGCCGAGGCGCTCGGCCTGGAGGTCGTTGAGGTGTGCGGTCAGCCGCTCCGCGAGCCGTCGTGAGTTGGCGAACACGATGCTTGAGCGGTGCTGACTTATGAGGTCGAGGATCCGGTTCTCCACGTGCGGCCAGATCGAGGGTGGTTTAGGTGGAGGTTGCTCGTCATCCAGGCTTGACGGCGCCGCGATGGTCGGGGTCGACGCGGTCGCACCGAGATCGCTCATGTCTTCAACGGGAACCACGATGGAGAGATCCCACGACTTGTCCGCCGGAGGCGCGACGACCCCCACCGGACGCGACCCACCGAGAAAAGCGGCAACACGCTCGGGTGGCCGCACCGTGGCAGAGAGACCGATCCGCTGCAGGTGATGCTTCCCCGACGCCGAACCCCCATCGGAGGAGGTAAGGTCCTCCAGCCGCTCGAGGGACAGCGCGAGGTGAGCTCCGCGTTTGCTTCCGGCCAGAGCGTGCACCTCGTCGATGATCACCGTGCGGACCGATCGGAGGAGATCACGAGCGGCGGAGGTCAGCATCAGGAACAGCGACTCTGGCGTGGTGATCAGGATGTCCGGCGGGCGGCTGAGGAGACTTCGCCGATCGGCCGCCGAGGTATCACCGGAGCGCACGCCGACTGTCACGTTCGGCGGTGTTTGCGCCAGCCGCAAGGCAGTCTGTGTGATGCCCGCCAGCGGCGCCCGGAGGTTTCGCTCGACATCGACCGCGAGGGCCTTGAGAGGAGAAACGTAAAGAATTCGGCAGCGCTGCTTGGCGCTGGGCTGGGGCGAGCGGGTCAGATCATCCAGCGCCCAAAGGAAGGCCGCAAGCGTCTTGCCGGAACCGGTTGGTGCGATGACCAAGGCGTTCTCGCCGGCGGAGATGGCCTGCCATGCCCCAACCTGCGCAGGTGTCGGGCGTGCGAAGACCTCCCGGAACCAGGTCGCAGTCGCCGGCGAAAAGACCTCCAGTGGATCAGCACGCACGTCGTCCATCTTGCCCTCGAGGACTGACAGTGCTAACCACGGCACCGTGGCTGCCTCGCCGCTCATCGTCGGGTGGCAGGCAGAATGGCGGCTATGAAGGAAACCGAGCTCTGGCAGCGCCTACAGGTGCACCTCGGTGCGGGTTACTTCCGGGTGTGGGCGTCGGAGTACAGCCTCGCGGCGTTGGACCAGCGCACCGTCGTTCAGGCGCTGGCCGACGGCATACCGTGCAAGATCATTTGGCGAGCTGTGTGGGCTGCGCTCGAGCTACCGGCGCGGGACCGCTGAGTGCCTTGGATCCAGTCGGGGTAGCTACGGCGATGCCAGGCTGAGCGGCGGCGTGTCGTCGTACCAAGTTCGAACAAACGTTCGGTAGGTTATCCACCAGGGGTCAGGATTGGTTGTCCACAGAATCCCGTGTGACCGAACGATTGTCAGTGTCCTTCCTTAGGGTCACAGCACAAGACTTTGACAAGACTTTCAACCACAACAGCTTTTAGAGACAGCTTTTAGAGACAACAGCCTTTAGAGAAGACAGGCAGTACCTGAGCACAGGACCTGCCCGACGGACAGGGAAGGATCACGATGGCCACGGACGACCGCGCGAAAGCACTGGAGGCAGCACTCGCGCAGATCGATAAACAGTATGGAAAGGGATCGGTCATGCGCCTCGGTGACGAGGTCCGGGCGCCGATCGAGGTCATTCCCACCGGCTCTATCGCCCTTGATGTGGCTCTTGGCATTGGCGGTTTACCGCGAGGCAGGGTCGTGGAGATCTACGGTCCTGAGTCAAGCGGCAAGACCACCGTGGCCCTGCACGCGATCGCCAACGCTCAAGCGGACGGAGGGATTTGTGCATTCATCGATGCCGAGCATGCGCTGGATCCCGAGTACGCGGGCCGTCTCGGCGTCGACACCGACTCACTTCTGGTGAGCCAGCCCGACAACGGCGAGCAGGCGTTGGAGATTGCCGACATGTTGGTTCGCTCGGGCGCCTTGTCGCTGATTGTGATCGACTCGGTAGCCGCATTGACGCCGCGGGCCGAGATCGAGGGGGAGATGGGCGACAGCCATGTTGGTCTGCAGGCACGACTCATGAGCCAGGCCCTCAGGAAGATGACCGGCGCCTTGAGCGGTGCGGGCACCACTGCGATCTTCATCAACCAGCTCCGCGAGAAGATCGGGGTGATGTTTGGATCGCCCGAGACGACGACGGGTGGCCGTGCGCTGAAGTTCTACTCATCAGTGCGGCTGGATGTACGTCGTATTGAGACACTCAAAGACGGTCAGGAAATGGTCGGCAACCGTACCCGAGTCAAGGTTGTCAAAAACAAAGTGGCGCCACCATTCAAGCAGGCTGAGTTCGATATTCTTTATGGGCGGGGAATCAGCCGCGAGGGTAGTCTGATTGATTTAGGTGTCGACACCGGAATCATTCGCAAGGCTGGGGCTTGGTTCACCTATGATGCCGATCAATTGGGTCAAGGTCGTGAGAATGCTCGCAGCTACCTGCGAAACAATCCCGATCTGGCAGATGAGCTGGAGAAGAAAATCAAGGAGCGGATGGGCATCGGCCCCAAAATCGACCTGCCTGCGGGGATCGATCCGGTTACCGGCGAGGTGGAGTTCTAACCAGTGTCGATCGAGCAGCAGCCCGTTGAGCAGCAGAACGACGTTGGCCGAGACCGCGAAGTGACCATCGGGGCAACAGCTGGACCTCCGTCCAAGGGGTCTACCGAACCTCAAGATGGTGATGCGAATGCGGAGTCTGCGGCTCGCGCGATCGCGTTGCGCAAATTGACGACGCGAGCACACACCCGACACGAGCTTGACAAGGCGCTTCAGGGCAAGAACGTGGCCAAGAGCGTGAAGGATGCGGTGCTTGACCGATTGCAAGAAGTCGGTCTGGTCGACGACGCTTCCTTCGCAGTTGATTGGGTCGCCTCACGGCAGCAGCGACGCCACCTTTCCCGTCGGGCGCTTCGGCGAGAACTGGAGGCGAAGGGAGTCGAGCGAGTCGACATCGACAGGGCGCTCGAGAATGTCGACCGCGCGGACGAATTCGCGTCTGCGCGTGAGCTAGTCGAGCGCAAACGGAGAGCGATGAGCTCACTTGCACGGGACGTACAGCAGCGGCGGCTGGCGGGAGTGCTCAGCCGTCGCGGATTCGATAGCGCCGTCATTTCACGAGTGCTGAGCGACGTGTTAAGGGATTGAGCGGCCAGGCGCGCGGCCCAGTAGCAGGACCTCACATTTGTGGCTTGACCAGGGGCGTAAGCGGACATACTCTGCCAACACGAGGTATCTGACAACGCCCGTACGATATGACGAAACTCCGGATCGACGGAATGCTCCGGAACAGCAACTTACAAGCAGTTCTTTGTTTTCAAATCAAAGGGAGTAAAAAGGGCCGCCTTCAGTAACGGAGCGTGGCTGGTGTGCATTTTGCGTTGCGGATCCTCTTGAGTACACGCGTGAGCGTGTAGACAGGAGCGCTACCGTGAGCGGGGTCTTTGAAGCACTTGTAGTTGTTGGCCTTTTCTTGCTTATAGTCGTCGTTGCCTTCGCGACAGTCGTCATGGCGCGGCGGAGCCGTACCAATGCCGGTAGCTACCACACTGGAACAGTTCGCCCAAATGCATCGGCTGTCCGGTCCGGCACTGGTCCAACGATCGCCTCTGGTTCGCAGATAGCACCTGGTGTGCAGATAGATCGTGCCGATGAGCTAGCACGCTCGGAGGCCGAGGCTGAGGAGCTTCGCGCCAAAGCCGAGAGGTTGCTCGCCTCCGCCGAGGCTGCGCGGACAGGAGCTGAAGAGGAATCACGGGCTCGACGAACCGAGCTCAGGGAGCAACGTTCCGACCTCGAGCGTCGCGAACAACGACTCTCGGATCGAGAAGAGCGCCTCGACGCCGACATTCGCATGCTGGAGGAAAAGGGTCGACAACTTGAGGACCTCAAGAATGAGCTGAAGACTCAGCGACGGACGCTGGCGGATCTCGAGGCCGAGCAGCAGACCTCTCTGGAGCGGATTGCAAGTCTGACCGCGGAGCAAGCAAAGGCCGAGTTGGTAACGGCGGTCACTCATGATGCGAAGCGCCAGGCCGTGCTCGTTGCTCGCGATATCGAACGCCAGGCAGTCCGCGAAGCAGACGCGAGAGCACAACAGATCATCGTGGTTGCCATCCAACGTCTGGCATCTGAGCTGACCTCGGAGTCGGTCGTCTCGGCGGTCCACCTCCCGGGAGACGACATGAAGGGTCGGATCATCGGTCGGGAGGGCCGCAATATCAGGACGTTCGAACAGGTGACCGGCGTCAACGTGATGATCGATGACACGCCAGAAGCAGTTCTGCTGTCCTGCTTCGATCCGATTCGGCGCGAGACGGCCCGGATGACGTTGACCGAGCTGGTGGCGGATGGCCGCATTCATCCCGCCCGCATCGAGGAAGTACACGAGCGGAGCAAGAGTCAGATTCAGGCGCAGTGTCTGCGGGCGGCCGAAGATGCGATGGCCGAGATTGGCATCACTGACCTCCATCCAGCGCTCGTCCCTGTGCTCGGCACGCTGCGCTACCGGACGTCGTACGGGCAGAACGTCCTCAAGCATCTTGTGGAGAGTGCGCACATCGCGGCGCTGATGGCCGCCGAGCTTGGCCTCGATGTGGCCTCCTGCAAGCGGGCCGCGTTTCTGCATGACATCGGTAAGGCTCTGACGCACGAGGTGGAGGGCTCACACGCGATCGTCGGTGCCGATCTGGCTCGCAAGTACGGTGAGCATCCCGATGTCGTGCATGCCATCGAGGCGCACCACAACGAGGTCGAGGTACGCACCGTTGAGGCTGTTCTCGTGCAGGCGGCCGACGCCATCAGCGGTAGCCGTCCGGGCGCTCGGCGGGAAAGCATCGAGGCGTACGTCCAGCGGCTCGAGCGGCTGGAAGAAATTGCCGCTGCGCGTGACGGCGTCGACAAGGTGTTCGCAATGCAGGCGGGACGCGAAATTCGGGTCATGGTGGCGCCGGACGTCGTCGATGACATCGAGGCACAAGTTCTGGCTCGGGACATTGCCAAGCAGATCGAAGAGGAGCTGACCTACCCAGGCCAAATCAAAGTGACGGTGGTCAGGGAATCCCGAGCAACCGAGACCGCTCGTTAGGCCTGGCCGGGCGCCGTCAGCGCACCTCCTGGAGCCATCGACGGGCTCACGATTGTTTCGGACACAGCGACCTTCGGGCCGCGTCGCCGGGTCTGCAGTCGGCGTTCCAGGTAACGGGCGAGTCGGGTAAGCAGGTAGTTGATGATGATGAAGATGGCGGCCACCACGATGAAGGTAGGGATGAGGTTTCCCTTCAGCGAGGCCAAGGTTTGTCCGCTGCGGACCAGCTCCGGATACAAGATCAGGAATCCCAGCGCCGAGTCCTTCAAGACCACCACGAGTTGACTGACGATCGAGGGCAGCATGATGGTGATGGCCTGCGGCAACAGCACCAGACGCAAGGTAGCGAAGGGCGTGAGCCCGATAGCCAGAGCCGCCTCTTGCTGACCCTTTGGCAGCGATCCGACGCCGGAGCGAATCAGCTCAGCGATAACGCAGGAGTTGTAGAACGTGAGTCCCGCGATGACGCCTAGCAGCGGAAGGATATCGCCAGAGACCCCAATGCCGAAGAGGAAGACGTAATAGGCGAAGAGCATCATCATCAGCACTGGAACGGCCCGGAAAAACTCTACGAAAACGCCGCAGGCCCACCGCACTGGCGCCGTTTCGGATAGCCGGCCCATGCCCAGCAGGATTCCGCAGACGATCGCAAGCGTGATGGAGAAGAAGGCCGCGATCAAGGTGGCTCTCAGACCCGGCAACAGGTAGGAGGTCCAGGTCACCGGATCGAGGAACGGACTCCACTTCGCCGCGCTGAACTGGTCCTTGGCGGCAAGCGCCCTGACCAGGAGATAGAGCAGCGCAAGGATGGCCAGAGTGCCGATCACTGCAATGACGAAGTAGCGACGTCGAGCTCTGGGCCCCGGAGCATCAAACAGCACACTTGCTTCGGCACTCATCGCTTGACCGCCAGTCGCCGGGACAAGGTGGTGAAGCCGATGCCGACGGGCAGCGTCAAAACCACGAAGCCGGTCGCCATGATCACGAAGATGGCGTAGATCAAGTCCGGACGGAACTCGATCATTCCCTTCATCAGATACGACGCCTCGGCCACGCCGATGGTGGCGACGACTGTGGTGTTCTTGGTCAGTGCGATCAGCACATTTCCCAGCGGGGCGATGGCGCCGCGAAACGCTTGGGGCAGCACCACGTTGTACAAAGTTGCGCCGAAGTCCAGGCCGAGAGCCCGAGCGGCTTCGGCCTGACCCTTCGGGACGGTATTGATCCCACTCCGCAGCGCCTCAGCGACGAAGGCTGCGTGGTAGACGGCAAGCGCGAGAACCGCCCAGCGGAAGTTCTCTACGTCGATGGGTGAGCTCTGAGCCCCGATCCGGTATTGCAACGTGATGTAGAAGCCGAAGGCACAGAAGAACACGATCAGCGTCAGTGGTGTGTTGCGCACCAGCGTGACGTACGTCGTTCCTCCAGCGCGCAGCACGGCAATCGGCGACACCCGCATGATCGCGATGACCGTACCGATCACCAGCGACCCGACAGCGGAAGCAAGAGTCAACTTGATGGTCATCCAGAAGGCGCCGAGCACGTTGTACTCGGCGAGGAGCTGGGAGAGACCATCAAGCATCCAAAACCCCCTTAGCGACTTGGGGGCCGACAGTCTGCCGGCCCCAGTCACGCTCGAGCACGTTCACAGCCTTAGCAGCCGGGAACTTATGCGCAGGCGTCCGGCTTCGGCGGGTTGGTCGAGGTATCGACCTTGAAGTTCGACGGGCCGACATTGGCTTCGACCGCTTTCTCCCAGGATCCGTCGGACACCATCTTCTCAAGAGCCGCATTCACTTTGTTGCACAGCTCGACGTCGCCCTTCTTCAAGCCGACGCCGTATCTCTCCGTCGAGAACGGCTTGCCGACAACCTTGAGTTTGCCCGCGTACTGCGGTTGCGCCGCGAATCCGGCCAAGATCACGTTGTCGGTGGTGACAGCATCCACGGTGCCGCCGATGAGAGCCTCTACGCACTTGGAGTAGGTGTCCTGCTCGAACAGCTTCACCGTCGTGGCGTACTCCTTCTTGATCTTCTCCGCCGGGGTCGAACCAGTGACAGAACAGAGTGTCTTGTCCTTCATCGCCTCCGGCCCGGTGATGGCGGCGTCGTCTGCCTTCACCAGCAGAGCTTGGCCGGCAACGAAGTAGGGGCCGGCGAAGGACACCTTCTCCTTACGGGCATCAGTGATGGAGTAGGTGGCGAAGATCAATCCGACCTGTCCGCCTTGAATTGCAGTCTCGCGCTGCGCGGAGGGCGTTTCCTTGAAGATCACCTTGTCGCCCTCGAAGCCGAGTTCTTTCGCGACGTAGCGTGCAACGTCGACATCGAGGCCTTTGTAGTCCTCGCCAACCTTCTGGCCAAGGCCAGGCTGGTCGTACTTGATGCCCACAGTGAGGGTGTCACCTGATGTGCCTCCGGCGCTCCCGCCACCACATGAAGCCATGGTGCCCGCCAGGGCGGCTCCCGCCAACACGACGAGAGTCCTTTTGCTGATATGCATTACTCTCCTTTCATTTGCAGCCAAGGGCGTTGGCCGGCTCGAGGTGGGACAGATGAGTAGCTGCGTGTCCGATTCGTAGGAGGTAATAAATCCAGATCGGACACGGTGATCACTGGGTCAAGATCTTGCCGAGGAAATCCTTCGCTCGGGTGCTTTGCGCGTTGGTGAAGAACGCCTCTGGTTCCGCCTCTTCGACGATCTGACCATCATCCATGAAGACCACCCGGTTGGCGGCCTTACGGGCAAAGCCCATCTCGTGGGTAACCACGATCATCGTCATGCCCTGGCGGGCGAGTGCGACCATGACGTCGAGAACCTCATTGACCATTTCTGGGTCCAGGGCCGAAGTGGGTTCGTCGAACAAGATCACCTTGGGATCCATCGCGAGCGCCCGAGCGATGGCCACGCGTTGCTGTTGGCCGCCGGACAGCTGAGCCGGGTACTTCTCAGCCTGCGACTCGACCCCGACGCGCGTGAGCAACTCCATGCCGCGCTTCTTGGCGGCACCGGCCGACATCTTCCGGACCTTGATCGGGCCAAGGGTGACGTTCTCCAAGGCCGTCTTGTGAGCGAAGAGATTGAAGGATTGGAACACCATCCCGACGTCGGCACGCAGCTGGGCCAATGCCTTGCCTTCTTCCGGCAGGTTCTGACCGTCGATGCTGATAGTTCCTGACTCGATCGTTTCCAGGCGGTTGATGACTCTGCACAGGGTCGATTTGCCGGAGCCGGATGGCCCAAGGATCACGACGACCTCACCCTTGCGGACGGTGAGGTCGATCTTTTGAAGCACATGGAGCTCACCGAAGTGCTTGTTGACCTCGCTGAGCACCACCAAGGGTTCGCCGAGATGATCTGGCGCAACCGACGGCCCCGTGGTCGGGTCGGGCAGCGGATCCGAGGGCGGGGTGGCTTGAGAAAGTGCTTCCGGTGACGAAACTTCAGACTTCGTCATGCGCCCGACCCTAGACGACTGTCTGGGGGGACGCACGGAAACGTGTGGAGTTTCGGTTACAAGCTCAGGTTGATGCTTGACGCTTGTGGCTTGTGGCTTGGAGCTTCCCGAGCCTATCTGCCAGTAATTCCCCATTGCCCGACGAATGTCTCTTGTGGAGCTAGCACCCTCAGATCGTCGTGAGTCGGACCTGCGTTGAACGCGTTCGGTCCACAGGTCATCGGTTCGACAGCCACGCCCGCGTCTCGGTTGGGACCTCCGGTAAAGACCTGCGTCCATGCAAAGGTCTCGTCCCCCCATAGCTCGGCGTAGCGGTCGCCCAGGGTTAGTCTGATTCGCCAGCGCCTGTCCGAATCGCGTGTCAGGTCAGTCATGGCTGTGTCGAGGTTCGCCGACCCCAGGACCGTGCTGCGGCGCAGGTCGTAGACCGTACCGTCAACCGCCGAGAGTCTGGCTGGCAGCAGCCGATCGTCGACCTCCAGGTAGGAGGCGGCGGGCACGGTCAGCTGGACCTCATCGACGCTCGATTCGCCCACTGTCAGGTACGGGTGCGCGCCGTACCCGAAGGGCAGTTCCTCGTCGCTGAGGTTGGTTGCTTCGACCGTCACCGTCAAGCCGTCCGCACTGACGCGATGGGTGATCGTTGCGTCCAGCGTGCCGGACCAGCCGGGCTGCGGATGGATGCGTACCCGATTGACGACCGTGTCGGCCTGCTGCTCAACCAGAACCCACGGCACGTAGCGTGCCAGCCCATGGCTCGCGTTGTGCCGAGCCGGTTCGGTGAGCGCCAGCTGCTGAGTGACCCCGTTGAAGGTGTAGCGGCCGTCGCGTATTCGGTTCGGCCATGGGATCAGATTTTGCCCGCGTCCTCCCTTGATCGTCTCCGTGACATCGAAGCCGTGTACGACATCACGCTCGTCGACCGAGAAGCGACGCAGCGTGGCGCCGACCTCAGTGACCACCGCGCGATGGTTTCCGGAATTGATCTCGTACTGTTCCCCGGTAGGTGCAGCGCTCACGAATCGGCACTTTATCCTCATGCGCAGCCCAGCACTAT